>WBXI01000071.1 GCA_008933025.1 Verrucomicrobiota bacterium
CAAGATTGCCGGGCTGACGGTGGATCCGACGGTCGAACTGCTCGGCGAAAAGACGGTGCGGCTCACGACCAGCGCCCAGGTTTCCGGCACCACCTACACGGTTAAGGTGAGCAACATCAAGGACACGGCGACGGTCGCCAACACGATCGTGGCCGACAGCCCGAAGGACTTCGTCGCCTTCGCGCCGCAGACGGGCGGGCTCCGGGTCGATACCTGGCTTGGCATCACCACGGGCAACACCGTGGACGATCTCACCGGCGACCCGCGGTACACGGCCGAGACGCCGGACGAGACCGGTTACGTGGCCTCGATGGACAGCCGGAACTTCTACCCGAACGACACCCACGAAGCCTATGGCGGGCGGATGTCGGGTTGGATCGTGCCGACCGAGACCGGCGACTATAACTTCTTCCTGCGGAGCGACGATGCCGGGCGGTTGTATCTGAGCATCGACGACAAGGCCGAGAACGCCCAACCGATCGCCGAGGGCGGATCGGGCGTGTTCGAGGAGCCGGGAGTGAACTCCAAGACGTCGGAAGCGCTCCCTCTGGTGGCGGGCCATCGCTATGCCATCTACGCGTTGTGGAAGGAAGGCACCGGAACCGATTATTGCCAGATCGCCTGGCGCAAGACGACCGACACCACCCCGGCGAGCGCCCTGTTCGGGATCGAGGGCAAATACCTGCAGGCGCTCGGGGCGCCGGGCGACCTGACGCCGCCGCAGGTGGCGATCACCAGTCCCGCCAGCGGCAGCATTCTGGATTCCGGGGCCAAGGTGAACCTCACGGCCGGCCCCACGGCGGCCGGATCCAAGTCGATCTCCAAGGTCGAGTTCTATCAATTCACCACCAAGGTCGGCGAGGCGACGGCGGCACCGTACACGACGGCCATCTCGGGGTTGGCGGATGGGGTTTATACCTTCACCGCGGTGGCGACCGACAGCGCGACGTTGAAGACGACGTCCGCGGCGGTGAATGTGTCGATCGGCGGACCCAAGGAGCAGGTGGTGCTCTTTGACTTCGCCGACAACATGCAGTGGAGCTACAACAACTCGGGCGCGGATCTGGGCACGGCATGGCGCAGCCCGAACTACAACGACAGTGCGTGGGGCAAGGGATTGCAGCCGCTCGGAGAGAACAACGACAAGAGCGAGAAGATTCCCGTCCGCACCTTCGTTTCCCGCTTCAACGCCGATGGCGTCCACTACACGACCCTGTATGTCCGCGGTCATTTCAACTTCTCCGGGACGAGCACGGCGGGCGTGAAACTCGCCCTGAGCCACGAGGTGGACGACGGCGCGGTGTTCTATCTGAATGGCGTCGAGATCAGCCGGTTTGGCCTGGCGGTCGGGGCGTCCTATGACTTCAGCACCTTGTTCGCCGACCACGAGGCCAACGAGGTGGTGGGGCCGATCGACGTCCCCGCGGCCAGTCTCCTGCCGGGCGACAACGTGTTCGCGGCGGAGATCCACCAGGTCAGCACCGGCAGTTCGGACATCGTGTTCGGCGCCCAATTGGCGGCGACGGTGCCGTTGGTCCCCGCCACGACCAAGGTGCTTGCCTTCAACGACGACAAGCTCTGGACCTACAACAACACGGGCGCGGATCTGGGCACGGCATGGCGCGCGGCCAATTACAACGACAGTGCCTGGCCGAAGGCCCTGCAACCGCTGGGCGAGAACAACGACAAGAGCGAGGTTATCCCCGCCCGCACGTTCGTCTCCCGTTTCAATGCCGACGGCGTTCATTACACGACCCTGTATGTCCGCGGTCATTTCACCTTCCCCGGAACCACCACGGCCGGTGCGAAGCTTTCCCTCATCCACCAGATCGACGACGGGGCGGTGTTCTACCTGAACGGCGTCGAGATCAACCGGTTTGGTTTGGCAGCCGGGGCGCCGTATGACTTCAGCACCCTGTTCGCCGACCACGAGGCCAGCGCGTTGGTCGGGCCGATCGACATCTCGACGGCCAGCCTGGCGCTGGGCGACAACGTGTTCGCCGCCGAGATCCACCAGGTCAGCACGGGCAGCTCGGACATCATGTTCGGCGCCGAGTTGACGGCGACGACCTACGGCCACGCGGCGGTTCCGAAACCGGTGCTGGCCGCGCCGACCGTCGTCGGTGGGACCATCACCATCAAATGGAGCAATGGCGGCACGCTCTATTCCGCGCCGTCTCTGGACGGGACGTTCACGACCACCGGCAACTCCAGCGGCACGTTCTCGGAGAGTGCCTCGGGTTCCGCCAAGTTCTACCGGGTGCAGCAATAGGCCGGAATCGTCGGATCGATGCGGGGGAGACCGGGTGACACCGGTCTCCCCTTTTCATTTCGGCGGCCGGGAAGCCGTCCGGATCCCGGTGCCGACGGATCGCGTCCCGGGCGGACGCTGCCGGCACGCCGCCGCCGGGCGTTGGCGGCCATCCCCCCGGCTCACGCGTCGTAGTTGAGCCACGGGCCGAGCCACCGCTCGGTGTCGCGCACGGGCGTTCCCTTGCGGCGCGCCAGATCCTGGATCTGGTCCCGGTCGATCTTGTCCACCGCGAAATACTTCGAGCCGGGATGCCCGAAATAGAATCCGCTCACGCTCGAGCCCGGCCACATCGCGAAACTCTCCGTGAGTTTGATGCCGGCGCCGTTCTCGGCGTCCAGCAACTGCCACAGCGTCTTCTTTTCCGTGTGGTCGGGACAGGCGGGATAACCCGGCGCGGGCCGGATGCCGCGGTATTGCTCGTCGATGAGCTGTTCGGGAGTCAGATCCTCGTTGGCGCCATAACCCCATTCGCGGCGTGCGCGGCGGTGGAGGTATTCCGCGAAGGCCTCGGCAAGCCGGTCGGCCAGGGCCTCGGCCATGATGGCCTTGTAGTCGTCGTGGGCCCCCTTGTGTTTGGCCACGATCTCGGCGAGGCCGAGCCCGGTGGTGACGGCGAACGCTCCGATGTGGTCGGGCGTTCGCGCGGGCGCCACGAAATCGGCCAACGACCAGTTGGGCGTGCCGTGTTCCTTCGGCATCTGCTGGCGCAGGAAATGGAGCGTGGCGGCGACCGTGGACCGGGATTCGTCGGCATAGACGCGGACGTCGTCGCCGTCCCGGTTGGCCGGGAAGAAACCATAGACCCCGCGGGCGCGGAGCAACTTGCGGGACACGATCTCGTCGAGCATGGCCCGGGCGTCGGCATACAGGCGTCGGGCTTCCTCGCCGTGCTTGGGATGTTCGAGGATGGCCGGATACCGGCCGCGCAGCTCCCAGGTATGGAAGAACGGGGACCAATCGATGAGCGGGACCAGTTCCGAGAGATCGAAGGGTTCGGCGGCCCGGCCCTGGTCGGTGGCGGACATGCCGGGCGTGCGTGCGGCACCGCGGGCGGCCGTGTCGAGGAGTCGGATGCCGGTGAAGGCGGGTTTCGGAACGTCGGTATAATCGAGCTTCGGGGCCCGGTTGCGGGCCTCGGCGAGCGGGAGCAATTCGCGGCGGTTGCCGGCGTGGGTGGCGCGCGCGGCCTCGTATTCGCGGTGGAGGTTGGCGACGAAGCCGGGTTTCGAATCCGGATTCAACAGCGCGCTGACGACCGGCACGGCGCGGCTGGCGTCGAGGACGTGGACGACGGGTTGGCCGTAGTGCTGGGCGATCTTGACCGCGGTGTGGGCCTTGCTGGTGGTGGCGCCGCCGACCAGCAGCGGTTGTTGCATGCCGAGGCGCTGCATCTCGCGGGCGACGTGCTGCATCTCGTCGAGCGACGGCGTGATGAGCCCGCTGAGGCCGACGATGTCGGCGCCGATGCGCCGGGCCTCGTCGAGGATCTTGTCGCAGGGGACCATGACGCCCATGTCCACGACCTCGTAGTTGTTACAACCGAGGACCACGCCGACGATGTTCTTGCCGATGTCGTGGACGTCACCCTTGACGGTGGCGAGGAGGATGCGGCCCTGGGGCCGGGTGGATTGGCCGGCGGCGGCGGCGGCGAGTTTCTCGGCCTCCATGAAGGGCGTGAGATGGGCGACGGCCTTTTTCATGACGCGTGCCGATTTCACGACCTGGGGCAGGAACATCTTGCCGGCGCCGAAGAGGTCGCCGACGACGTTCATGCCGGCCATGAGGGGGCCCTCGATGACCAAGAGGGGACGGCCGTATTTGACGCGGGCTTCCTCGACGTCGGCGTCGACGTGGGCGTCGATGCCTTTCACGAGGGCGTGGGCGAGGCGTTCCTCGACGGTGCCGGAGCGCCAGGCTTCGGCGGCGGGTCCGGCGGCGGCATTGCCGGAGGCCTTGTTCTTGAGGGTCTCGCCGTGGGCCACGAGGCGTTCGGTGGCATCGGGGCGCCGGTTGAGGAGCACGTCCTCGACGAGTTCGAGGAGGTCCTTGGGGATCTCCTCGTAGACCTCGAGCATGCCGGCGTTGACGATGCCCATGTCGAGGCCGGCGCGGATGGCGTGGTACAGGAACGCCGAGTGCATGGCCTCGCGGACGTGGTTGTTGCCGCGGAAACCGAAGGAAATGTTGGAGACGCCGCCACTGACCTTGGCGAGGGGAAGATGCGTGCGTATCCAGCGGGTGGCCTCGATGAAGTCGACGGCGTAGTTGTTGTGGTCCTCGATGCCGGTCCCGACGGTGAGGATGTTGGGATCGAAGATGATGTCCTGCGGGGGGAACCCGGCCTTTTGGACGAGGAGCCCGTAGCTGCGGGAACAGATCTCGATGCGGCGGGCGAGGGAGTCGGCCTGGCCCTTTTCGTCGAAGGCCATGACGATGACGGCGGCGCCATAGCGGCGCACGAGCCGGGCCTGGTCGAGGAACTTCTCCTCGCCTTCCTTGAGGGAGATGGAATTGACGATGCCCTTGCCCTGGAGGCACTGGAGGCCGGCCTCGATCACGCTCCACTTCGAGGAGTCCACCATGATGGGAACGCGGGCGATGTCGGGTTCGGAGGCGACGAGGTTGACGAATCGGCGCATGGCGGCGACGCCGTCGAGCATCCCCTCGTCCATGTTGATATCGATGATCTGGGCGCCGTTCTCGACCTGCTGCTTGGCAACGGTGACGGCCTCCTCGTAGTTGCCGGCGAGGATGAGTTTCGAGAAGCGGGGCGAGCCGGTGACGTTGGTGCGCTCGCCGACGTTCACGAAGTTGGTGTCGGGCGTGAGGTTGAACGCCTCCATGCCGGAGAGTCGCAGCCACGGTTCGGCGGCGGGGACGCGGCGCGGCGGGAGGTCGCGGACGGCATCGGCCATGGCGCGGATGTGGTCGGGCGTGGTGCCGCAGCAACCGCCGAGGACGTTGAGCCAACCTTGCTCCGCCCATTCGCGGATCTGGGGCGCCATGGATTCCGGGGTTTCGGGGAATCCCGTGGGCAGGAGCGGATTCGGCATGCCGGCATTGGCGTAGATGCAGACGTGGGTGTCAGCGATGCGGGAGATCTCCTCGACATAGGGCCGCAGTTCGGCGGGTCCGAGCGCGCAGTTGAAGCCGATGGTGATGGGTTGGACGTGGCGGACCGAATTCCAGAACGCCTCGACGGTTTGCCCGGTGAGGGTGCGCCCGGATTTGTCGGTGATGGTGCCCGAGACCATGACCGGCAGCCGGATGCCGCGGGCCTCGAAGGTCTGCTCGACGGCGAACAACGCGGCCTTGGCGTTGAGGGTGTCGAAGATGGTCTCGACGAGGATGACGTCGACGCCGCCCTCGAGGAGTGCCTCGATCTGTTCGCAATACTGGTGGCGGAGTTGGTCGAAGGTGACGGCGCGGAAGCCGGGATCGTTGACGTCGGGCGAGATCGAGGCGGTGACGGACATGGGTCCGATCGAACCGGCGACGAAACCGCGGTGGCCGGTGGCGGCGGCGACCTCCTCGACCGCCTCGCGGGCGACCCGGGCCGCGGCGAGGTTCATCTCGCGGGCGAGATCGCGGAGGAAGGGGTCGTGGATGACGGCGTCGAAGAAGGCGGGATCCTTGCGGCCCTCGGGATGCCGGAAGAAGAAGTCGTGCTGGCCGATGGACGTGGCGGAGAAGGTGTTGGTCTCGATGATGTCCGCGCCGGCCTCGAGGTATTGGCGGTGGATGCCGCGGATGACGTGGGGTTGGGTGAGGAGCAGGAGTTCGTTGTTGCCCTTGAGATCCTTGCCGGACCAATCGCGGAAGCGGTCGCCGCGATAGTGGGCTTCTCCCAGTTTGTGGCGCTGGACCATGGTCCCCATGGCCCCGTCGATGACGACGAGGCGTCGGGCGAGGAGTTGGACCAACTCGTTGCCGCGGCTGAAGGCGGGCCTGATGGGGGCCGGGACAGTCATGGCGACACCGTACGGTTGGCACCGCGGGGTCGCCAAGCTGGAAATCAACGCATCAGGATATTGAGATGGATGCGATGCAGACGGCGTGGAGCGGGGGTCAGGAGCCGAGTGCGGCGAGGATGGCGTCGGGTTCCAGCCGGCGCAGGCAGCGCAGGTCGGCGGGGCATTCCCGGAGGAAGCACGGCGCGCAGGGCGCGTCCGATTTCAGCAGGGCGTGACGGCCCTCGCCCGGGAGTCCGGGCCCGGTCAGTTCGGGCGAGGTGCTGCCGAAGGGGACGATCACGCGGGTACCGACGGCGGCGGCGACGTGCATCGGCCCGGTGTCGTTGGTGATCACGGCCTC
Source organism: Verrucomicrobiota bacterium (assembly GCA_008933025.1). Lineage (GTDB taxonomy): Bacteria > Verrucomicrobiota > Verrucomicrobiia > Limisphaerales > UBA9464 > UBA6176. Next base: position 6,629 of record WBXI01000071.1, read on the forward strand.
GCAGGCGGCGAGCGAGGCGGCGAGGTCGCGGAGGGACGTGCGGCCGGCAAGATTGCGCACCGGGGCGGGCGACCGGCCGAGTGCGGCGAGGATCCGGGCGACGGTCTGGGTGTCGGAATTGCCCCCGAAAAAAACCAGGCCGTGGCCGGGGTGGGTGGCAACGGCGCGGGCGACGGCGGCGAACGACTCCACGGGCCAGCGCTTGGCGGGACCGTATTCGGCGCCGACGTTGAAGCCGATCCAGCGGATGCCCGGGGCCAGTTCGAAGCGTTCGCGGGCGTCGGCAATTTCCGCGGGCGTGATGCCGAGGCGTGGCGGCAGCGGGGTCGGGTCGGCTCCGAGGGCGGCGACGAGGCGGAGGTAATGGAACAGTTGGTGGGATTCCGGGCCGGGCGCGGGCAGTCCCCAGTTGGGGGGTGGGGCGGGTTCCCGGAGGCGGGCGAGGATTTCGGCGGGTTTGCGCCGCCGCATCCCCACGGCACGGGGGTCGGTGGGCACGACGTCGGTCAGCAGCCAATCGCGCCAAGGCCAATGGATGCCGACGCGGCGGGGAATGCCGGCGAGACGGGCCTCGAGACCGGCCCGCGGCGCGTTGGGGAGGAGCAGGGCCAGATCGAAGCGCCCGGCACGGAGGCGTCGGGCGACGGACAGCAGTCCCTCGTCGGCGGCGAAGGACACGACGTCGTCGACGGCGGGGTGGGGAGACCAGAGGGGGGCGAGTTTGGCGGCGGTGAGGAGGGTGATCCGGGCGTCGGGGAAGCGTTCGCGGAGACGGGCGAGCGCGGGGGTGGTCATCACGGCATCGCCGAGCCAATTGACGCCGCGGACGAGGATGCGCTGGGGAGGGTGGAGTTGGCCGTTGGCGGGCACGGAAGTGGAGTGGACGGAAAAGCGGGCTTGCAATCAACCCTTCGCTCACTAGTTTGCCGGGCTCTTGCCCCGGAGTTTCCCGGGCCAAGGTGCTTTTCAATTTATGTCCGTCAACGCGAACGATCTCCGGAAGGGGATGGCGATCCTGTACAACTCGGATGTGTGCGTGGTGCTCGAGGTGACCCACCGCACGCCGGGAAACCTGCGCGCGTTCGTGCAGGGCATTCTCCGCAGCATCAAGACCGGCAAGTCGATGGACGTGCGGTTCAGTTCCGCGGAGAAGGTCGAGACCGTGCCGCTGATGACCCACAAGATGGATTTCAGCTACAAGTCGGGCGACGACTACGTCTTCGTGGATCCCGAGTCGTTCGAGGAGGTCACGGTGACGCCCGAGTTGGTTGGCGACGCGAAGAATTTCCTGACCGAGAACGGTTGGGTGACGATGACCTTCATCGAGGAGAAGGTGGTGTCGGTCGAACTGCCGCCGAGCGTGGTCCTGGTGGTCACGGACGCCCCCGAGGGCATCAAGGGCGACTCCGCCAACAACGTGCAGAAGCTCGTGACCCTCGAGACGGGCGTGCAGGTTTCGGTGCCGCTGTTCATCAAGACCGGCGAGAAGCTCAAGATCGATACCCGCACCGGCAAGTACATGGAACGCGCCTGAGCCGCGCGAGCCGGCGCGATGCGCGCCGAGGCCCGGGAGCAAAGCCCCGGTCCGGACCCCTTTCCCATCGGATGGAGTGAGCGATGGGTTTTCGTGTGATTGGCCCGCCCCCGGTTAACGCCGGGGGCGGTTCTTTTTTTGTCCGGCGGTCAGCGCGGGCCGACCCCGCCGATCCGTTCGCGACAGACCGTCGCCAGACGCTCGGCGCCGTTCCACAGATAGTGCCAGTGGTCGCCCGGCAGGACGTCCACCACGATGCCCCGGGTCGCGTGCCGTTCCCATCCGCGCAGCCGGGGGTGCGACGCATTGCCGGAGGAGAGGAACAGGTGGATTTCCCCCTCGAACACCCGTGGGCGATGCGTGGTGACGGCGCGGCGATACTGTTCGCCCTCGCGGGTCCAGTACTCGGGACCGGGAGCCTTGCCGGGGATTCCGTCCATGGCCGACCGGCGCCGTCGGGCCCACTTTTCGCGGAGCCACCGGCGCCCGGAGGGACTCACCGCGGCGGCGAGGCGGGGTCCGTTGAAAAGGATGCGGCCGGGAAGGGATTTCCGGGACGCCCGGTAGCGCGAGCGCAGCCAATAGCGCGGGTACTCCGCGAATGCGGGCAGGACGCAATCGGCGAGCGCGAGCCACCCGATCGTCTCCCCTTCGGCCTGCAGTCGGCAGGCGAGGGCAAAGGCGATGTTGCCCCCGGTGCAGTCGCCCAGCAGGAAGTACGGCCCGGGCGGTTGGACGGCCCGGAGTTCCACCAGATAGTCGCGGGCCATGGCCTCGATGTCGCCGTGGGGCGGACCTTGGCCGTCCCAGCCACGCCGCCGGAAACCAAAGACCGGTTGGTCGGTGCCCAGATGCTTCTCCGCGATGTGCGCGTGGACGTACAACTCCCGGTCGCCGCCATTGCCGCCGGGAAAAACAAAGAGCGGTGGCCGCGATCCCGTGGCCCGCAACGCGCACAGCGAACGGCAACCGCCCGGGATGCCGAAAGTGGCGTTGGTCCCCGGCGTCGCGATCGCGCGGGCGAGGCCGGCGATGGTGGGATCCTCGAACAGGATCCGCAGCGGGACGTCGCGGCCCGTTTCCCCGCGGACTTGGGCGAGCATCCGCACCGCGAGGAGCGAGTGGCCGCCCGCCTCGAAGAAACTCGCCGTCGCATCGTCCGGCACCCGCGGGAGCAGTCCCGCCCAGATCCTCGCGACGAGTAGTTCTTCCGGCGTCGACGGGGGCGGTCCGGTCAACCGGGGCGCGACGTCGGCCGCCCGGCGCGCGAGCTCGGCCCGGTCCGTCTTGCCATTCGGGGTCAGCGGCAGGCGATCGACGGCGATCCACGCAACCGGGATCATCGCCGTGGGCAGCGAACGCGCGAGATGGGTACGGATCGCCGCCAGCAGGCCGGCGTCGTCGGATTCCGGCACGACGAACGCCGTCAATCGGGCGATCCCTTCCGGATCTTTCGTCGCGACGACGGCGGCGGACCGGACGCCGCGATGGGCGGCAATCACGGCGGTGACCTCGGCGGGTTCGACCCGGACCCCGTTGATCTTCACCTGATCGTCGTTGCGTCCGAGGATTTCAAGACTCCCATCGGGTCGAAACCGGCCGCGATCGCCGGTGAAATAGACCAGGTCGGAGGGGTCGTCGCGGAACGGGTTGGGTCGGAAGCGGAGCCGGGTTTCCCCGGGCATGTCGAGGTAGCCGAGCGAGCGGAACGGGGTGCGGATGGCGATCTCGCCGGTTTCGCCGACGCCGCAAGGCCGGCCGGCGCCATCGAGAACCCATGCCTGGGCACCGGGAATCGCGAAACCGATCGGCTGCACCCCGGGAACCGGCGGGTCCGGAACCTCGAACGCGCATTTGGCGAGCGTGGTCTCGGTCGGCCCGTAAAGGTTGGTGATGCGGCCGCAATCCGGAAAGGCGGCGCGCCAGCGTCGGACGAGCCGGTCCGCGAGGGGTTCGCCCGCGAGGAAGATGCGGCGGAGCGCGGCCGGACCGGATCCCGTCGGCACCGCATCGAGCCACGCCCCGAGCAGGGCCGGGACGGCGTGGAGCAGGGTGATCCGTTCCCGACCGAGCCATTCCACGACCGACCCATCCGCGGGATTGCCGATGGGTGGCGGCAGGCAAAGCGTCGCGCCGCTGGTCAACGGCAGGAACACGTCGCGCAGCACCACGTCGAAGGAAAGCCCGGTCAGTTGCGCCACGCGGTCGCCGGGTCCCACGCCGAATGCCGTCCGTTGCCATTCGAGGAAATGGGCGAGGCCGGCATGCGTGCCGAGGACGGCCTTGGGCGTGCCGGTCGTGCCCGACGTGAAGAAAACGTAGGCGACGCCCTCCGGCGCCGTGAATCCGGCCTGCCCCGCGGGCCGGGCGCACGGGATGCCGGATCCGTCTTCCCCCACGGGAATGCGCGCCACGTCCGCGGGCACGGCGTCCGCGGACGCGGGGGCGGCGACCTCGAGGAGATGCGTGGCATGGGCCCGTTGCAGCATCGCGTGCCGGCGCGCGTCGGGAAGGAGCGGGTCGAGCGTCAGCAACACGCCGCCCGCTCTCCACACCGCGAGCATCGCCACCACGAGGCCGATGGAGCGGGGCCCGGTGACCGCGATCACCGCGCCCGGTTGGGTGCCCGACGCCAGCAGCACTCGGGACAAGACGTCCGTCGCCTCGTCGACCTCGCGGTAGGTCCGGGTCCGGCCCGATTGCTCGAGGGCGACCGCATCCGGATGGAGACGCGCGATGTCCGCGAGGCGGGCGCACGCGGCGGTCGTCGTCGGGGCCGCCATCGGGACCGTGGGATCCGGAAGGCGCGCGCCCGATGCGTCGTCGACGAGGGTGTACTCGGCGATCGGTCGGTCGGGTGTCGCGACCACTTGCCGGAGCAACCCGACGAATTGGGCAAGGATCCCGCGGGCGCGCTCGTGCGAAAAGCGGGATGGCGCGTGGACGAGCCCGAGGTGCGTGCCGTCCGCGGCGGGCGCGATATAGAGGGTCAGGTCGTACTTGGATCCCTGGCCGAGCCCGCCGGTTGGCCGTACCGCGAGGCCCTCGAGTCGGAGTCCCCCGTCCGGGTGCTCCACTTGGTTGACCAGAATCTGGAACAACGGCGCATGCGCCAGACTGCGTCGCGGGTTGAGTTCGGCGACCAGTCGGTCGAACGGCAGGTCTTGGTTTGCCAAGGCGCCCAGCAGTGTCCCGCGCGCCCGGTCGAGCACCTGCCGGAACGTCGGCCCGCCCGAGAGATCGGTCCGCAGCACCACGCTGTTGAGGAAAAGCCCGATGAGATCCTGGGTCTTGCCGTCCGTGCGTCCCGCCACCGGGGTTCCCACCACCACGTCCTCGGTTCCCGCGAGTCGTCCCAGCAGGCATTGGAATGCGGCAAGCATCGCCGTGAACGGGGAGGCGGAAGCCTCGCGGGCGAGCGCGGCAAGGCCCCGGACCAGTTCCGGTGGCAGGACGGCCCTCGCGCGCGGATGGGATTCCGCATTGGATCCCGGCGACGGCGGATCGGCCGCGAGTTCGAGGCGCTCGGGGGCATCCGCGAGACGCTCCTTCCAATAGGCGAGTTGCCCGGCCATCGCCGCGCCGGTGGCTTCCGAGGCCTGCCAGGCCGCGTAGTCGCCGTATTGGATCGGCAACGGCGGCAAGGCCGCGGTGTCGTCCCCGAGGGCGGCGGCGTAGGCGACGGAGAGTTCGCGTTCGAAGATTCCCAGGGACCAGCCATCGACGACCGCATGATGGAAGGTCGCCGAGAACAGGTGGCATCCGGGCTCCACCCGGAGGAGCCGGAAGCGCGTCAACGGTCCGGCGGAAAGATCGAAAGGTTCCGCCGCCCACCCGCGGGCGCGCCGGAGCGCCTCGTCCTTCCGCGTCCCGGGATCCCCCGCGACGCATTCCGCCACCACGAGATCGAGCGTCCCCGCGGGATGGACCACCTGCCGGAGTTCGGGGCCTTCGAGGTGGAGCGTCGAGCGGAGGATCTCGTGCCGGGTGGCGACGGTTTCGAGCGCGCGGCGCAGGGCCGGCACGTCGAGGGGACCCTCGATCCAACAAGCCAGCGGCAAATGGTACGAGGTGTCGTCCGGGTCGAGGCGCGAGAGGAACCAGAGCCTTCGCTGCGCGAACGAGGCCGGCGCGGGCACGCCGGGAGTTCTCGGTCCGATGGGGTTCGCCGAAGGCGACCCGGTGTCGGCGGCCGCGGCGAGAAAACCGAGCAACCCGGCCCGGTGCGACCGGATCCATCCGAGCAATGCCGGGGTCACCGAACCGCGCGGGCCGTCGTACCGGAGCTTGTCGCCCTCGCGCCACAGGCGGACATCGCGGGAGCGCAGTTCGCGAAGGAGTTCGTCGAGACTCATAGCTCGCCCGCGTCGCGATCGGCCGTCCCCGCGTCGGGTCCCATGGATTCGGGAGCCGCGGCACCCCCGGAGGCCCATCGGAGCGCGTCGATGCGGGCGGCCAGTTTCCCGAGAACCGGGTGGAGGAACACGATGTGGAGCGGCAAACGCATCGCGAGTTCGTCGTTCAACTGCGCGACGAGACGCATCGCGAGGAGCGAATGTCCGCCCAGATCGAAGAAATGGTCGTCGGCGGCGGGTTGGATGCCGGCGATGAGCCCCGACCAAACGCGGGCGACGACGCGTTCGGTGGGCGTGGACGGGGGGACGCGGACCGTCCCCGGTCCGTCGGGCGTGCTCTCCGGGCGCGGGGCGGGCAAACGGGCGCGATCGATCTTGCCGCCCGGCGTCCGGGGGAGTTGGTCGACGACGATGTAACGGCGGGGGACCAAGTGGTCCGGCAGGCGCGTGCGGAGCGATGCGAGCAGCGTTTTCGGGTCCGGATTGGCGCCGTCGCGGGCCACCACGTAGGCGACGAGGACGGGTTCGCCGGCAAGGATTTCGGCGGGGACGACGACGGCGGCGGCGACGGTGGGCTGGCGGACAAGTTCGGCCTCGATCTCGCCGGGCTCGATGCGGAAGCCACGGACCTTGATTTGGGCGTCGTTGCGGCCGAGGAAGACGAGGGTCCCGTCGTTGCGCCACCGGGCGAGATCGCCGGTGCGATAGACCCGCGATCCCGGGCGGAAGGGATCGGGGAGGAACTTGTCGGCGGTGAGTTCGGGTAGGCCGAGATAGCCCCGGGAGACGCCGGCGCCGCCGATCAGGATTTCGCCGGCAACCCCGGGAGGGACGGGCCGAAGGGCGGGATCGACGACATAGATCCGGGTATTCGCGATGGGGCGTCCGATCGTGGCCGGTTGGCCGATCCCGCGCAGCGCGGACGTCGAGTAGACGGTGGTTTCCGTGGGGCCGTACTGGTCGAGGACCCGTTGCACGTGGCCGAGTCCGTAGGCCAGCGCCACGAGATCCTGGGGAACGGCCTCGCCGCCGAGGACGATGGTCCGCACGGAACGGGGAACGAGGCCCAGACGGAGCACCTCGCGGAACACCGATGGCACCATGTCGAGCAGGGTGATCCCGGCGTTGTCCGGCAGGGCCTCGAGCGCGAAGGGATCGCGCGCGACGTGCACCGTTCCGCCGGCGGCCAGCGTGGCGAAAACCTCCAGCACGGAAATGTCGAAACAGACCGAGGTCGAGAAGAGGACGGAGGACAACTCCGCGGGGGAATGGTTCCGCAGGGCCCAACCGACGAACGCCGCGAGGTTGCGGTGTTCGACCGCGACGCCCTTGGGCGTTCCGGACGAACCCGAGGTGTAGATGACGTACGCGAGATCGGAGGGCGAGGTGGTGTCCGCAACCGGCGGGACGCCGGGGGCACGGGACCAGTCGATGTCGTCGAGGTGGAGGGTGGCGGGCGCGTTGGCGGGGAGGACGTGGGCCAACGAGCGTTCGGACAGGAGGACCTTGGCGCCGCCGGACCGAAGAATGCCGAGCAACGCGACCACGAGTCGCGGCGTGCGTCCGGCGCAGACGGCCACGCGATCGTCCGGCCCGATCCCGGATTGGCGGAGGCGGCGGGCAAGGGCATCGGCGCGCGCGTCGAGTTCGCCATACGTGAGCGACGTGCCGGCCCCGGCCGCCGCGACCCGGTCGGGATGGCGTCGGGCGGTCTCGGCGATCCACCGGGGCAACGTGCCCGGCGGCAGCTCCATGTCGGTCTGGTTCCAGTCGACGGTCACTTGCCGGCGGATGGAAGCACCGGCCAACGGGAGAATGCCGACGGGTTGGTCGGGTGCGTCGACGATGCCCCGCAGCAGGGTTTCCCAGCTGTCCAGGAACCCGCGGACGGTCGAGGCGTCGAAGAGATCGGCCGCATAGCTGAGCGTGGCATGGAGCCCGTCGCCGCGTTGCGTGACGACGAGGGACAGGTCGAACTTGGAAGTCTCCGTCCCGGAGTCGACGAGCGCGACGTCAAGGCCCCCGAACGGGATGGCCTCGGGGGTTTCGTTCTCGAACGAGAACATCGCCTGGAAAACCGGGGAGTGCGCGGGATCGCGCGGGAGCCTGAGTTCCTCGACGAGGCGTTCGAACGGCAATTCCTGGTGGTCCAAGGCGCCGAACACGGCGGTGCGGACGCGTCCCAGCAAGGTGACGAAGGTCGGGTTCCCGGAGAAATCCCCGCGCAGTGGCAGCGTGTTCGCGAAAAACCCGATCAACGGCTCGATCCGGGACTCGCCCCGGCCCGCGATCGGGGTGCCAACCACGACCTGTTCCTGTCCGGCATACCGGTGCAGCAAGGTCTGGAATGCCGCGAGCAGGAGGATGAACCGCGTGACGCCATGCTCGGCCGCAAGACGCTGCAGCGGGATCGTCAATCCCGGCTCGAGGGCCCGCGCCTCGGCGGCGCCGCGGTGCGATCGCAGCGCGGCGCGCGGTCGGTCCAGCGGGAGATCGAGGAGCGCGGGAATGCCGGCGAGTTCGCGGCGCCAGTATTCGACGCTCCGCAGCAGGGTCTCGCCCCGCAACCGGTCGCGCTGGTCCCGCGCGTGGTCGTGGAACTGGAGGGTCAGTTCGGGAACGACCGGTTCTTTCCCGGACGCCATGGCGTCGTGGATCGCGGCCAACTCCCGAAGGAAGAGATCCACCGACCAACCGTCGATCACCGCGTGGTGGAACACGGCCACGAACCAATGCTCGTCGGGCGCCGACCGCAGCAAACGGAAGCGGACCGGCGGGCCCGTCCGGAGATCGAACCGTCTCCGGATCTCGGACGCGATCGCGTCGCGGATCCGCTCGTCGCGCGACCCGGAGGGGAGGTCCGGCATCTCCGTCACCGGCACGTCCACGGGCCCCGGTGGCTTGATCTCGACGCGGTGGACGCCGCCGGGGTCGGGGAATGCCGACCGCAGCACGGCGTGGCGGCGCGTGATTTCGCCGAGGGCCGCCCGCAACCGGCCGACGTCGAGTGGGCCGCGCAACCGAAGGACGACCGGCACGTGGTAAAGTCCCCCGGCTGCTTCGTACGCTTCGAGGAACAGCATGCGCGCCTGCGAATACGACGGGACCGGATCCGCAACCGCCGCAGGTATCCCGGACCGTTCGCCCGTCCCGGCGTCGTCCCCATCCAGATGACGCGCCAGTTGGGCGATGGTCCGGTGCTTGTGGAGCACGCGCATCGCGATCGGCCGTCCCAATGCCTTGCCCAGCCTCGCCGCGATGCGCATCGCGGTCAGCGAATGGCCACCCAACGCCTGGAAATCCTCCTCGGCGCCGATCCCGGTGCGTTTCAGGCATTCCTCCCAGATCCCGGCCACGAGCCGTTCGGTCGGAGTCCGGGCCGGCGTCGCGGCGCCCGGCCCCCGGGGACGGATCCGATCGGGATCCGGAAGGGCGTCCCGATCGACCTTGCCATTGGGCCCGACGGGGAGTCTTTCGAGGCGGACGAAGACGTCGGGGACCATGTACGCGGGCAACGATTGTCCAAGGCGTGCGCGGGGCGTGTCGTCGCCCGCGCCATCCGGGGTCCCGACCCAATACACCACCAGGACGGGGTCGGCTCCATGTCGGGGTTGCAGGCGCACGACGGCGTCGGTGATGCCGGGGTGGCCGCGCAACGCGGCCTCGATCTCGCCGGGTTCGACGCGGAATCCGCGCACCTTGATCTGGAGATCGAGGCGGCCGAGGAATTCCAGGGTGCCATCCTCCTGCCGGCGCACGCGATCCCCGGTCGCGTACATCCTGGCGTCGGGATCCGGCCCGAACGCGTCGGGCAGGAAGCGGGCCGCGGTCAATTCGGGCCGCCGGAAGTAACCGGCCCCGACGGCAGCCCCCGCGATCCACAGTTCGCCGGGAATGCCGGCCGGGACGGGGCGTCGGTCCGGATCGAGGACATGGGCGCGGGTGTTGGCGATGGGTTGGCCGATCGGCGGCAGCACCGGCCATGCCGCGGCTGGTCCCTTGGCATGCCATGCGGTCGCGACGTGCGTTTCGGTCGGGCCGTAATGGTTGACGAGGCGTATCCCGGGGTTTTCCCCGAAGAAACGCGCCACCGGTTCGGTGATCCGCAGGGCCTCGCCCGCCACGATGATTTCACCCAACGAGGGAAGGGGCGTTCGCATGCCCAACCAACCTTCGCAGAACACCGGCAGCAGTGCGGTCGGGAGGAACCAGCGGGCAACACTCCTCTCCGCCAGCATCCGGGCCATCAACGCCGGGTCTTTGCGGTCCGATTCGGCGGGAATCCAGAGCGTGCCGCCCGCCGCGAGGGTGGAGAAAAGCTCCTGGAAGCAGACGTCGAATCCCAGCCCCGCGAACAGCGGCGTGACGCGGCCCCGTTGGTCGCCGGATTCGGATCGTTGCCACCGGACCAGATTGGCCAGCGCGCGTTGCGTCTGGCACACGCCCTTGGGCGTCCCGGTCGATCCGGACGTGTAGATCACGTAGACGACGTCGGTGGGTGCGGATGCCGCGGGAGGCAGCGAGGCGGGATCCACCCCGGGATCGGGTGTGCCGAAATCGAGGCAAATGCCCGGGGCCAGTCCGGCCCGCGCGCGCAACTCCGGGCGGGTGACCACCACGGCCGGTTCGGCATCGGCGACGAGGGTGCGGAGTCGCGCGACGGGCAGGGATGGATCCAGTGGCACGCAGGCGGCGCCGGAGCGCAAGATCCCGAGCACCGCGACGACGAAGGCCTCCGATCGCTCGAGCAGGATGCCGACCCGGGTGCCGATGCCGGCCCCCCGGCGACGGAGGCTTGCCGCCAACGCGGCGGATTCCGCGAGCAACTCGGAATGGAGGATCGTGCGTTCGGACCCCATCACGGCGGGGCCCGAAGGATTCTCCCCGGCGGCGCGGGCGACGAGCGTCCAGAGATCCGCGTCGAATTCCGGCGGGGAGTTCGCCGGGAGGAAGTCCTGGCGGATCGACGCGGGTTCGCCGGGATCCGGAAAAGCGGTGGACGCCACGGGATCGTCGGGATGTTCCGCGAGGAATCCGAGGATGCGCCCGGTCCGGGCCACCATGCGGGCGGCGGACCCGGGATCGAACCGATCGGCGTCGAACTCGAATTCCGCGCGCCAACCGCCGAGGCCGTCGTCGCGGAGGAAAAAGAGGAAATCGAATTTGGCGGTGCCCCGGTCGATCTCGAGCCGTCGCGACCGGGTTCCCGCCGGGGCGAATCCCGGATCGGGTTCCTCGACCATGACGAAGAGGACATTGAGCCAACCGGGCGTCGGCGAGGACGCGAGCTCAAAGATGTCGTCGATGGGCAGCACGACGTGGGCAAGGGCCGCGCGGGTGGCGTCCCAATTCGCGCGGATGGCTGCACGGAACGAAGCGGCGGGATCCACGCGGACCCGCACCGGCAGGGTGTTGAGGATGAGGCCGACGGCGTTCTTGGTTTCGGCGTCGCGCCGGAGCGAGGCGGGCGTGCCGACCACGAGGTCCGTGTCGCCGCCGAGTCGGTTGAGGACGATCTGGAACGCGGCGAAGGCCGCCGCGAAGTTGCTCGCGCTTTCCTCGCGCGCAAGGCGGGCGATCGCTTCCCGTACGCGGGGCGCGACGGAGGCGAAAAGCGAGTAGCCTTTTCCCGAGCGTTCCGAATGCCGCCGCGCGGGACACGGCAAGGTCACCGGGCGCGGCGGGTCGGCGAAGCGACCCCTCCAGAACTCGCGGAGCCGCGATTGCGTCTCGCCGGAGACCTGCTCGGCCTGCCATCGGGCGAAATCGCCGGGTCCTCCCGCCGGCCAAGGCCATGTCTGGGGTGGCCCGTCACCCGCGTCGTATCGGTAGACGAGGTCGCGCAGCAGCACCCGCCGGGACCAGTCGTCGATCAGCACGTGGTGGATCGCCAGGACCACGACGTGGTCGTCGGCATCGAAGCGAAGGCAACGCCAGCGCCATAGCGGCGCGGTGCGGAGATCGAAGCGTTTCCCGGATTCCTCGCGCGCAGCCCGTGCACCCTCGCCGTCGCGCAGGCCGTCGGGCAGAAACTCGTGGGGCTCGACCTCGATCCGGGTCGGTGGCAAGCGGACGAAAAGCAGGTCCGGTCCGCCGGGATTGTCGACGATCCGGGCGCGGAGCATTTCGTGGCGCGCCACCACGTCGTCCCAGGCGCGCGCCATGCGGTCCGGATCGAATGCACCTTGGAGTCGCCAGGCATAGACCTCGTTGTAAGCCGTGGATTGGGGGAGGTTGTCGTGCAACGCCACCATCCGGAACAAGCCCGGGGTCGCGCCCGCCGCCCCCGGGGTGGATTCCATCGAGGTCCGGGCCGACGCCGGCG
>WBXI01000072.1 GCA_008933025.1 Verrucomicrobiota bacterium
ACACAACTTCGGCGTCCTCACCATCGCTCCCGCGTGGTGGACCGGAGTCCACTTGTGCCCGATCACGCCCACCGTCGTGATCACCGCGCCCAGCCAGTGGAAGAAGTTCAGCACTTCCGGACCGCTCACGCCCGGGAAGAGATACTTGTTGCCCCCGCTGAACCCCACCACCTCGTGCGGGAACACCGGCCCCACGATCACGATCTGGTCGTAGTCGTCCACCCGCCGGTTCACCGTCACCGGCACGTCCATCGAGAACAACCCGTCCGACAGCGTCCGGATCTCCTCGGCGGGGATGGTTCCCAGATGCCGCAGCGCCGCCGGATTGTCCCATTCGTGGTTGAAGAACCGCACCCGACCGTACCGGCCGCACCGCTCCTCCGCCGTGATCTCGAGCCGCGCGCGGATCGCCTCTTCCGACATCGGCGCGTGCGTCCCGAGCGCCGTGAGGATGTCGAATGCCGCCGCGACTTCCCCGAACCGCGCGAACAGCGTCTTGAACAGCAACCCGACCGGCGCCGTGCGCGTGTGGTCGGGAATGATCAGCAACACGCGGCGCCCGCGGTAATCGGCCTCCGGGCACGCTTCCGCCACCAAGGCGACGACGTCGGCATCGGACAGGAGTTTCCCGGGTGCGGCGACGCGGGCAATGGGCGGGACGGGATTTTGCGGCATGGGATCAGATGGTCTGGGACAGGAAACCGCCGTCGACGCGAAGGTCGGTGCCGGTGACGAACGAACTCGCGCGATGGCTGGCGAGGAACACCGCGGCGCCCACCAGTTCCTGGGCATCGCCGAAGCGTCCCATCGGCGTGTGCCCGAGGATGGCGCGGGCGCGCGGCGTCGGCGTGCCGTCTTCCTGGAACAGAAGCCGGCGGTTTTGTTCGGCCGGGAAAAAGCCGGGCGTGATCGAATTCACCCGCACGCCCCGCGGCGCCCATTCCCGCGCGAGAAACTGGGTCAGGCTCAGCACCGCCGCCTTGGCCGCCGAATAGGCCATCACCCGCGACAACGGGACGTGGGCGGAAACGCTGGCGATGTTGATGATCGAACCGCGTCCGCGCGCGCAGAAGGCCGGGCCGAAGACCTGGCATGGCAGCAACGCGCCTCCCACCAGATTGAGATCGATGTTGGCCCGCCATGCGTCCAACCCGACGGCTTCCACCGGTTGCTCCGGCGTCACCGTCACCTTGGGATCGTTGCCGCCCGCGGCATTGAGCAGCACCGAAACCGGGCCGAGTTCCGATTCCACCGCGCGCGCCGCGGCTTCCAGCGCCTCGCGGTTCCCGGCGTCGGCCGCCACGAACAGCGCGCGCCCGCCGGCATTGCGAATCGAGGCGACCCGCGCCTCCCCGCGCTCGGCATTGCGTCCCAGCACCGCGACCGCGGCGCCCGCCGCCGCGAGTCCTTCCGCGAGACCGCCGCCCAAGACACCGGTGCCGCCGATCACGACGGCGACTTCGCCCGACAAATCGAAAAGGTTCATCGTCCGCCCCGAATCTACCGGGGTCGGCGGCGGGATCGAAGGCCGAATTTGCGCGCGCCCCGCGACGGACTCCCGTTTTCACCGCGGGAGGCAGGCCGACCCGCGGACCGCGTCGTCGCGGGGCGGCGGGGGATGAGGTTGGGCGCCGGCCGTCGTCGTTCATTCCGCCGCGGGGACGAACGGGCTGTGGCGGTCCGGCACCGCCCGGCCAGCGCGCCCCCCCGCGCGCGGCCGGCACGGCGCGGTTCCCCTTGAATCGGGGCTTCACCCATGCCCGCGCGGCGCGGGGTGCCGTGGGACTTCGGCCGGGCTCCCCCCGCGCGCCGCGCGCCGCATCACTTGGCCCCGGCGGTCGCGAACTCCAATCCCTCGACCTTGCCGGCGGTGACCTTCACGGTCTGGCCGGCCTTGAAATCGCCCCCCAACAGGCGCGTCGCGAGCGGATTGAGCAACAGGTCCTGGATCGCCCGCTTCAGGGGACGCGCGCCGAACTGGGGATCGTAACCATCCTCGGCCAACCGCCGGCGGGCCGACGCGTCGACTTCCAGCACGATCTGCCGCGAGGCCACGCGCTCCACGACCCGCGCCAACTGGAGGTCGACGATCTTCGCCAACTCGGCCTCGTCGAGGCTCCCGAAGATGATGGTGTCGTCGATGCGGTTGAGGAACTCGGGACGGAAATGCCGTTTCAATTCGCCGAGCACCTTCTCCTCCATGGCGCGCCGCGCCGCGGGGGTGAGTTTCCCGTCGAGGAAATGTTCCTGGATGATCGGCGACCCGATGTTCGAGGTCATGATCACGATGGTGTTCCGGAAATCCACGGTGCGGCCCTGGCCGTCGGTGAGGCGTCCGTCGTCGAGGACCTGCAGGAGGACATTGAAGACGTCGGCATGCGCCTTTTCGATCTCGTCGAACAGCACCACGGAATACGGGCGGCGCCGCACGGCCTCGCTGAGTTGCCCGCCTTCCTCGTAGCCCACGTAGCCCGGCGGCGCGCCGATCAACCGCGCCACGGTGTGCTTCTCCATGTATTCCGACATGTCGATGCGCACCATGGCCTGCTCGTCGTCGAACAGGAACTCGGCGAGGGCGCGGGCCAGTTCGGTTTTCCCGACCCCGGTCGGCCCGAGGAAAATGAACGAGCCGATGGGGCGGTTCGGGTCCTGCAATCCGGACCGCGCGCGGCGGACGGCGTTGGAAACCGCGGTGACGGCGGCACGCTGCCCGACGACGCGTTCCGCGAGCCGGTCTTCCATCCGCACCAGTTTCTCGCGTTCGCCCTCGAGCATCCGGGTGAGCGGAATGCCGGTCCAAGCGGACACCACGCGCGCGATGTCGTCCTCGGTGACTTCCTGCCGGAGCAAGGCCCCGCGCTGTCCCTCCGGCGCGGAATGCTTCTCGATGGCGGCAAGTTTCGCCTCCAGTTCCGGAACCCGGCCGTACTGGAGTTCGGCGGCGCGGGTCAGGTCGCCCCGGCGCCGGGCCTGGTCGAGTTCGTTGCGCGCCTGTTCCAGCTGGGACTGGATCACGGAGACCGCGTTGATCGCGGTCTTCTCGTTCTGCCACTGCGCGGTCAATGCCGCCGAGCGCCCCTTCAGGTTCGCCAACTCCGAATCCAACCGGCGCAACCGCTCGCGCGACGCCTCGTCCTTTTCCTTCGCCAGCGAGGTGCGCTCGATCTCGAGTTGCAGGATCTGGCGGTCGAGTTGGTCGAGTTCGGTCGGCTTCGAATCCAGTTCCATCTTCAGCCGGGAAGCGGACTCGTCGACGAGATCGACCGCCTTGTCGGGGAGGAACCGGTCGGAGATGTAACGGTGCGAAAGGGTGGCCGCGGCCACGAGCGCCGAGTCCTGGATGCGGACGCCGTGGTGGGTCTCGTAGCGTTCCTTGAGGCCGCGGAGGATCGCGATGGTGTTCTCGACGCTCGGTTCGGCGACGACCACCGGCTGGAACCGGCGTTCCAGCGCGGGATCCTTCTCGATGTGCTTGCGGTACTCGTCGAGCGTCGTGGCGCCGATGCAACGCAGTTCGCCGCGGGCCAACTGCGGCTTGAGCATGTTCGCGGCGTCGGCCGCCCCTTCCGCCGCCCCCGCGCCGACGATGGTGTGCAACTCGTCGATGAAGAGGACGATGCGCCCCTCGGCCGCGGTGACTTCCTTGAGGAAGGCCTTGAGGCGGTCCTCGAATTCCCCCCGGAACTTCGCGCCCGCGATCATGGCGCCGATGTCCATGGCGATCACCCGGCGGTTCTTGAGGGATTCGGGGACGTCGCCGTTCACGATGCGCCGGGCGAGTCCCTCGACGATGGCGGTCTTGCCCACGCCGGGCTCGCCGATGAGCACGGGATTGTTCTTGGTGCGGCGCGTCAGCACCTGCATGACCCGGCGGATCTCGTCGTCGCGCCCGATGACCGGGTCGATCTTGCCCTGGCGAGCCAACTGGGTGAGGTCGCGCCCGTATTTCTCGAGGGTCTGGAACTTGTCCTCGGGAGTCTGGTCGGTGACGCGCTGGTTGCCGCGCACCTCGGCCAGCGCCTTGAGAAGGGAATCGCGTTGGATGCCGTGCTTCTTGAAGAGGGCACGCACCTTGTCCCCGCCCTTGTCGAGCAATCCGAGCAGCAGGTGCTCGGTCGAGACGTACTCGTCCTTCAGTTTCTTGGCTTCGGACGCGGCCGCCTGCAGCGATGCCTGGAGTTCCTGGGTGGGATAGACTTGGCCGCCACCCTCGACCTTGGCGCGACGGGCAAGTTCCGCCTCGAGATCCTGGGTGAGCTTGGCGGTGGGCGCGCCGAGTTTCCCGAGCAGCGGTTGCACGAGGCCGTCGGCCTGCCCAATCAAAGCCAGTGCAAGATGCTCGGCATCGAGTTGTTGGTGGGAGCGCTCCTGCGCCAGTTGTTGGGCGGCGCCGATGGCTTCCTGGGCCTTGATGGTCAGCTTTTCCAAATTCATGCCGGACCGTCCCGCAAACCCGGTGCCGGACGATACACCGCAATTGCCGATGATTTGCTCGCTTTTCGGGAGGGAGGCGTGCCGAGGCGCGCCATCCCGCCCGGGGATGCCGGGCCAGCGCTGTCGCAAACGGCGCACGCCCGAAAGCCTCCGCGCTGGCCTCCGACGCGGTGTCCGGACAGAATCAACCCATGATTCCCCGGTTCCCCGCCCTCGCCGGCGTCGTGCTCGCGACCTGCGCGGCCCTGGCCGCCCCGGCCCCGATCCACCGATGGGTCGTCTCCGCCAACGAGAACAAACTCGATCTCGCGACCGGATCCCAACGCATCCTGCCGGGCGCCATCCCCGACAATCTCTCGCTTATGGACTTCTCGGTTTTCCCGCCGGTGGTCCGCCACCTCGATGGCGTCGCCAACACCGTTCTTGGCCCGCCCTCGAATGTTGCCATCACCCCGGACGGACGTCTCGCGTTGGTGGCCGACTCGATCGTCCTCGATCCCTCGCGGACCAATGGCTGGGCTCCCGGCGACCGGATTCACGTCGTCGATCTGGCGTCCAATCCGCCGGCCGTCGTCGCCACGACCAAGGCGGGTCCCCAGCCTTCCGGCATCGCCATCAGCCGGGACGGCACGCGCGTCGCCGTGGCCAACCGCGCGGGCGGTTCGGTGTCGGCATTCCGCCTCTCCGGGACGAGGCTGCAACCGCTCAACGCCGTCGTTTTCACCGAATCGACCAACGAGGTCTCCGACGTGGCGTTCAGCCCGGACGGGCGCCACGTGCTGGCCGCGGTGACGCAGGGGGGGCATCTGCGGGTGCTCGATTGGCGCGAGGACGGTCTGGTGGCCAACCCGCGCCGAATTTCGACCTACGGGAAGCCGTACCGGGTCCAATTCACGCCCGACGGACAATTCGCCCTCGCCAGCGGTGCCGGGTACGGCAACGCCGACGACACCGATGCCCTGACCGTGATCGAGGCCAGGGGCGACGCGTTCCGGACCGTCGACTTCGTCCCCCTGGCGAGCGGCCCCGAGAGCTTCGACATCAGTCCGGACGGACGCTGGATCGCGGCGGTGCTGATGAATCGATCCAACATCGCGCCCGGCGCCCCGGGGCACCGCGACCACGGCGTGATCGTGTTGGTGGAACGGACCGGCGACCGCTTCGTCCGCCGGCAGGAACTTGCCACCGGCGCGATTCCCGAGGGCGTGGTGTTCACGCCGGACGGCCGGCATCTGGCGGTGCAATGCCACCCCGACCGGGAACTGCGGCTCTACGAACTGAAGCGCGGGAGCCTGCGCGACACCGGACGGCGCGTGCCGGTGCCGGGCATGCCCTCGGGGATC
The DNA here is from genome assembly GCA_008933025.1 of Verrucomicrobiota bacterium. Lineage (GTDB taxonomy): Bacteria > Verrucomicrobiota > Verrucomicrobiia > Limisphaerales > UBA9464 > UBA6176. The sequence continues at coordinate 5,778 of WBXI01000072.1, forward strand.
GGCCGGGGACCGTAGACGGGATTCAAGGCCGATCCCACGGGCGGCGCCACAACGCGCGCAGCGTCTGGGATTCCTCGGCGTCCTCGCCCACCAACCCGAACCGGATGTTTTCCGGATCCGGGCGCGACCGGAATGTCCCGAAGATGCGATCCCAGAAACTTCCCAACGACCCATAGTTCGAGTCGGTCTCGCGCCGTTCGACCGAGTGGTGGACCTTGTGCATGCCGGGGGTGACGAAGACGAGTCCGACGATCCGGTCCAAGGAGGGCGGCAAGGCGACGTTGGCGTGCTGCAATTGCACGAGGAATTGCAGCAGCGTCTCGTAGAGCACCAACTCGCCGAAGCGCACGCCCAGCAGGGGGATCAACGCCAACCGAAGGACCGACGAAATGCCGATCTCGCCGGGGTGAAACCGGCTGGCCGTGGTCACGTCCATGGTGGGATCGGAGTGGTGCACGCGGTGAAACCGCCACAACCAGGGGATTTCATGGGACGCCCGGTGCCACGCGTAGGTCCAGGCGTCGAGCAGCACGATGGCCGCGAGGACGCGGAGCGCGGACGGCCAGGACGCGGCCACCCAGTTCAACAACCCGAAACCGTGTTGGCCCGCCCAAGCCGCCAACCCGCGCCACAGACCGGCGAACACCACGCCCACCATGACGGCATTCGCGACCGCGGCCGCGAGATTGCGCAGTCCGTGACGTTGGCGTGCTTCCCAAGTGTCGTACTGGTGGAAATAGGGAGCCGAGGATTCCCAGGCCAGCAATGCCGCGAGCCACAGGAAACTGGCGCAGCCTCGCCAGGCGTCGATCGCCTCGAGCGGATTGGGGTTGGGGTTTGTCACAAGGATTCCCTCCGGGTTGGACGGGCCCGGCCCACGGATCACGGCACCGCACGCTTCTCGGGCCGCAACAGCCGGCCAAAAACACGGTTGTAAGGATGGACCCGGGTCGCGGGATGTCCATCCGCCTCGAGGGGGCGATCCTCGTTGGCCCAGGCAAAGACCGACCCTTCGAGGTTCGCGACGTTGGTGAACCCGGCGTTGCCAAGTTCCCGGGCAAGGGCCGACGAGCGCCATCCGACGGAACAGTATACCACGACAGGCGCGGGGTTCGTGCCCACCACACGCCGGACCTTCTCGGGCCCGGCCGATGGGTCGATCTGGATCGCACCGGGAAGATGCCCGACGGTGAATTCGGCCATCGGCCGGACATCGAGGATGACCGGGCGCGGCCGGTGGGTGTCGGACAGCCACAAGGCAAGATCGGCCGTCGAGATCTGCGGCACCCCGGGAAAGCGGACACGCACGGCGCGCTTCCAATCGTCGAGCGTGGCGGGATGGCCGTCATCGGCCCGGAGGACCGACGCAACCGCCCGAAACAATAGAAAGGCCAGCGAAACCATGGCGCAGCGAGCCCGCACGCGTCCATGGGACGGCAAACCGGCGTCCAATCCGAGCCCCGAATCGCAGTGCGGACCGCAGGGGGATTTTTTACAGGATTGTCGCCGGCGACGAGCCCCGGAGGAAGAATGGGGTGCGCCACCAAGACGCGGGGCCATGGAGTCCGGGAGCGTGTGGCGGTCGCGCCGGGCAAGGAAACCTCTCGTGCCTCCGCGTCTCCGTGGCCGTTTCCGCGGCGACACAGGGGACGTCGGAAACCAGCGCTTTTGTTGGGACAATCGGCGATGTGGTGCCCGGACATGGGCCATCGCCACGGCCCGAACCGCCCCCGTGGGCGACGGAGGCGCACCCCTTGCGCCGCTGAATTCATGTCGGGCCGGGCGCCGGGGACGCCACGCGTCCATCAAACAACCCGGCGGGGTGCTTGACCTTCCCATTTCGGTTGATAGTGTCCGCCGCTCCGCGTCACGCGGGTTCAGCAGCACATGAAGCGTCAATATCAGCCTTCGAAGATCCGCCGCGTCCGGCAGCACGGTTTCCGCGCGCGCATGGCTACCAAGGGCGGCCGCGCCAACCTCAACAACCGACGCCGCGTCGGCCGGAAGCGCCTCACCCCGGTTTGAGCCGGCCGGGCTCCTGCCCGCGCCCATGGCCTTTACCCTCCCCAAGTCCAGACGTCTCCAGCGTCGCCCGCAGTTCCATGCCGTCCGGGATGACGGTGAGCGCCTGCCCAGCGGAACCGTGGTCTTGAATTGGAGACTCCTTCCCGCCGACGAGCCTTGGCAGGTCGGCATCATCACCACCCGATCCATCGGCAACGCCGTCGCACGCAACCGGGCGCGGCGCTGGATCCGCGAGGCGTTGCGCCGGCTGCAAGGCCGCCTTGCCGTCCCCGCCCACCTAGTGTTCATCGCCCGGCCCAGCATTTCCAAAGCCTGCTATGCGTGGGTTGCAAAGGACCTGGACCGGGCCCTGAAGCGGGCCGGCCTGCTCGCCCCGGAGGCCGCGTGAAAATTCTCCGCCACCTCCTGCTCGCCGCCCTGTACGGCTACCGCTGGGTCCTGTCCCCGGCCAAAACCGTTTTCTTCGGCGGGCCCACCTGCCGTTTCGTCCCGTCCTGTTCCGCGTACGCCGTCGAGGCCATCCAACGCCATGGTCCCCTCCATGGCTGCGGCCTTGCGGCGCGCCGTCTCTGCCGATGCCATCCCTGGGGTGGCGCAGGCCCGGATCCCGTGCCCCAACTCCTCCTCCGTTGACCCTCTCTTTCATGGACCGCAAGGGAATCGCCATTCTTGTCGCCGCGCTCGGACTGTTCCTGGCCCTGCCTTACGTCAGTCGCAAACTCTACCCGCCGGTGGCCCGCGGCACGAACGCCATGCCCGCGGTCGTCGCGGTGGGTGGCACCAACCCAACCGCTCCGGTTCCCCAGATCAACGGGGTCAACCCCATCGCCGCACCCGCCGTCGTCCCCGGCGCGCCCACCGGCCCCGAGCAACTCCTCGCCCTCACCAACAGCCACGCCCGCTTCGTCTTCACGTCGCGCGGCGGCGGCATCAAGCGCGTCGAACTTCTCGACTATAACGCCTATCCCGGCCGCAAACCCGCGCCCGGCGGGTCGAATCCCCCCGTCGTCCTGAACCAGGACGCCACCCTCCCCATCCTCGGCCTCCGCGGCAATCCGGCCCTCGATGGGGACGGCGAATTCGTCTTCCGACCCGAGGGCAACGGAATCCGCGCCGAGAAGGACCTCTCGAACGGGCTTCGCGTCGTCCGCGAATTCCATCCGGGCACCAACGAATACGTCCTTCTGGCCTCGGTACGCATCGAGAACCGCACCGCGCAGACCCTCGCGATTCCCGCCCGCGACTGGCACATCGGCACTGCCACGCCGATGAACGAACAGGACAAGGGCGATTACCTCGGGGTGGATTGGTTCGATGGCTCCTCGTCGTCGCAGGGGCTCGGCTGGGTTTCGACCCCCGGCTTCCTGTGCATCCCGAGCAACCCGCGCGCCGATTACACCGCGGGCGATTCCAACGTGGTCTGGGCGGCGGTCCACAACCAGTTCTTCGCGGTCGTCACGGTGCCGGATCGTCCCGCCGAACGCACGGCGGCCCGGCGCGTCCTGCTGCCGCCGCCGACCGCGGCGATGCTGAAGGCGGATCCCCTGGCCGTTGCCCAACCGGCCGGCGTGGAGACCGTCATCCAGTATCCGACCGTCACCCTCCATGCCGGCCAAACCCTGGAACAACGTTTCTCGGTCTACGCCGGTCCCAAGGAGTACTTCGGGCTTTCGCGGCTCCAACCGGAACTCGACCGGGTGATGGGTTACGGCTGGGCGGGCTTCTTCGCGAAGCCCCTGCTGCTGGGCATGAACTTCCTGCACCACAGCATCTCGCTGCCCTACGGATGGTGCATCGTGGTCATCACCTTCCTCATCAAGCTCGCGTTCTGGCCCCTGACCGCCGTCAGCACCCGCTCGATGAAGCGCATGGCGGAACTCGGCCCGCAATTGCAGGCCATCCGCGAAAAGCACAAGGACGATCCCGCCAAACTGAACGAGAAGACCCTGAAGTTCATGCGGGAAAGCGGCTACAATCCCGTCACCGGCTGTCTCCCGATGGTGGTCCAGATCCCGGTGTTCATCGGCTTCTTCACCATGATCCGCTCCGCGATCGAGCTTCGCGGGGCCAGTTTCCTGTGGTGTGGCGACCTCTCGGTGGCGGACACCCTGTACGTCGTGCCGGGCCTTGGTTTCGTCCCGTTCCTCGGTGTCGCCGGCGTGGGATTGCCCCTGAACCTGATGCCGCTTTTCTACGTCGCCTCCGCGCTGTGGCAGACCCACCTCACGCCGCCGTCGCCGCAGATGGATCCGATGCAGCAGAAGATGATGCGGTGGCTCCCGCTGATGTTCCTCGCCATTTTCTACAATTACTCGGCGGGCCTCACGCTTTACTGGACCGTGCAGAACCTGCTAAGCATCCTGCAAACGAAGCTCACCAAGACGAATGCCCTGGCCGCGACGCCTGCCACCCCGGCGCGTCCCGTCCGGCCGGCCCGTCGTTGAGCCGACGACCCCGTTTTTGCCATGAACGTACCGGTTCCCAAGGAAACGCTGACCCAGATGCTCCACCATCTGGGCTTCACCGACGCCGCCGTCCAAGAGGTCGATCTCGACGGACAGCTGATGCTCGACGTGCAGACCGCGGATCCCGGCCGCCTGATCGGGCGGCAAGGTTCCACGCTCGGCGACCTGCAGTACCTCCTCAACCGGATGATCCATCGCGGCGACGAAACGGCACCGCGCATCGTCCTCGACGTCGGCGGTTATCGCCGGCAGGCGCGCGAGCAACTGATCCAGCGGGCCGTGGAAGGCGCCGAACGGGTCCGCCGCTCGGGCGACATGATCGAACTCGAGCCGATGAACGCCTACGATCGCCGCATCGTCCACCAGGCCCTCAAGGAAGATCCCGACATCGAGACCCACAGCGTCGAGGTCGAGGGCTCCGACAAGAAAGCCATTCTCCTGCGCCCCCGCCGCGTGAGCGTGGCCTGAGATTTCGCGGCGGCGGGTCGTCGAACCCATGTCACGACAGCCCATTCTCCGCTGGATCGGATGGGGCGGCGGCGCGGTGATCCTGGTCGCGCTCGCTGGCTCCTTGGCGGTCTACCTCGCGGTGCGGGCAAGCCTCGCCCAACTGGACGGACAGGCCCGCGTCCATGGTTTGTCGGGCCCGGCCACGATCGAACGCGACGCGGAGGGCCACGTCACCGTCACCGGAGCCACCCGGGGCGATGCCGCGCGGGCGCTCGGATACGTCCACGCCCAGGAACGTTTTTTCCAGATGGACGTCCTCCGGCGTTCCGCGGCGGGTTCCCTCGCGGAAGTGTTCGGGCCCGGTGCGCTCCCCCGTGATCGGGAAGCACGGAGATTTCTGGGCCGACGCCACGCCAACGCGGCACTCGGACTCCTTCCCGCCGAGGAACGCGCGGTCGTCGATGCCTACGCCGCCGGCGTGAATGCGGGCCTTGATGCCCTGGGTGCCCGTCCGCCCGAATACCTCCTCCTGCGCCAAGTCCCCGCCCCGTGGCTGCCCGAAGACACTTTGCTTCTCAATCTGGCCTTCGGCTTCGCGCTCCAGGATGCCGGGGGGCATCTGGATCGTGTCCGCGACCTTCTGCACCGGGCCGCCGGGCCCGTCGCCTCCGCATTCTACAACCCCATGGGATCGGATTCCGACGCCGCTCTCGACGGCCATCGGTTCGGGGAACCGCGGGTGCCGGGTCCCGGCGAGTTCCGCGCCCCGGCCAGGACCCCGGCGGCGAAAACCATCGCCGACGCGGCGGCTTCCCCGGACGAACCACGACCCGGCAGCAACGCATGGGCCTTGTCCGGGCGCCGGACACGGTCCGGCGCCGCGCTGGTGGCCGACGACATGCACCTCGAGTTATCGATGCCGAACGTCTGGTTCCGCGCCGTCATCCGCTGGACCGATCCCGATGGACGCCCAAGACGGCTGGCCGGCATCACCGTGCCGGGCGCCCCGGCCCTCATCGTTGGATCGAACGACGACGTGGCGTGGGGGTTCACCAACAGCGCGATCGACACCACGGACGTCATCGACCTCGAGCTTTCGGTGGAACATCCCGGCCAATACCGCACGCCGGCCGGATGGCGGGATTTCGAAATCGTCCGGGAGACCGTTCGCGTGGCGGGGGCAACGGGCGAGACGCTCGGGATCACGAACACCGTCTGGGGCCCGCTGATCGGTGCGGCGGGCGATCCCGGGCTCCGCGCGGTCGCCTGGGTGATGGCACGTCCCGAGGCCCTTGCGAGCGGTTTCCTCGGCCTCGAAAACGCCACCAACGTCGCCACCGCCATCGAGGCCGCCACCCGTTCCCAGCGACCCGCCCAGAATTTCGTGGTCGGCGATCGGGCGGGAAACATCGGGTGGACGTTGATAGGCGCATTGCCGGACCGATTCGGCACCGACGGCAGCCGACCGGTCTCGTGGGCCGACGGCACGGCCGGCTGGCGCGGCCTGCTGCCGGCGGCACGGCACCCCCGGGTGATCAACCCGGCATCCGGCCAAATCTGGACCGCGAACCAGCGCATCCTCGGCGCTCCGGACTACCTCGCCCTCGGCGACGGCGGATGGGACAACGGCGAACGCGCGGGACAAATCCGGGACGACCTGTCGTCACTGGAAGCGGCCACGCCGGCGGACATGCTGGCCATCCAACTCGACCATCGGGCCCGGATGCTCCTTGGCTGGCGGGACCGGTTGGTGCCCGTGCTCGAACGCCTTCGTACCCGCGCCGCCGGTACCACCAACGAAACGCGACTTGCCGGCGCGCTCGCCCGTGCCACGACGTGGGATGCCGAGGCTTCCGCCACCAACACGGCGTTTCCGCTCGTCGCGCGGTTCCGGCGCGAGGCGATTCGAACCCTTCTCGAACCCCCGATGCTCGCCATCCAGCGGTTCGACCCGACTTTCGAAGGTCTCCCGACCCAGTCCGACGCGATCGCGCGGCGCCTCCTCGCCGGGCGTCCCGCGAATCTGTTGCCGCCGCGTTTCGAATCGTACGACGCGTTGCTGGAAGAGGCCGCCGACCGCGCGGCCAAGGCGCCGGATCTGGCCGGGGCGCCGGAATGGGGACACTTGAACCGGCTTCGCATGCAACATCCGTTCGCGCGCGCGATGCCGTGGCTTTCGCCGTGGCTCGACCAACCGGAAACCGCGCAGTCCGGATACAGCGCGGGCATGCCGCGGATCGCGGCGCCGCGGTTTGGAGCGAGCGAACGCCTCGGGGTTTCGCCGGGCCACGAGGCCGAGGGCTACCTCCACATGCCGGGCGGCCAGAGCGGTCATTTCCTCTCGCCGTTTTATCGCGCCGGCCACGACGCGTGGCTCGCGGGGTTTCCGTCCCCCTTGCTGGGAGGTCCCGTCCTGCACCGACTCATCCTCTCGCCCGACGGGACGAAGCCGTGATTTTTCCCGGGTGCCTCCCCGAAGAATCCTGCAGAATCTTCGGGAATCCCGGCCCCCGTTTTCCGATGATCCCCGCATGATCAACGTCGGCATCGTGGGCACCGGATTCATGACGGTGGCCCATCTCAAGGCGTACCAGAAAACACCCGGCGCCAAGGTCGTCGCCCTCTGCAATCCCAGTGGCCGCAACCTCGACGGGGATTTCTCCAAGGTTGCCGGCAACGTGGGCGACCCCAATCCGGTCCGCCTCGACATGACCCAGGTGAAGGCGTACCGGGACGTCGCGGCGTTGCTGGCGGATCCCGACGTGCAGGCGATCGACATCTGCACGCCGACCCGGACCCACGTGGACATCGCCCTCGCGGCGTTGGCCGCGGGGAAACACGTGCTGGTCGAGAAGCCGCTCGCGCGCCGGACCGGGGATGCCCGGCGGATCGTCGAGGCGGCGGACGCGGCGGCCCGGCGGGGCATTTTCCTGATGCCGGCGATGTGCATCCGCTTCTGGCCCGAATATGCGTGGGTCCACCGGGCCATCCGGGCCGAAACCTACGGACGGGTGCTCGACGCGCGGTTCCGCCGGGTCGCCCAGGCGCCGGGATGGGGCCACGGCCACTTTCTCCGGGGCGACGATTCGGGCGGCGGCCTGCTGGATCTCCACATCCACGACACCGATTTCATCCTCCACTGCTTCGGCAAACCGCGCTCGGTGACGTCGGGCGGCTATGCCCGCGTGAGCGGGGCCATCGACCACGTCTGCACCCTCTATCGCTATCCCGACGGACCGGTGGTGACCGCGGAAGGTTCCTGGGCGATGTCCGAAGGGTTTGGATTCAACATGGCGTTCACGGTCAATTTCGAGCGCGCGACGGTGGACTTCGATCTCGCCCGCGGGGCCGAGGCAATGCGGTTGTTCGTGCCGGGCGCACCCGCGACCACGCTCAAGCCGGACGGCGGCGACGGCTACATCGGCGAGTTGCGGCACTTTTTCGAAAGCATCGCCGCGGGACGCGCGCCCAGCGTGGTCACCCCCGCGGACGGCATGGCCGCCGTCGAGGTCTGCGAGGCCGAGGAACGGTCCATTGCCTTGGGCGAAACCGTGACGTTGCCGTGAGCGCGCCGATCGAAATCCGCGACGGGTTCCGCCCGCGCGGCCGCGTTACCGACGTGGTGTTCGACTGGGACGGAACGCTGTCTTTCATCCGGGCGGGTTGGGCCGAGGTGATGCTGGCGTTGTTCCTCGAGCACCTGCCGGCAGTGCCGGGAGAGGACGCCGTCGCGCGCCGGCGCTTGGCGCTGGACGACATCTGGCGGTTGAACGGCAAGCCGACGGTGTTCCAGATGCAATGCCTGGCGGAGCGCGTGGCGGAACGCGGCGGCCGGGCCCTGGGCGCGGCGGAATACCAGGATCTCTATGCGGCCGCGCTGGGCCGCGTGGTCGACACGCGCCTCGCCGACGTCCGCGAAGGCCGTCGCCCGGCCGACGACTACATGCCGCCCGGCGCGAGGAAATTGCTGGAGACGCTGCACGCCCGCGGGGTTCGCCTCCACGTTGCCAGCGGCACGGAACAACGTTTCGTGCTCGGCGAGGCCGAGGCCCTGGGGGTGGTTCCCCTCTTCGATGGCCGCATCCACGGACCATCCGCTCCCGACGACCGTGGCTACAGCAAGCGCGGCGTGTTGGACGCGGTGCTCGCCCGCCATGGCATCGCCCCGACCCAACTCGGAGCCTTCGGCGACGGGCACGTCGAGATCGAGCAGGCACACCTGGTCGGCGGCACCGCCATCGCCGTCGCGAGCGACGAGGAAACGTTTGGATCCGGCCACATCGATCCGGCCAAACGCACCCGTCTTACCGGGGTCGGCGCCGACGCCGTGATTCCGGATTACGACGACTTGCCGACCATCCTCGGCCTGTTGGGACTGTCCCCGGCTCCACCGACGACAACGTCGGGGCGGAATAAGGACATTCCCTAGTCAGTACTGGAACCGCACCGGATGGACCACCGCCGGGGCGCCGTGGAGCGTCCAAGGCCTGCACGTGGTCTTCGGCACGTGGTCTTTTCCCGCCGAAACCCATCGACCCTGCCCGCCCGTCCCGAGACAACCATCCGTCCATCGCCCCGTCCCGGACGAAGGACTCCCGGCGGAACCATCGCTTGGCGCGCGCCGCGTCTTCCGGTAATTCCCTCGCCACCGCATGCCATCCTCGCACCCCCTCGATCTTGCCGGACTCCGCGTCCTGCCTCTCGAACAACGGAGCAGCCTCACGCGCGTGGAGGATATCCTCGTGCCGATCGACCGGGTGCCCGCGCCGGTGGTCCCGCCGGTCGACGGCTGGATCCGCGCCGCGGCCGACGGCATCCGCGCGGCCCGTGCACGGGACGCTCAGGTGATCCTGATGTATGGCGCCCACCTGTTGCGCAACGGCGCCGCGCTGTTGCTCACGGACCTGATGGAACGGGGATGGATCACGCATCTCGCGACCAACGGCGCCGGAACGATCCATGACTGGGAGTACGCGTGGCTGGGGCGTTCCACCGAGAGCGTCGAGAAAAACGTCGCCACCGGCACGTTTGGAACGTGGGACGAAACCGGCAGGAACATCCACCTCGCGCTGATGGCCGGCGCACTCCAGGGCCTTGGGTATGGCGCGTCGCTCGGGCAATTCATCCTCGACGACGGCTGTACCTTGCCCGACCCCGACCAACTTCGGACCCTGCTGTCGGGCTTCGCCGGGGACCCCCTCGGCGGCGCCGTCGCGGACCTGCTCTCGGCCATGCGCCGGCACGGGCTCGCCCCGGGACGTCACGTCGTCGGGCATCGTTGGAAGCATGCCAGCCTTCTCGCGCAGGCCCGGCGTCTCGGCGTGCCCGTCACCGTTCATCCCGGCATCGGCTACGACATCATTTCCTGCCACCCGATGTTCGACGGCGCGGTGATCGGCCGCGCCGCGGGCGACGATTTCCGCCGGTTTGCCGGGGCCGTCGATGGCCTCGATGGCGGCGTGGTGTTGTCGGTGGGCTCCGCGATCATGGCACCGCAGGTCTTCGAAAAATCCCTGAGCTGCGTCCACAACCTGCGCTTCCAAGCAGGGCGCCCGGCGGTATCCGGCCATTCGATCCATGTCGTCGATCTCCAGGACGGCGGGAATTGGGACTGGTCGAAGGGCGAGCCGCCCAAGACCAACCCGGCTTACTACCTGCGGTTCTGCAAAAGCTTTTCGCGCATGGGCGGCGCCATGCAGTACCTGCAGTGCGACAACCTTGCTTTCGTCCAGCACCTTCATCGCGCGCTGGTCGCCGCCTGAAACCCTTTCCCAAGATGTCTCCCGAACGATTCCTCCGGATCACCGGCCGCTATCCGTCGCTCCATCTCGCCGTCGTCGGCGATTTTTGCCTGGACCGCTATTTCGACATCGATCCCACGCTCCAGGAAGTCTCGATCGAAACCGGACTGCCGGTGCACAACGTGGTGGGCACGCGCTGCCAACCGGGTGCCGCGGGAACCATCCTCAACAACCTCGTCGCGCTCGGCGTGGGAACGCTTTGGCCCGTGGGCGTCGCGGGCGAGGATGGCGAGGGATGGGAACTCCTCCGCGCGTTGCGCCGCCAACCCGGCGTCCATGCGGATCACTTCGCTCAGGCCGCCGGACGCCACACCTTCACCTATTCCAAACCCCTCCTCCATCATCCCGGACGACCACCCGAGGAACTCAGCCGGCTCGACACCAAGAACTGGACGACGACGCCCGATGCCGTTTCCGCGGAACTCGTGGGCCACATCGACCGACTCGCGACCCGGGTCGACGCGATGATCGTCATGGACCAGGTCGACCGGGCCGACACCGGGGTGGTGACCTCGCCCGTCCGGGAACGCGTGGGGCGATTGGCGACGGAACGTCCGGAAGTTCCCGTCGTGGCCGACAGCCGCCGTTCCCTGCGCGGTTTCCCGCCCTTGGTCTTCAAGATGAACGCCGCGGAACTCGGGCTCTTCGCGGGCCATCCCGTGACCACGGACGCCGAGATCCACGCCGCGGCCGCCGACCTCGCCCGCGCCAACGGCCGACCGGTGTTCGTCACCCTCGCGGAACGCGGCATCGTGGGCGCGATGCCTTCGGGCGAAGTGCACCATCGCCCTGCCCTGCCGGTGCGTGGCCCGATCGACATCGTCGGTGCCGGGGACTCGGTGACGGCGAACCTGACGGCGGCGTTGGCGGCGGGCGCCACCCTGCCCGAAGCGATGGAACTGGCGATGGCCGCGGCGCATTGCGTCATCCATCAGTTGGGCACGACGGGAACCGCCGGCGTGGCGCAGTTGCAGGCCGTGCTGTTCCCGGACTGACCGCACCGCTTCCATTTCGCCGGCGGCGCCGTACGGTCGGTCCATGATCACCCGTCGCTCGGCTCTCCGCGGGATCGGTTTGCTGTCGTTGCTCGCCGGCGGACATTGGCCCGGGTGCCTCGGTGCGGAAGGCGGGACGGCCGCGGGCGAGACCTTCCGATTCCACATCCTCAACGACCTGCACCACGCCGCGCCGGAATGCGACCCTTGGTTTGCCCGGGTGGTCGCGCGGTTGCAGGAAGACGGCGACCACGAGTTCGCCCTGTTGCTGGGCGACCTCACGGACACGGCCAAGCCGGGCAGTTTTGCCGCGGTGAAAGAGGCGTTTTCGCGCATCCACCGACCGTTCCACGTGCAGATCGGGAACCACGACCAACTTGCCGGTGGCGATGCGGGGGCCTACGAGGCGGCATTCCCGGACCGCCGCAACTACGCGTTCGAGCACCGGGGCTGGCAATTCGTGGGGATCGATTCGACGCAGGGCACGGATTCCTCGGACACGAAAGTCTCGGAAAGGACCCTGGCTTGGCTCGACGGGAACGTGGGGCGACTGGACCGGCGCCGGCCGGTGGTGTTGTTCACGCACTTCCCGTTGGGCAAAGGGGCGAGGATGGCCCCGCTGAACGCGGACGACGTGTTGGGTCGGTTCCTCGGGTTGAACCTGCGCGGCGTGTTCGGCGGGCACTACCACGCCCAGACCGAGACGGCCTTCCACGGAACGCCGGTGGTGACCGGACGTTGTTGCGCGCGCGTCCGCGGCAACCACGACGGATCCAAGGAAAAGGGATGGTGGTCGGTGACCGCGGCGGATGGCCGACTGACCCGGACGTTCGTCGAATTCGCCAAGGTCTGACCGCGGGCGCGACTACTTCCGCACCGCGATGCAGTGCAGTTTCTTGCCGGTCTTCACGAACAATTGGTCGTGGGCGACCGCCACGCTTCCCCGGCACGGCCCCTCGCCGTCGAACACCAGCGTGCCCAGCAGCTTGAACTCCGCGCCGGCGTCGCACACCGAGAGGGTGCCGTCCTCGCTGAACTGGTAGATC
>WBXI01000073.1 GCA_008933025.1 Verrucomicrobiota bacterium
ACGCGGTGGATCGCAATCCCAAGACCGGTTGGGCCATCGGTCCCCGGTTCGGCGAACGGCACTTCCTGATCGCCCGGCTCGCGGAACCCGGCGGCAAGGCGGGCGGCAGCAAGCTGTCGTTCCGGTTCGACCATTACCATGGCAACAGCCATTGCGTCGGGCGCTTCCGCATCTCGGTCACGACCGAGAAGGATCCCGCGGCCCTGTGGCCCGTGGACCCGGAGACGCGCGGGACCATCGCCCTGAAGCCCAGGGCCCGGACCCAGGAACAGTCGAGACGCGTCGCCGCCGTGCACCGTGCTTCCCAACCGGTCGTCCGCGCCCTGGACCTCGACCTGTATCGCCTGGAGCAAAAGCAGAAACGGTTGGCCGGACAAAAACACACCTCGATGGTGATGCAGGAACGCGGCGAGCCCACCCCGCGCCAGACCTATATCCATGTCCGGGGCGACTTCCTGACCAAGGGCAACGACGTGACGGCCGGGGTTCCCGCCGCATTCCCGCCGTTGGCGGCCCACGACGCGCCGAACCGGCTCGCGCTGGCCAGATGGATGGTCGACCCGTCGAACCCGCTCACCGCCCGCGTGACGGTGAACCGGTATTGGGAACGCTGCTTCGGCACCGGCATCGTCAAGACGAGCGAGGACCTCGGGCGGCAGGGCGAGGCACCGTCCCATCCCGAGTTGCTGGATTGGCTGGCCACCGAGTTCGTCCGCGGCGGCTGGGACGTGAAGGCGATGCAGAAGCTCATCGTGATGTCCGCCGCGTACCGCCAGGACGCGGCCGCCGACGGGCCCCGGTTGGAAAAGGATTTCTACAACCGCCTGCTCTCCCGCGGGCCGCGGTTCCGGATGGACGCCGAGACGATCCGTGACCAGGCGCTCGCGGTCAGCGGGCTCCTGAATCCGAAACTGGGCGGGCCCAGCGTGTATCCGGTCCAGGTGCCCAATCTCTGGAAGGAGATCGGCTTCCTCCGTCCCGAGATCGGGATGGACGAATGGCCGGTGAGCGAGGGACCGGACCTCTACCGGCGCGCGATCTATACCTTCTGGCGCCGGGTCTGCACCTATCCGACCTTCGCGACCTTCGACGCGCCGAGCCGCGAGGTCTGCGTGTCGCGTCGCCCGCGCACGAACACCCCGTTGCAGGCGTTGGCGGCATTGAACGATCCCACCCTGCTCGAGGCCGCCCGGGTGTTCGCCCAGCGCATTCTGACCGAGGGCGGCGCGGACGACTGTGCCCGCGTGGAATTCGCCTTCCGCAATTGCGTCGGACGCTTGCCGACGGAGGCGGAGCACGCCCGGTTGGTGGCGTTCGTGGACGGCCAGCAACGAAGTTTCCGCGGCGACGCCAAAGCGGCCGGCGCACTGGTCGGGATCGGATCCGCCCCGCGCCCGGCCGGCGCCGACCCGCGCCGGCTGGCTCCCTGGATGATGTTGGCCAACGTGCTCCTCAACCTCGACGAAACGCTGAACAAGTAAGCCCCATGAACAACCTTCACGCGACCCGCCGGCGGTTCCTCCAGCAATGCGGCATCGGCATGGGCAGCCTCGCCCTGGGCTCGTTGCTCGACGAAAAGCTCCTCGCCGCGGCCCCCTCTTCCGGGCCCTTCCTTGCCAAGCCCCACTTCGCGCCCAAGGCCAAGAACATCATCTACCTGTTCCAGTCGGGCGGGCCGTCGCACCTCGATCTTTTCGATCCCAAGCCGGAGCTCACGAAGCGCGACGGGCAACAGGTGCCCGAGGAATTGGTGAGGAACATCCGCCTCGCCCAGATCGGGAAGAACGCGAAGCTGCTGGCCTCTCCCTATAAGTTCGCCCAACACGGGAAATCCGGCGCGTGGCTGTCCGAGTTGTTGCCCCACATGCGCGACGTCGTGGACGACGTCTGCTTCGTCCAGGGATTCTACTCCGAGGCGTTCAACCACGATCCGGCGACCCTTTTCATGAACACGGGCGCCCAGTTGGCCGGTCGGCCGGCGATGGGCTCGTGGTTCAGCTATGGGTTGGGCAGCGTGAACAAGGACCTGCCCGCGTTCGTGGTCCTCATGACCGGGGTGGGCCAACCCCTCACCAACGCCTCGTGGGGCAGCGGCTTCCTGCCCACCGTCCACCAGGGCGTCACGCTCCGGTCCCAGGGCGATCCGGTCCTCTACGTCGGCAATCCCGAGGGCATGGGACGCGAGCGCCGGCGCCAGTCCTTGGACGCGTTGCGCGACATGAACCAGATCCGATACGATGCCCTGCAGGATCCCGAGATCCAGACCCGCATTGCATCCTACGAACTGGCGTACCGGATGCAGACCAGCGTTCCGGACGTGATGGACATCACGAAGGAGACGCCGGGCACGCAGGAAGCCTACGGCACCACGCCGGGCCGGGCGTCCTTTGCCAACAATTGCCTGCTGGCCCGGCGGTTGGTGGAGCGCGGCGTGCGGTTCGTGCAGCTCTATCATCGCGGCTGGGACCATCACGGCGGGCCCGACGGCAACCTGGTGTTCGATCTCAAGAAACGTTGCCTCGAGACCGACCAACCCGCGGTCGCCCTGATCAAGGATCTCAAGCAACGGGGTCTGCTCGACGAGACGCTGGTGATCTGGGGCGGTGAATTCGGCCGCACGCCCATGATGCAGGGCGCCCTCCGGCCCGACCAGATCGGGCGGGACCATCACCCGCATGGTTATACCGTGTGGATGGCTGGCGGCGGGATCAAACCGGGAATCGTGCACGGCCGTACCGACGACTTCGGGTTCTATGCGGTGGGCAACAAGGTCCACGTCCACGACCTGCACGCGACGATCCTGCATCTGTTCGGCGTGGACCACCTGAAGTTGACCTATCGGTTCCAGGGCCGCGACTTCCGCCTGACCGACGTCCACGGCGAGGTGGTGAAGGGCATCCTCGCGTGAGGCGGGACGGGGTCCAGGAGCCGATGCCGGGCTCATCCGAACGATGGCCCGGTCCCGGGGTTCGTCCTTCTCCTTGCGGGGATGGACAATCCATTGGCTCGATCCGTGGATGCTTGGCCCGGGGTCGGGAGACACGGGTCACCCGGGCGGGCGGGTCGGTTGGATTGTGGCGAAACGTTGGCGTCGGAAAGTAAAATGAAACGCATTGTCGAGATCGGGAGGCTGTTGGTCCTGTTGTTTTTCCCGGGTGGTTTTTCGGGCCGTGCCGAGGCACCCAAGCTGGTGCTCACGATCGTCGTGGACCAGATGCGCTACGATTACCTCGAGCGGTTCGATCCCTATTTGTCCCGGAACGGATTCCGCCTTTTAACCAAGCGCGGCGCCTTCATGACGTTCGGCCGTTACAACTATGCCCCCACCGTCACCGGCCCCGGCCACGCCAGCTATCTCAGCGGCGGCGGTCCGGCGGTGCACGGCATCCTCGGCAACAGTTGGTTCAACAGGAAAACCCGCAGGGAAATCGGCTGCGTGGAAGATGCATCCGTGCAGGGCGTCGGCACCACCAACTCCTCCGGACGGGCGTCCCCGCGCAATTTCATCGGCGGCACCCTCGCCGACCAACTCCGGCTCCAATTCGGTTCCAAGGTCATCGGCATCGCGCTCAAGGATCGCGGGGCCATTTTGCCTGCCGGCAAGAAGCCCGCCGGCGCCTATTGGCACGACGGGAAGACCGGCCGGTTTGTCTCGAGTACCTATTACATGACGAACCTCCCCGCGTGGGTCGAGAGGTTCAACGAACGCAAGTTGCCCCAGAGTTACGATGGCAAGGTCTGGGAACGCCTGTTGCCCGAGAACCAATACCAATTCTCCGATCTCGGCGTGGGCGAGGGCCATCTGGATGGCGAGACGAACACCGTCTTCAACCACGTGGTCCATTCTTCCACCAATGGCTTCGTGAACTTCTTTCCCACGCCGTACGGCGACGAGTTGACGGCGGAGTTCGCGCTCGCCGCCATCGATGGGGAGGAACTCGGACGGCATGGCCGTCCCGACATGCTATGCCTGTCGTTTTCCTCGCTGGACGGCTGCGGACACAAGTTCGGCCCCTATTCACAGGAGGTTCAGGACCAGTTCGTGCGCCTGGACCGGCAGTTGGAACGGGTGTTCAACCATCTCGACCGATGTCTGGGCCTGAACAACGTGGTCATCGCCATGACCGCCGACCACGGGGTGGCACCCAACGCGGAATACTCGAAGTCCAATGGTCTGGACGGATCGACCGAGGGCGGCGGGTTCATGACCGACCTGATGACGCGGCTCGACCAGGAGTATGGATCCGGCAAGTATTTCCTGACCCCCACCCTCTTCTACGGGAACATCTACCTGAACCACGACACACTGCGCGGCAAGCGGCTCTCGGCCGCCGCCGTGGCGTCGTTCATCCGGGAGTACGCGCTGGGCACCGGGTTGTTCCAGGCCTGCTTCACGCGGGAGCAGTTGCTCGACGGACGCGCGCCGGGATGGATCGGCGAATGCGTCCTGAACGGTTACAACGCCGAACGCAGCGGCGATCTGGTCCTGATTTCCAAGCCGTTCGCGCTTCCGGGCGGCGGGAAGACCGGCACGACCCACGGGACCCCTTACTCCTACGACACACGGGTACCCATCCTTTTTTACGGGAAGCCGTTCAGGCCCGGGCGTTATGCCGATGCGTTCTACGTCACCGACATGGCCGCCACCCTCGCGACGGCCTTGCACTGCGAGGAACCCCCGGGCTCGATCGGGACGCCCTGCGTGCGCATCCTGGCGCCGTGAGGCGACCGTGCCCCGGGATTTATTGCGGGCACGCCGGCGTCGTCCGCGGGTCCCGATCCCCGGCGGGGCTCCGGGCGCGGGGGTGGGCTCACGGTGGCCCGCGACGCAGTGCTTCCAGGCGGGCTGCCAACCGAGCGACCCGCTCCGCCTGCTCGGCGGCGAGATTGCGGGTCTCGCCGGGATCGGCCTCCAGATCATATAACTGAGGGCCGGGCGCGTTGCCGGTCTCGATGCCCGTCTGCGCGAGACGGGCGGATCCCTGCGCCGCCGGGATGTATTTCCACGATCGTTCCCGCAGGGCGAGGCCTTGTCCCTGTTCCACCAAATGGTCCCGGCCCTCGCGCGAGTCCCCGAGCAGTACCGGCAGGAGGTTGCGTCCGTCCGGACTCGCCGCCCGGTCCGGCGGCAATCCCGCCAAGGCCGCGAGCGTCGCCGGAAAGTCGACCTGGCAAACCAAGGCGGCCGATGTCCCGGGCCGGATGTGCCCCGGCCAGCGCGCCAGGAGGGGCACGCGCGTGCCCGCCTCGAACTTGCTGTATTTGCCGCCGCGCCACGGCCCGTTCGGGCGGTGGTTGCCGGCCTTTGCCACCGCGTCGTCCCGGTAGCCGTCGTCCAACACCGCGCCGTTGTCGCTCGTGAACAGCACCAGCGTGTCGGCGGCGAGGCCCAGGCGATCGATGGTGTCGACGACGGCGCCGACCGCTTCGTCGGCCTGGAGGATGGCGTCGCCGCGGGGACCCAGTCCCGATTTCCCGGCAAACCGCGGATGCGGCACCCGTGGCACGTGCGGTTCGTGGAGCGCGAGGTACAGGAAGAACGGATGGCCCGCATGGCGCCCGATGAACTCCTCCGCCTTCCGCCGGAAGGTGTCCGACATGGTGGTGTCGTCCCACCGGGCGGACTGGCCGCCGGTCATGAAACCGATGCGACTGATGCCGCGCACGATGGTTTGGTCGTGGCCATGGCTGGGATGGAGCGAGAGCAGGTCGGGCCTCGTTTTGCCGGTGGGTTCGTCGCCGAATGGGGCCAGATAGCTGACCCGGATGGGGTCGGAAGGATCGAGATGGGCGACACGATGGTCTTCCACGTACACGCAGGGCACGCGGTCGCCGGTGGCGGCCATGATGAAGGCGTGGTCGAACCCGACCTCGAGCGGCCCGGGTTTGATCTCGGTGTTCCAGTCGAGGTTGGTGGCGCCGAGACCGAGGTGCCATTTGCCGACGACCCCGGTGGCATAGCCGGCACGTTTGAGGCGGGCGGGCAGGGTGGGTCGCCCGGGCTCTATGATGAGCGGGGCGTCTCCCGGAAGGATGCCGGTGCCGGGACGGCGCCACGGATATTCGCCGGTGAGCAACGCGTAGCGCGACGGGGTGCAGGTGGCCGAGGTGCTGTGGGCGTCGGTGAAGCGGAGGCCCTCGTGGGCGAGTCGATCGATGCGGGGTGTCTTGAGCGAGTTGCCCCCGTAGCAACTGGCATCCCCCCACCCGAGGTCGTCGGCGACGACGAGCACGATGTTCGGCGTGGCGGGGACCGCCGCGCGGAGGGCAGCGAACGCGGCAAGCACCGGGACCAGAAGCCAGTGGAATCGGTTCATGCCCTCGTCCCGCCGTAAAGCGTGGGGCCGGGCCTCACTTCTTGTCCCACAGCGCCTGGGGATGGCCTTCCGGATATTGGAAGCCGATGGATCCCGTCTTCGTGGATTCGGCGTGGCCGTCGACGTGCGCGACGTTGGCGCGCGTGCCATGGCGGTTGAACACACGGATGGGATCGCTGGTGTAGTAGGGTTCGTTGCTCGGGGTGCGGAACAGGATGTTGGCCGTGCTCTTGGCGGGCAGCCACTTGTTCGGGTCCTTCTCGCTGGGATTGCGGATCACCTGGGCATCCCCGAACACCACCGTCGCCGAGGGCGACACGATCTGGGTTTCCTTCACGCCCGGAAGCGTGGTGAGGAACTGCCCGAGTTCCGGGTGGTTCATGCCGATGCCGAAGCCGTTGCTCACGGTCAGGCTCGGGCAATTGTGGATCTTCACGTTCTTGCCGCCCATCGAGGAGGCGAGGAGATCCGGCCACCACGTCACGGAGCTGGGCACGATGGCGTTGGTGGGCGGCGCGCCGTCCCGGGCCAGTTGGACGAAGACCTCGTTGTGCTCGTCGGTGTAGATTTTGAAGGCAAGGCCGATCTGCCGCATGTTGCTCAGGCATTGGATGCCCTTGGCCTTTTCCTTCGCCTTGGCCAAGGCGGGCAAGAGCATCCCGGCGAGGATGGCGATGATGGCAATCACGACCAGCAACTCGATCAACGTGAATGCCCTCCCGGGGCTTTTGGCCCGGGCCGGCCGAACCGGAAGGCTTCTGCGGGGGATCATGCCGAAAGGACACCACCCGGTGGTCCGTTTGGCAATCGCGCGAGCGGCTTCATGCACGGGGACGCACTGTTTCGTCGTGGGAACGCGGCGGCCATGGGTCGGTCGGGCGACGTCCGGTCGTCATCCCGTCGGTCCCGTCGGAAAAGGCGCGGGATTGCCGGGCGAGCGGAACGGGATGTCCCGTCCCTGCGGCCGGTCGGGCGCGGGAATCACTGCCGGGTCACGCCGCCGCGGCGCGCCAGACGCCATCCCAGATTCACGGGGTCGCTCCAGAATCCGGAGGGGTTGGAAGGCGGGAGCGCCACGGCAGGCTGGCCGGTCGACAGGATGCGGTACTCGGATGCCAGACCCACCAGCAAGGTGCGCCCGTCGGGCGCGTGCCGCAAAACCCCCGCGGCGGTCGCCTGCGTCATCTGCACCAACTCGCGCCACGCCGCGACG
Organism: Verrucomicrobiota bacterium; assembly: GCA_008933025.1. Lineage (GTDB taxonomy): Bacteria > Verrucomicrobiota > Verrucomicrobiia > Limisphaerales > UBA9464 > UBA6176. Next base: position 7,531 of record WBXI01000073.1, read on the forward strand.
TGCCACCAAAGGACGACCGCATCTTGCCCCGCCGAGACCAGGGTCCGTCCGTCGGGCGAAAACTGCAGCGCGGTGATCGCGGCCTTGTGGCCGGAGAGTTCCCCGATCATGCGGCGTCGATCCACGTCGCAAATCTGGATGTGGCCCACGCCCTGACCCACGGCCAGGAATCGTCCGTCCGGCGAGAACGCGAGGTCGGTGACCCCGTGGCAGGCCAACTCGTGCTGCTCGTTCGCCGCCACCCGGAAGAGTCCCACCGTCTCGCCGGTCACGTAGCCGATCCATTCGCTGTCGGGCGACACCACCACCCTCCGGATGCGCGCGACGGGCGCCGGCAATTCCTCGGTGCTGGCCGCATGGTAGATCCGGAGTTTCTGGTCCCAGCCAAGACAGGCGAAAAAACGGCCATCCGGCGACAGCTGGTCGGGAGTTCTTGTCGGGCGCGGGTTGAGTCGGAACGAGACGGTCTCCGTGCCGTTGGTGATGTCCCAAAGGCGAACGTTTCCCCCGGTCTCCCATTGCAACAGGAACTTGCCGTCGGGCGAAAAGCCCATGGGTCGTCCCGGGACCGCGATCGGACGCGCCTCGGGGTCGGGGACCGACCACAGCGCGGTCTCTTCGCCCGCATCGTTGCGACGAAGCGCGGCCACCCAACGCCCGTCGGCCGAAAACTGGGAAGAACCCTCCGGCAACGGTCCGCAGGCGTGTTCCCAGCCATGCTCGACCGGGTCCTCGGCAAGATCCCATGCCCGGACCGTCCCGTCGTGGCCCGCGGTGACCAAGGAAAGCCCGTCCCTGCGGAACGCCACCGCGGTGACCAAATCCGTGTGAGCCGTCCAGCGGTGGGTGGTGGATCCGTCGGCGGTCGACAGCACCAGAACCCGTTCGTCCGCCCCGCCGACCAAGGCCAGGCTCTTCGCGTCGGGCGAGAACGCGAGGTGTCCCTCGTGTTGGGGACGTCCGCGTCGCGTGGACAATACCCGGCCCGTGGCGCTGTCGCGGAGGCGCAGGAAGCCGTCGGGCCACAGCGTGGCGCATTGGGATCCGTCCCGGGTGAACGCCGCGGCCACCGGGGCGCCGCCCGTCGCCGCGCCCCCGTCGCGCTTCCCGGCCATGGCGTCCCAGAGCCAGATCCGTCCGTCCGAAGCCACGCCGTGCAGCACGTCCGCGCCGGTCCACGCCAAGCCCGGACCGCCCGCGCCCTCGAGGACATGCCGCGTCTCGCCGTCATCCGGGTCCAACACCAGGACGTCCTGCGACTCGCGGCGCCCATTGCCGGCCGCGGTTCGGACCGCGATCCAGCGTCCGTCGGGTGACGCCTCCACGCCGTCGAGGGGTTCGGCGAGCAGCGAGTCCATGCGTCCGACAGTCAGTTCCATGCGCCGCAAACCGCGGGCATCGGCGAGATACAGGTAGCGTCCGTCGTGGCTGAACGCGCCCGCACGGGGCGAGACGGGCCCGCCAAGGGAATGGGTGGCCAATGAGCGGCGTCCGCCGGTGGCAATGATCCGGACGGTGCGTTCGCTGACGAGCGCCAGCCGGCGTCCGTCCGCGGACCAAGCGAGGGTGCCAATGGGTTCGTGACCCTGCCACCAGACCTCGTTGGCGGACGCCGCGGTGCGCGAACGCAGCCAATGCCACTCGAAGCCGCGGGGGTCGGCCTCGCCCGGGGCGGGACGGAGACCGTCGAGCAACTGGATGGCCCGGCGGGTGTTGCCTTCGCCGAGATCGCGGCTGGCGAGGCCGACGTCCGCGACATAGCGGTGCATCTCGGCGGCGGCCCGGCGTTGGGCGTCGTGTTGGCGGGCCAATTCCCCCTGGCTCGCGAACAGCAACGTGCCGCCGAGCAGCACGAATCCCAGAAGTGCCGCCGTCGCCAGCAATCCCGCCAGGGTCGGCTCGCGTCGCGCCCAACGCCACAGCCGCTCCACGGGAAACGGCGCCCGCGCCTTGATCGGGATCCCGCGCTGGAATCGATCGAGTTCGTTCGCCACTTCCCCCGCCGTCGCGTAGCGGTGCCGCGGGTCCCGCGCGAGACAACACATCGCGATGACCCCCAGTTCCGTCGGAACTCCCGGCTGCAGGACTTCCGGCGGGACGGGACCTCCCTCGATGACCCGCCGCAGGGTCTCGGAGACGCTGTCGGCGACGAACGGGGCGCGTCCGGTGACCGCATGGTAGAGCAGGCCCCCGAGACCGTAGACGTCGCTGCGCACGTCGACCTCGGCGCGGCGTCCCGCCGCCTGTTCGGGCGCCATGAAGCTCGGGCTGCCGAGGATCTCTCCGGACAAAGTCAGCTCGCAGTCCGGATCCAGCGGCTTCGCCAGGCCGAAATCGGTGACCCGTGGCTCGCCTTCGGGCGTGACCAGGACATTGGACGGCTTGAGGTCGCGGTGGAGCACGCCGCGGTCATGGGCGTACTGGATGGCGCGGGCGACGCTGCAGACCAACCGGGCGGCCTGCTGCGCCGGTACCGGTTGGTCGCGGACCACGCGGCCAAGATCGGTTCCCTCGACGTACTCCATGGAAAAATAGGGAACGCCGTCGTCCTCGCCGATCTCGTGGATGGCAACGATGTTGGGATGCTGGAGTCGGGCGGCGAGGGTGGCCTCGGCGCGGAACCGGGCGAGTCGGGCGGGGCTGGAGACGAAGCCCGGGAGCAACAGTTTGACGGCGACGCGCCGGTCGAGGCTGATCTGGCGGCCGAGGTAGACGACGCCCATGCCGCCGCGGGCGACTTCGCGCAACAGTTCGTAATCGCCCAATCGGCGCGGGAGCGGCGTCTGGGGGCCGGGCAGCCACGCCTCGGCGAAAGGCACGTCATTCTCGGAAAGGGACTGGGCAAGGCATGCCGCGCAGACTCCCGCGAGGCCGGGGAGCGGGGTGGCCAAGGCGATGCTCCCGCAGCGCGGGCACCGGCCGGGTTCGGGGTTTGGTTTGGGTTCGGGCATCGGGTAAGGGGTCGGGGGTTGGCGGCACGCGGGGTCCGCCGCACCGGCGGATCGCCCGGGAGCCACGAATGCCCCGGGCAACCCGTCGGACGGGGGAACGCCTTCCGTCAGGCGGCCCCGGAACGGGGCTGCCGCAGGGTTTCCTGCAGGTGCCGGATCTCGTCCTCGACCTCGTAGCGGTTCCGGGGATCCGGGAGGGTGGCGGCGACGGCCTCGCGGAGCCGTTCGCGAAAGCGTTGGCGCAGGCGGAAGACCGCCACCTTGAACGCGCCTTCGCTGAGTCCGAGCCGGGCGGCGAGGTCTTGGTATCGCCCCCCCTCGCCATCGCCCCATGCGGATCCCCGGAGGGCCTCGAAGAGGGCGCCTTGGTTGGAGCGGACGTAATCCTTGCGGACCGCTTCCATGGCTTCCTCCAGCAACCGGAGCGCCCAACGGCGTTCGTAGAGGTGTTCCGGCGTGGTTTCGTCGACGGGTTCGCGGGCGTAGAACGCCTCCTCGGGATCGCAGTTGAACGAGAGATGGACCGCGCCGGCGCCGCGCTTGAGCCGCTGGCCGCGCTTCCATTCGTTCACGAGGAAGTGCTTCAACCCGGTGAGCAGGAACGTCCGGAATCGACCCCGCGCGGGATCGGCCAATCGAAACCGGCTTTCGCTCAGCAAACGCTCGAAAAACGACTGGGTCAGGTCTTGGGAATCCTCCGGACCGTGACCGTGCCGACGCACGTACGAGTACAGGGGAGCCCAATACGTTCGACAGAGTTTTTCGAGGGCTGCTTCCGAGGTTGCGGATCCGGAATGTCCGGCATCCAAAACGAGGCTCCAATGGGTCGTCGCGAATGGCGACGCCATGGGATGCATGGCATCCGACAATGCTGGGTTCATGGGCTGTTTGGGCCCGGGTGAAGAGAGGAACACCCGAGCCCCCTTGGTTGAAACCAGCGTGGCAAACGAATGGGCAATTGCCAAGTCGGTTTCTGGTCGTGATGCACCCCGCCTCGGATCATCACGACCCGATGCTCGGAAGCCGTGGCGTGCGGAGCAATGGAAGGGAAGGATTCACCCTGGAGACTCTTGGCGGCGGCAACGACTCTCGCGATGTCGGTCGATCACTGTCTTCCCGGGTTGCGATGGCGGAGGCAGCATCGTCCATCTCGTGACATGCCGTGCGTCCCGTCCGTCGCCGCCGCGTCGACGGGAGGTTGTCACGAGCGTTCGAGGTTTCCTGGACGGGACTACAACGCGACGAGAACGGGATGGGAGCCCGCGCCGTCTTCGCGGTCCGCCGCGGCCGGCAAGGTCGCTCGCGGCGGCGCCGCTGCGCCGCCCTGTGCGATTCGTTGGAAAACATCGCTTGCAAACCGCGCGGCCGCCGCCTATTTCATTCGCCGTCGACGGAACGCGAGTGTAGCTCAGCCCGGTAGAGCGTCACCTTGCCAAGGTGAATGTCGAGGGTTCGAATCCCTTCACTCGCTCCATTCTTCTCTCTGCCAAATCCCCCGGAATCCATCGTGACTCCGGACTTTTGGCAGTGTCCATTGCAGGGACACTTGGGCGTATCCGGAAGATCCTTCCGGTCCCCGCATGCCGCGACGGGTCGTTCTGTCGTCGACGCGGCGCCCGAACCAAGGCCACCCATGCGCTCAACGAGACCAGCACGGCGGATCCCCGACGGATTCACGCTCATCGAGTTGCTGGTCGTCATCGCCATCATCGGAATCCTTGCGAGCATGTTGTTGCCGTCGCTGGCGGGCGCGAAGGGCAGGGCGCAGGAAACCGTTTGCATCAACAACCTCCGGCAGGCGGGGTTGGGTCTGCAGATGTACCTCAACGACCACGCGCAACGGTTCCCCGCCGCCTCCGCTGCCGCGTCCTCCACCGCTGGCTCCACGTCCTATGACGTCCGACCGACCCTCGGGGGGCAAAGCCCGTCCGACCGATTTGTCGGCACCTTCGCGCCCGCCAAGGCGCGGCCGCTGAATCCCTACGTCCCCGCCCCGCGTTCCTTCCAATGCCCGCAGGACAAGGGGCTTGCCCGGATCGATTGCTCCACGCCGGCGCCGCTCGCGTCCAAATGGACCGATGCGGGTTGCAGTTACCATTACAACGCCGGAGGGCTCACCAAGGTCGGTTCGCCGGGCACCCTGCGAGCCGAGGCGGACGCCAGCGAGGGCATCGCCAACAAACCGGAGGGTTGGGCACCCGATCCGTCGTTGTACATCGTGCTTCACGAACCGCCGGCACGTCCGTGGGGTTGCTCGGGCAGCGCGCCCACGTGGTCCCAGTGGCACCGGTCGAAAGGACAGACCGCTTTTGCCGACCCGGCCCTGGCGCCCGCCGCGTTCGTGTCGCCCATCCTCTTCGCCGAGGGACACGTGCAGATGCACAACTTCAGCCGCGCCCTCACCGCCGATGCCTTTCATCCCTACGAACCCACCAAGGATTGGGTTTGGTACAAGCCGGCGGAATGAGCCCTCGCAGCCCGGGGAATCCGTCGGACGACCCCGATGCCGTCCTGTCCGAGCGGGGCGGCGCAATCGTGAACTTGGCGGACAATCTGCTTTGGAGTCCCGAATTGGGCCGACCCGCCCATCCACCCAATGGCACCTGGCCTTGCTTTGAAAGTGGTTTACACGGACTGGGAGGTTCTCCCAAGGTCATGTCGATGCCGCGAACCCGTTCGATCACGAACGTCGCCCGGCCCGTTGTTCCGTGTCCCGGGACTGAACGGAGTCGGGCCGGCGGTGTCCACCTGCGATCGATGAAGCCGCCGTTATCCATCACCCCCGCCACGGCGGCGGGGATCCTTGCCTGTGCCGTGGGAGTGCCGTCGTCGTTGGCAAAAGACTTCGGGGATTACCTCTCGTATTCGGTGGGCAATCTCGCGATCCAACCCCAATACGCCCAGACGGAGATCTACACGGACAACCTGTTCCTGAGCAACGGGGCGAACCGCGTGGGCGACTTGACGTCCGTCTTCAGTCCGGGACTGAAGCTGCAGTATGGCGCCGACGGCCGAAACGAGATGCATTTCTCGGCCGGGCACGACGAGTTCGTGTTGGTGGACAACGGCGACAAAAACACGCACCAGGACCGGATGGCGTTCGATCTCAAGATGGTCGTGAGCCGGTTCACGATCGAAGGGCAGGATTCGGTGTCGTGGATGTCCAGTTTCATCGGGGGCGTGCTGAACCAGACGCGCCAGTTGGTGGACCGGCGGGTGTGGACGGACAATTGGAAAGTGACCTACGACTGGACGGCGAAGACGGACTTCTATCTGGTGGGGTTGCACCAGGACACGGACTATCAGACCGGCCTCCGGTTGTTCGACCAAAACGACCTGAAAGCGACGTTGGGCACCAGCTACCTCATGACCGCGAAGTACCGCCTGCTGGTGGAGGGTTTCTACGGGCAGACGGCGTTGAACTCCAACGTGACCGGGCTCAGCTCGCCCCCGTTTTCCTCGGTTTACGGGGGATACGTGGGGGCGCGGGGCGAGTTCACCCGGAAACTCTCGGGCGACCTTCGGGTGGGCTACGAGCAGCGCGAATTCAACGGGGGAAAGAGCGTCGCGGCCCAGACGCCGGCGATCAGTGCCGACCTGATCTACGCTTTCCGGCCCAAGACTTCCCTGACCCTCCTGTATTCCCGCAGCAGCGCGCCTTCGCCCCAGGTCGGTTCCCAGTTCCAGATCGCCGACACCGTCGGCATCAACGTCAACCAATCCGTCGGAAGCAGTGGCAAGTGGATGCTTCGCGCGCATGCCAACTATGTGACCAGTGCGTTCAACAGCGGAAGCGACCCCAAGATCGACCAGACCCGCGACGACCAATACCTGAGGGCGGGATTGACCCTGCTCTACCAACCGCGCGCCTGGATGAACTGGAGCCTTGGATACGAGTTCGAGAACTACACGTTCCAGTTCCGCGATGCCGTGGCCGCCAAAAGCTTTGTTCTCCCCCAATACCACGCGAACCGGGTGACGCTCGCGCTCGCCATAGGATATTGAATCATGAAATGGTCCCGAATTCTCACCGCCTCCCTGCTGGTGGTCGTCGCCTGCATGGCGACCGCCGCCGATGCACCCGGCGTGGTCCGGCGCATCAAGCCGAACGACGTCATCTCCATCCATGTCGTGGGCGAGCCGGAGCTTACCATGGACCGGAGGGTGCCCGCGGACGGCAAGCTGACCTATCCTTACATCAAGCAGCTCGATGTGGCGGATAGATCCACGGGCGACGTCGAGCGATCGATTCGCGACGGGCTCCACCCGGATTATATCATCAATCCGCAGGTCACCGTGGAGATCAAGGACTACGTCAAGCAGTACGTCACGGTGAACGGCCAGGTGCAACAACCCGGGCCGGTCGAGTTGCCCCCGGACCGGCGTCTCGACCTGATCGAGGTCCTGAATCGCGCGCATGATTTCACCCCCAAGGCGAACCGGGACAAAATCACGCTGAACCGAAAGGGTTTTGCCGAGCCCAAGGTCTACCGGTATGACAAACTCCTGAAGGAAAGCGACCCGGACAAGAAGGTCTGGGTCGAGGCAGACGACGTGATCGATGTCGCCGAAAGCCGCTTCTAGCATCCCAACATGGACAACTCCCAACCCAATCCGATTCGTTCCGCGGGGGGCACCGACTCGCGCCAGCTCCGCCATTATTGGCAGGTGATGCTCGAGCGACGTTGGCTGATCATCGTCATTTTCCTTGGCTTTGTCTCCGCCGGCTTCGTCTACGCTTTCCGCTCCACTCCCATCTACGAGTCGGTCGCCCGACTCGAGATCGATCCCGAGGGGACGGGCGTCCTCAGCCTGCGCGACATGGTGACCATCGGGTCCAAGGACCAGGAATACCTGCAGACCCAATACAGGAATCTCCAGTCTCGCAGCCTCATCGACAAAGTCATCCAGAAGCTCCGTCTCGACGAGGACGGACGGTACAAGAAGGCCCTCGATAAAATCTCGGCGGTCAACGAGGACATCCGGATCGACCCGATCCGCCTGACCCGTCTGGTGGAGGTCAAGGCCCGCCATCCGGTGCAATCGCGGGCCCGGGACATGGCCGACACGCTGCTGGACATTTTCCTGGAGGACAACCAGACGCGGAAATCGCTGAAAGCGATGTCCGGTTACCGCGCGTTGAAGGTCGAGGCACAGGCGCAGGAAGCGGACCTTACCCGCGCGATCCAGAATCTCGCCGAGTACCGCGTGAGGCAGGGAGCCCTCTCGCTCGACCAGGATGTCAACGTGGTCTATCTGGGCTATCGGCAGGCCAAGGAAGTCTACGAGGCGCAACGCGCGCGGGCCGACGCCGCGGAGAAGCTTGCCGAGGAAGCCAAAGGCTGGCGCAAGAGCGGTCGTGATCTGGCGGACTTCCCCGAGGTCGCCAAGGACCAGGTGGTCAACCAACTCAAGGTGACCCTGTCCCAGACCGCCTCGCAATTCGCCGGCGTCACCAACCGGTATGGCCCGAAGCACCCGACGTACACGACCCTTGCCAGCACGCTTGCCAATGCCCGCGAGAGTCTGGACGCGCAGGTCCAGCGCGTCCTGAAATCGCTCGAGGCCACCGCCACGATCGAAAAGAACACCGAGGCACAGGCCAAGGGCAAGTTTGCCGAGGCGGAAAAGGAAGTCACCCGCCTCAGCGAACTCAAGGTCAAGTACGACGTCCTCAGCCGGCAGAAGGAACGTTCGGAGGCGATGTTCCAGCTCATCCTGAACAAGACCAAGGAATACGATCTCAGCTCCAAGGACATCGTCCAGAACATGACGATCATCGACCATGCGGACCTCCCGTCGAGGCCGGTGAAGCCCAACAAGCCCCTCATCATCCTCGCCAGCACCATGGTCGGCATGATGTTCGCCCTGGGTTTTGCCTTCTTCATCAATTTCCTCGACGACTCCGTGAAGAGTCAGGACGACGTGGAGAACTTTCTCCACCTGCAGTTCCTGGGCTATATCCCCAACATCAAGTCGGCGTCCGTCGTCGAACGCGATCTTCAGGCGCACCTGCACCCGACCTCGAGTGCCGCCGAAGGCTTCCGCACGTTGCGCGCCGCGATATCCCTCGCCCGCAATTCGGAAAAGCTCCGCAATGTCGCGGTTTCCTCGACCATCCCGTCCGAGGGCAAATCGCTGGTCGCCTCGAATTTTGCCATCGTCACCGCCCAGACGGGATTGCGGACCCTGCTGGTGGACGCCGACTTGCGCCGTCCTTCGGTGCACAAGGCCTTCCAGTTGCAGAGCCCGGTCGGGTTGGCCGCCTACCTCGCCGAACGCGTCAAGAGCGTCGACGAGATCGTGCACACCTCGGACGTTCCCAACCTCGACATCGTCTGCGCCGGCGCGGCTCCGAGCAACCCGTCCGAACTCATCTCCTCCAAGCGCATGCACCAGTTCCTCGAGGAGGTTTCCAGCCGGTACGACCGCGTGATCCTCGACTGTCCGCCCGTGTCCGCCGTCGCCGACCCCCTCGTGGTCGGCGCCATGTGCGACGGCGTGATCTTCGTCACCAAGTTCAACAAGATCCGTCGCGACCACGCCCTGCGTTCGGTCCAGCGCATCCAGGATGCCGGCATCAACCTCATCGGGCTCGTCCTCAACGACATCGATTTCGAGGGCAAGGACTCGTACTACTACAGCTACCACTACTACCAGAACCGGTATTATTCCTCCCACTACCGGACCAAGCCGGGAAAACCCGAGGCGGAAAAAGGAGCCGGTGTCGCCAAGGCCAAGGGCTGATCCCCGGTCCGGGCGGTGGCAGGACTCCAGGATACTAGACGGGGCCCGGCAAAGCTGCCGGGCCCCGTTTCGCTTTTCCAACCCGGCCGAACGCGATCACGCCGGATCCGGACGGGATCCGGGCCCGGACGTTCGACGCCGGCCCATCCGGGACTTCAGTCTCAGGCAGGGCAACTCCACCCAGTGGTAGGATGCGAGGCCAAAGGCGAATGCGAGGGCGAGGTCGATGGGAAAGTGCCGTGCCCAACCCCAGTCCGGCGATTTGACCACCAGGAAAATCTGCTGCCAGAGGTAGATGGAATAGGATCGGCGCCCGAGCCACCGCAACCAGGATCCGGAGCACAACCCACCGAAGGCGTCGCCGGGATTCGAAACCAGATGGGAGAGCAGCAGCAGGGCGAACAAGACCTGGACGGCGATGAAAACCGGGCCGGCCCAAGGGCTGCCCCACATCCACCCGGCCCATGCCAACAAGGCGGGCAGTACCCACCAGGGCGACGCGAATGAACGCAGCCAGACGGCGGACCGGGCCAAATCACCCCCGTGCCAAGCGAGGGCCAGGAAGCTACCCCCCATCAGCGCGTCGGACCTGAAATCGGAACGGAGATAGATCGTCGCCGAATCCGCTCTGTACAGGCCCGTCGAGATCGCCGTGGCGCGCCACGCGATCACGCCCACCAACACCGCGAGGCTGGCGCGTCGTGCCCCCCGGCGGCCGGCGGCCGCGAAAACTAGCGGCCATAGCAGGTAGAACTGTTGTTCCAGGGATACCGACCACAGATGCTCGAGGGAGTGCCCCCTGCCCACGAAATTCCTCAGGAACGCGAGGCACGCCGCGAAATCCTTCCAGGGCGGATCCGTGACCCATCCCGCCAGTTTCAAGAGCGCGATGGCGGCGAGATAGACGGCCATCGCGGGAAGGATGCGCAGGCCGCGGCGGATCCAGAATGCCCGCAAATCAATGCGGCCTTCGCGCGCCAGTTCCGCGCCCAGCAACCCGGTGATGAGGAAGCCGCTCAAGGCGAAGAACAGGATCACCCCCACGCCGCCCCAATGGTTCCACGGGCCGGGGATCCCCACGGAGTACTTGAGGACGTGCTCGACGAGGACCAGAAGGATGGCCAACCCGCGGAATCCATCGAGCGCCGGGAACTCGGGGAACCGCGGGGACGAACCCGACGGGGGCAGGTGTGCGGCCGTCGTCACGTCACGCGTACCGCGCAAGGATTGGCTTCAAAGCCCGGACCGTGGCCGCCGGCCACATCGAGCGTTCGGTCATGATCGAGTTCC
>WBXI01000074.1 GCA_008933025.1 Verrucomicrobiota bacterium
CGAGCGACGGCGACATCGTGGCCTATCGTTTCCGCAAACACGGACTGGGACCCATCGTCGGGCAAAGGTCCTGGGGGGGCGTGGTGGGCATCCGCGGCACGTTGCCGTTGCTGGACGGCGGGTTTTTGAACCGGCCGGAATACAGCCGGTTCGATCTCGAGGCCCGGGAATGGATCATGGAAGGCGTGGGGGTGGAGCCGGACATCGCGGTCGACAACGATCCGGCCCGCGAATTCGCCGGGACCGACGACCAGTTGGACCGGGCGATCGCGGAGATCCTGGCCAAGTTGGCGGCCAAACCGGTGGTGGTTCCCAACCCGCCGAAGTATCCCGACAAACGGAAGTAGGATTCGCGCGCGCCCATGGATACCGGAACCACGGCGGTGGACCTGGCCCGTTTGGCCCGTGTCGGGGGTCTCGTGCGGGAGGAGATCGTCCGGGCGGGCGGCACGATCCCGTTCCCGCGATTCATGGAACTGGCGCTCTACGCGCCGGGCGACGGCTACTACGAACATTCGCCGGCGCGGGTGGGGCGCGGCGGCGATTTCTATACCAACGTGAGCGTGGGTTCGGTGTTCGGCGAATTGCTGGCATGGCAGTTCCTCGAGTGGGCCGAGGCGGCCGGTTGGGACCGCGTGCAGTGGGTCGAGGCCGGAGCGCACGACGGGCGTTTGGCGTCCGACATGTTGGCGTGGATCGACGCGCGCCGGCCGGATTGGCGTGATCGCGTGGAGTATGTCGTCGTCGAGCCGTCGGAAACCCGCCGCGGCTGGCAACGTGGGCGTCTGGAACCCCACGCGGGGCGGGTGACCTGGGTGGACCGGGTGCCCGAAGGCGTCCGCGGGGTGGTATTCGGCAACGAGCTGCTCGATGCGTTCCCGATCGAACGACTCGGCTGGGATGCCGGGGCGAGGACATGGTTCCGGTTCGGGGTGGGGATCGGGTCGGACGGGTTCGCGTGGACCCGGATGGCGTTGTCCCCGGGGGCGGCGGTGCCTTTGCCGGAATTGCCCGCGGTATTGCTGGACGTGTTGCCGGATGGATTCGTCTGGGAATGTTCGCCGGCGGCGGAACGCTGGTGGTCGGACGCGGGACGGGCGTTGGCCGGGGGGTGGATGGTGGCGATCGACTACGGCCTGACCGAGACGGAGTTTTTCACGCCGGGCCGGACCCGCGGGACGCTCCGGGGCTACGGGAACCACCGGTTCGTGGACGATGTGTTGGCGGAGCCCGGCGGCGTCGATTTGACGGCCCACGTGAACTTCACGCGGATCGAGCGGGCGGGGATGGCGGCGGGCCTCGGGGAAGGCAGCCTGACGGAACAACGGCAGTTCCTGACCCGGATCATGGGGCGCACGCTGGACCCGGCGTCGGGCTTCGGGGCATGGACGCAGGCGCGGACGCGGCAATTCCAGACCCTCACGCATCCCCAGCATCTCGGGCGCTCCTTCCGGGTGTTGGTGCAGGAAAAGCGCGTGGGCTACCACGCGAAGTAGCCGAGTTCGCGGAGCGAACAGAAATCCCGGGGACGCGTCTCGCTGCGGCGGCCGAGGATGATGTGGTCGAGCAGTTCGATCTTCAGCAATTGGCCCGCGCGGATGATCTCGCGGGTCACCCGGATGTCGGCCTCGGAGGGCGTGGGATCGCCGCTGGGATGGTTGTGGGCGAGGATGACGGCGTGGGCGTTGGCGGAGATCGCGGGCCGGAACACCTCGCGGGCATGCACCAGCAATTGGTCGAGCAATCCCTCGGCCACCGTCTCGACCCGGATCAAGCGGCGCCGCGTGTTGACCAACACCACCTGGAGCCGCTCGACCTGCGCCGCGATGGCGTCGTCCCGGAGCAGGGCGACGACGGCGTCGGGATGGTCGAGCACGGGTGATTCCCGGCGGAGCTCCTCGGCCAGGCGCCGCGCGAGGGCAAACGCGGCCTTGAGCGCCGCCGCCTTGTCGCGGCCGATGCCGCGGGTCCGGAGATCGTCGAGGGGTGCGCGGGCGATGGCCTCGAGGCTGCCGAAGCGTTGGAGGAGGTTGCTGGCGACGGCGACGGCGGACGCGCCGCGGATGCCGGTGCGCAGGAGGATGGCGATGAGTTCGGCGTTGCTGAGGGCGTCTGGACCGCGTTCGACAAGGCGTTCGCGGGGTCGTTCGGCAAGCAGCAGGTCACTGATGCGGCTGGGCGTGGCCATTGGGTCCGGGACAAGTCGCGGTCGGCCGCGGCCTCGTCAAGGGCACCGTCCCGATCCCGCAAGGTCCGGTTCAGGATCCGGGGCCGGTCCGGCGGCTGGGCTCGATGTGGATCAACACGTCGATGACCGACGGCATTTCGTCGCGGATCGAGTCCTTCACGGCGTGGGCGATCGCGTGGGATTGCTCGACGGTCATTCCCGGGTCCACGTGGACGTGCATGTCGACGAGCAGTTGGTAACCCATCCGGCGGACGAGGCACTTCTGGATCTGGTCGACGGCGGGAACGGCGGCGGCGATGTCGCGGATGCGTTCGACGACCTCGGCGGAGGGTTGGGTGTCCATCAATTCCTCGAGGGCGGGGCGGAGGAGGCGCCAACCGTTCCAGGCGATGATGCCGGCGGCGACGATGGCGGCGATGTCGTCCGCACCGGCCCAGCGTTCGCCGCCGACCAGGGCGAGGGAGATGCCGACGGCGGCGGCGAGGGAAGTGATGGCATCGGCGCGGTGGTGCCAGGCGTCGGTGCGGACGGCGGTGCTTTGGGTGGCCTCGCTTTCGCGGAGCACCCAGCGGAAGAGGGTTTCCTTGATGGCAATGACGCCGAGGAGGACGACCAGGGTGTAGGGACTCGGGACGATGTGGGTGCCGAGGAATTCGCGGACGGCGTGGAACCCGATGCCGGCGGCGGCGAGGAGGAGCAGGGTGGAGATGGCGGCCCCGGCGAGGGACTCGGCCTTGCCGTGGCCGTACGGATGGTCGTCGTCGGGCGGGCGGGAGGCCACGGCGAGGCCCTGCCAGACGATGATCGAGCCGATGAGATCGGCAAAGGATTCGACGGCATCGGCGACGAGGGCGTCGGAATGGCCATAGATGCCGGCGGCGAGCTTGGCGAGGCCGAGGATCAGATTGGCGCCGAGACCGACGAGGGTGGCACGGAGGGTTCGCTGGAGTCGCTGGGACAACGGGCGTGAGTGAAGCGGGATCGGGGCGCGGGGGACAATCCCGAACTGGAGGGGAGAAAAGAAAAACGGGCGCCGGTGTGAGCGGCGCCCGTCGCGAAGGATTGGGGACGGGGAATCAGCCCGCTTTGACGCTGGCCTCGATCTCGACGATCTCGGTGGGGACACCGGAGGTCATGCCGAGCTTGGGACGCTCGCCCTTGTGCCACCAGAGGACGAGCGCGCTGGCGATGTAGATGGACGAGTACGTGCCGGTGATGATGCCGGCGAGGAACGTGAAGGCGAAGTCGTTGATCGGACCGCCGCCGAACAGGAACAACACGAGGGTGGCGATGAACACCGTTCCGGAAGTGATGAGCGTCCGGCTCAGGGTCTCGTTCAGCGCGCGGTTCACGATCTCGCGGAACGAGCCGCGTTTGCCGAGGCGCAGGTCCTCGCGGATACGGTCGAAGATCACGATCGTGTCGTTGATCGAGAAGCCGATGATGGTGAGCAACGCGGCGATGAAGGTGGCGTTGAACTGGCGGCCGAGGCCTCCCTCGTGGAACAAGCCGGTGAGGCAGTAGATGCCGATGGTCATCAGCACGTCGTGGAGGACGGCGACCACGGCGCCGACGGCGAAGCTGAACTCATAGCGGAAGGCGACGTAGATCAGGATGCCGAAGAGCGAGAGCAGGGAGGCGAGCACGGCGGCCTTCTGGATCTCGAAACCCACGGTGGGTCCGACGGTGTCGAGTTGGACGCGGTCGAAGGCGGCCTTCGGGAACTTCGCCTTGAGGATGGCCTCGGCTTTGGCGCCGTTGCTTTGTTCGACGGCGTTGGCCTTCGCGGCGTCGGCGGCGTGGGCCACGGTGACGCGCAGGTATTCCTTGGTGCCTTCCTTTTGGTACTGGACCTGCGGTTCGCCGAGCTTGAGTTCCTCGATGGTCCGGCGGATGTCCTCGCGAGCGGGTTTCGCCGCGACGTCGAAGCGCAGGGTGACGGTGTCGCCGCCCGCGAAGTCGACGCCCAGCAGGTTCTTGCCGCGGATGCCGATGCCGTAGCCGAGGCCGATCACGATGATGAGCCAGGAGGTGATGAACGCGGGCTTGGCCAGACGCATGAAGTCGATGTTGGGCGACTTGATGAGGTGGAGCATGGGGAGCGACTTGCGGTCGCCGGTGGCGAGCCAAGCGTCGAAGATCAGGCGGGTCACGACCAGCGAGGTGAAGAGCGAGACCAGGAGACCGATGGTCAGGGCGACGCCGAAACCCTTGACCGGGCCGGTGCCGAGGATGATCAGCAGCACCGACGAGATCATCGTGGTCAAGTGCGAGTCGAAGATCGTTCCGAACGCCTTGGAATAGGCGGCCGCGACGGCACCACGGATCGATTTGCCGGCGGCAAGTTCCTCGCGGAGACGCTCGTAGATCAGGACGTTGGCGTCGACCGCCATGCCGACGGTGAGCACGATGCCGGCGATGCCGGGCAGGGTGTAGGTGACGCCGAGCGAGCACATCCCGCCGAGGAGCAGCAGGACGTTGATGAGCAGCGCGACGTTGGCCACGAAGCCCGCGAAGAGATAGTAGACCAGCATGAACCCGGCGACGGCGAGGACGCCGAAGACCGCCGAGCGGAGGCCGCTGTCGATGGCGTCCTTGCCGAGGGACGGGTCGACGGCGCGCTCTTCCATGACCCGGAGGGGGGCGGCGAGGGGGTTCTCGAGGGCGGACGCGAGGTCCATGGCTTCCTTCTCGCTGAAGCGCCCGGTGATCACGCCGGAACCGCCGGTGATCGGGGTGTTGATGTTCGGTGCCGAAATGACCTCGCCGTCGAGGAGGATGCCCAAGCGGTGCCCTTGGTGCTCGGTGGTGACGTCCCCGAACAGTTTCGCCCCGTCGCCGGTCAGCGTGAACTGGATCTCGGGTTCGCCGGTATTGATGTTGTGCGAGACGTTGGCGCGCTCGATGTGCGATCCGGTCAGCCCTTTCTCGGCCGAGCGGCGGATCAGGATCGTCTCGTCGCGTTCCGGGGGGACGTTGGCGTTGGCATTGGCGCTGCGACGGGCGCGGATGACCTTCAGTTCGTAGCCCGGCGGGATGCGCCCGCTCTTGACGTGATCGGAGCTTTGCGGGTCGAGGATGCGGAACTCGAGGTAGGCGGCACGCTGGATCTGCGAGCGGGCGGCTTCCTTCGCGGCCTCGGTGAGGCCCGGCAACTGGACGAGGATCCGGTTCTCACCCGCCGATTGGATGATCGGTTCGGCGACGCCCAGCGCGTCCACGCGCTTGCGCAACACCTCGATGGCTTGGTCGATGAAGGCCGTGCCCTGGAGCAGTCGCGCCTGGTTCGTGGCGGCCTTGCTCGTGTCCATCTCCAGCAGGAACTGCGTGCCGCCGCGGAGATCGATGCCGAGGTTGAACTTGCCCGCCGCCTCGCGTTGGAGACGGTTCAGGATGGCCTGGGTCGGCGCGGCGATGGAATCGCGGGAAATGTAATTCGTGGGGAAGTACTTCCGGACGTCGTTGGTGCCGATGGCGGCGACGAGGTTCGAGTACGTCAACGTGTCCTGGATCCCGCCGGCGGGTTGGGTGGCGTCGAGTTTGCGGGCCTTGGCGATGATGTCCGTCAAGGCGGTGTCGTTGGCGACGATGGCCGTCTTGTCGAACTGGTCGATCAGGTTCCGCGCCTTGGGCGGATAGATTTCGGAAGCGGCCCAAAAGACCGTGAACAGGACGAGCAGGAGCTTCCAGAGGTGGGAACGATTCATGGCAGGAGATTCATTGGTTGGCGCCGGCATCGCCGGAAACCACTTCGGTCACGGTCGATTTGAGCACCTCGAGTTTGGCATCGCCGCACCGGATGGTGACGGTGGTGTCCTTGACGGTGAGGGCCGTGCCCACCAAGCCGGAGCTGGTGGTGACCCGGTCGCCGGACTTCAAGGTTTTCAGGCGTTCGGTTTGCTCTTTGGCGCGCTTCTGCTGGGGGCGCAGGACGAGCACCCAGAAGAAGACGAACATGAGCACGATCATGCCGACCGACATGATGGACTGTTGCTTGGCGGCGTTGGGGTCCCCGTTGGCTGGCGGGGGCATCAAGGCGAGCGACGTGGCTGCGACAAGGTGCGGCATGCTTTTGTAAAAATGAGCCCGAAGCCTAGGAATGACACGGCCTTTGGCAAGCGTGGCGTTCGGCACGGACCTCGGAATCGTTCGGCATGGCCGGAACCCCGGACCCCCGTCCGACACCGTCGATCACCCTGCGAAACCCGGCCCGACCGGGGGCTGCGTCACCCCGCGAAGGCGGGTGGCCCGTTGGAAGCGGTTGGTCGATCTGTCTCGAAAGTGGCTGCGCGGCATGTGGATGCGGCGGCCTTTGGCGTGGGTCGCGGCGCCGCCGGGTCAGCGCCAGGACTGCACGGCGTACGCGACGAAATCGCCCTCGTGCTTGGTGGCGATGGTCCGGCGTGTGGCCAGGACACGGTTGAAAACCCTCCGGTACATTTCCTCGCTGACCAACACTTCGCGACGCTCCGCACCGGTGCAGAAACGAAACGCGCGGTTCACCACGTCGCCGATCACGGTGTAGTCCAACCGTTCGCTGGCCCCCACGAAACCGTGGACGACCTCCCCACAGTGGAGCCCGATGCTGATCTCGCAGGTGACTTCGCCCCGGGCGGCGCGGCGTGCGTTCACCGCCTGGACCGCGGCCTGCATCGCCAGGGCGGCCCGCACCGCCTTCTCGGCGTGCAAGGGATCGTTTTCCGGACTTCCGAAGACGGCGAGCACGGCATCCCCGACGAACTTGTCGAGGATGCCATCGTGCTGGAACACCGCCTCCGCCAGCACGGGGAAATACTCGTTGAGGAGTTCGACGACCTCGGGGGCGTCCATGGTGGCGGCCAAGCGGGTGAAGCCGCAGATGTCGGAAAACAGGACGCTGACGTCGGATCGTTCGCCACCCGGCCGGAGCTTGCCCTGGCGCGCCTGCTGGAGAAGGCGTTCGCGCAGGCGCGGGGAGAAGCTCGTGAGCAAGCGCTCCAGTACCCGGGTATTGGAGCGCAGTTCGTCCTGCAGTTGGTGGTTGGCCACCGCCATCGCCGCGTAGTGGGCGATCACGAGCAGCAGGCGCAGGTCTTCCTCCCCGTGGACCACGCCGGGCGCGGGGGTGTCCACGCACACGACGCCGAGGCATTGGTCCTGCCACACCAGCGGCGCGTACAATCCGGACTCGATGCGGAGATGGCGGATGCTCTCCGCCATTTCCCCGCCGGGGGTGCGCTGCCAGACGAAGCCGGTGCGGCTTTCCATGGCGCGCCGTGCCAGCGTTTCGCTCACCGCCGGCGCGGCATCGGACACATAGGCTGCGAGACGCAGGGCTTCCGGGTGGTCGCGCCCGCGCAGCAGGATCGTCCCGCGGCGCGTTCCGGGGATCGAGCCGACCGCCCGTTCCAGCACGCGTTGCAGCAGGGCATTCAGGGTGCCGGCTTCAGCGAAGGCCGCCGGCAGGTCCAGCAACAGCGCGTGCCTCTGCACGGCTCCCGAAAACGTGGTGCCCGGCGTCAGTTCGCCCCCGAACGAAGGAAGACTCTTCGTGATGGTCGCCTCGCCCGGGGTGGGGTTGCCATGGGTCGCCGGCACCGCTTGCGGCGGCAGGCTCTCGGTGATCGTGAGGGTGGTGTCGCCCAGCACCAGTTCGTCGCCGAGTTTCAGCGGCTGCCGGCCTTGCCCGCGGATCTCGCGGTGGTTGAGCAAAGTGCCCTGGAGACTGCCGAGGTCCTCGTACCAAAAGCCGTCAGGGTCCGTGTCGATTTGTCCGTGTCGGCGCGAGACCGCCACGTCGGGCGCCAACTCGAGGTCGACCGGCGCCCCGACCGAGCCGCGGCCCACGAGCACGGGGAAGCGTTCGCAGACGAAGACCCTCCGGGTGTCGCCGAAGTTGGAGGCGAGCTCGAGCACGACGGGACGCGGGACGGGGTCGGGCATTGGGAATCCGGGGTGCTGCGGTTACTTCGGCCTCACGTCGGGCGCCTTGTACCCGCGGTACCACGACAGGGACCAGAGTTGCTCGAGTTTGACCGACTCGACGTGGCCGTCGGTGAAGACCATGTCGATGGCGCCCGGCAACGGGGCACCGGCCGGGACGGCGAGCACTTTCCGGCCGGACACCGAGCCGTGGCGGGAGATGCAGAAGCGCTGCATCATGGCGGAGTTGCCGCCGGTGGCGACGTCCCGGGCCGGGGTGTCGGAGGGCAGCGGCCAGGCATCCGCCCAGTTGCAGTCGCCGAAGATCGGCGTCTTGGTGGGGTTTTCGTAGCTGGACTCACCGGCGAATTGTTTCGCCGGGTCCGCGACGCCCTCGCCCACCGGCGAGTACATCCAACCGTTCATCCCGTAGCTGCTTTCGAAGCCGGTGTTCCATTGGATGGGCGTCTTCAGCGGTCCGTACCACGCGGCCGTGGCGGTACCGATGGCCTCGCCGGTCGGATTGCGTTTCACCGGGACGGGCGCGGTGGGACACAAGCGAATCTTGTCCGCGGGCACGTCGCGGCGGATCACGGCCATCCAGAAGTTGCTGGGGTTGTAACCGACCGGGAAAGTCTTGCCGGTCTCGGTCACGTACATGATCTGGCCGAGGCCCATCTGCTTCAGGTTGTTCAGGCAGACCGCCGCCTGCCCCTTGGCCTTGGCCCGGGCGAGCGCCGGCAGGAGCATGCCGGCAAGTATCGCGATGATCGCGACGACGACCAAAAGCTCGATGAGCGTGAACGCCCGGTGGTGGGAATCTCGGCGTCCGGGGCCGCGTGGGATCGCGTGCATGGCGTGAATCTGCCGGGGCTCCGGGGACCTGTCGAGGGCGAGGAGGCGGCCGTGCCGACGGCGGGATTCACCCCTTGATCAGGCGGAAGTAGGCGGTCGTGGAGGGAACGGCGACATGGGAGTTGTTCGCCACCCCGGAAACCGTGTTCCACGCGGTGGGATTCAGCGACGGGGTGGATTGCAGGACGTATCCGGTCACGTCGGGTGGCCAACTGACAACGATCGATCCGCCGACGCGTTGGATGGAGAGGTTGGGCGGTTGGGCGCCGCCGCCCGTGGCGAATTCCAGACTGTCCACGAACATCACCGAGCCGAGGTGGAAGTCCGGGCCGGTGACCGGTCCGACGATCTGGATCTGGATCTCCGCCGTGTCCGGGACATCCGGCGAGACATAATTCAGGGTCAGGCTGAACGGGGTGTAGGTCCCGGCGGCGGCGGGATTCGCGAAAGCTCCCTGAGCCACCACCGAACCGGCCTTGATCAACGCAACATTCACGGCAAACCGGTCCCCGCCCACGGGACTGAACTTGTAACTCCCGCGGAGGGTCAGGTAGCGCTGCGAGATGGGAACTCCCTCGCCGGTCGTTCCGATTTGGAGCAACGGTTGGATGGGTTGTCCGAAAAAGGAAACGACCTCGCCGCGCGCGGCGAATGCACCGGTGTCAGCCGCCGGACTCTTCGTGACCGGTGCCATCAAGCCGCAGACATTGGAACTGGCCCAGTCGTCCGGTTGGCAATCCGTCCAGTTCTCGAACCCCCCGTTGGGGACCTGCGCGGCCAGACGGCATTGGAGGGCCAGAACGACGCCGGCGGACAATCGCGCGGTTCGGGCGAAGGAGGTGTTCATGGGATGGGTTGCGAGCCTCTCGACCGTCGCGTTTCCGGGAACGGAAATCGCCGCGAGATCGAATTCGCTCGATTGGCAACATGCGCCGGTGCGTCGGCAAAGAAAGCACTGTTTTGGGCCCGGAGTACCTCTTTTGAGACAGGCATCTTACGGATCACTCCCGATCGAGCATGGCCGCGGCCAGAAAATGGTCGGGGTCGGCAAACAGTTCGGCGCGAATCTCCGCGGAGATGGTTTCGTTCTGGAGCCGCGGCCGTTGGTCGTAGAATTGGCCGATGGGCCGAAGTGGACTCAGGATCCGTCGAATGGGCTTGGGCAAGACTTGGCGTGCCCATCCGGCCCATCGTCTTCGACGGCGCATGGCCCCGGATTCGACGGCGGTTTGGCCATCCGTGAAGAAACTCTGCGGCCGGGTAGCCGCACCGAGGTGAAAGATCCGGTCGTCGTACACGCCGCCCAGGACCGGATGCCGCCGGCGACCGTTGGTTCGACGCAGGGGCAGCCAGGTCTTGCCGGCCTGCTCCAGGCAATAGCCCAGCCCGACGCCGCTGTGGGTGACGTGCTGCCGATGCCGGTGCAGGAACGCCTTCCACTCGGCGGTCTGCTCCCGTTCCGCCGACGGCGTGAGCCAGGGCCGCGCCTCGCGCCAGAAGTCGGCAAGGGCGATCATTCCGGCCAGATTGGGGCGGGCCATGGTGTCGCCTTCCATTTCCTCCAGGACGGCCGCAACCGGCGCCCCCGGACCGAGTCGTGCGGCGATCGTCTCCACCCAATCGTCCGCCACTGGAAACGAGTCCACATGCAGGGTGCCCACATGCGTGCAACCGTCGGCGACGGCGTGGTTCAACAGCTCTGTCAGCAGCGCGGAATGTTCCACGTGGGAAAGAGCCCCGGACGGTGGTGTCAGTGAATGCAAGCGGACGCCCGCTCCCTCGAGTCGACGATGGAACGCGGCCGGCAACCGCAACGGAGCACCGTGGATCACGTGGGGAACCGTGGTATGGCGGCGGATCCGTTCGAGGTGAATCCGCAGGAGCGCCTCGGAATCCCCGCGCACCAGATATACCACGGCCAGGCCGAGCTTCATCGTGGGGATGGCCGCGGGGTGGGGAACTGGGCCAAGTAAGCCGCGAAGTCCGCCCGCTGGGCGTCGAACCCGACATCGGCCAAAAGGATTGGCTCGTCCTTGGCCACGTCGCGCTTGAGGCGCACATCGTCCGCGAGGCAACTCGGCAGGCCCTGGGGAAGCACGGTCGGATCGCAGTTTTCGATCAAACCATAGGTGGCGTGCCCGCCCAGGCCGTCGAGCAACTCGCCGGCACGTAGCGCGCGCTTGCCGCGGGCGAAGACATTGGTGCGGAAGCCGTGGACCGGTTCCATCAGGGAAATCCCGCCCAGCGCGTCGAACACGCAGCGCATGGCCTCGACGTGGCAGAGGTGCATGGGCCGCACCAGCGTGTAGAACGGGCCGTCGCCCATCTTGTAATACCGCAGCATGCCCCGCTGGTAAGGATGATCGCAATGGGCCACGACGAACACGCCGCCGTCGGGCTCGGCACCCAGCACGTAATCCACCACCGGTGCCTTCCGGGCCCGCAGCGCGGCGAGGTCGAAAACCCGCGACACGTCGCGCACATGCGCCACCCGGGGACCGTGCATCCCGACGACATCGGTGAGACCACCGCAGGCATTGGCCATGAGCGCCGCCTCGATGCAAAGCTTGGTGCCGTCGGTGAAGGCGGCGCACATGCGGTGGTCCAGGTTCCGCTTCTCCGCTTCCGGCCGGATGCTCACGGGGTCCGAGTAGCGGTCGAGGAAGCCCTTGATGTTGCCCAGAAGCACCGGCTCCATGCCCCAGAGGATCGCCTCGTCCACCAGACGCTTGACCACGCCGGGTTGGTCGCCGTCGCAACTGGTGTAGGTCAAACCCGCGGTTCGGGCGCCCGCCATCAGCAGGGGGCCGAACAGGAGGTCCGCCTCGGCGTTCATCATGACCAGATGCAGCCCCGCGGCCTGCGCTTTCCGGCAGAATGCCAGCGAAGCAAGGATGCTGTTGGTGGACTCGATCAGCACCTTGGCGCCCGGAGCCTGAACCGCCAATTCGCCGTCGTCCGTCAACGCCAGGACCCGACGCTCCACCGCGGACACCAGTTGCGCCCGAGTGGAGACGATCTCGAAGGGCAGTCCCAAGGACCGGATGAAGGCCGCCGCCCGTTCCAGCCTGAGCTCCGCGACCGCGAGGCAGCGCAGCCCGGGCGTGATCGAAAGCTGGTAGAGCAAACCCTGGCCCATGGTACCGAGGCCCGTGATCACCACGCCCGCCACGCCCTCGGGCCGGAGGCCCCGGGGCGCGGCCGGTCGATTGGACCCGACGGACGGGATTGCGGATGGGGGCATGCTGATAGGAGACAACCGTCCCTGATTGTCCTCGGAGCGTCACGATTCCATTTGCGTCGGTCATCGTGGTTATGGGAGGCGATGCCCGGCAGAGCGCATGGGTTCCGCTAAAGTTCCGGGGCGTCCGATCAAGCCGGAGGGGCTTCGGTACTCGTCCGGGCTTTCGAGACCGACCCTCTCAAAGTCCCGCAGGCGCCGTCCCGGCATGGTCCAACCCTCCGGTGCTTTCTCGTGTCGTCCGCATAGTCTTCTGGCTCGTCCCACTGTTTCACGATGGCGTCGGCCTCGAGACCGGCGACGGTTGGGCTACCGCGAAAACACCGGGGTTGGCACTATCTGGGATCGTCCGCCCCTGGAAGAACCGGCGGGTTGCTGTCCTTGGGCATTCTTGAAACCGGATGGCCGCTGGTGGCCCTTCGAAGCTGGCTGGTTGGTTGGAGGATGCTGGGAGTCTCGGGGGATCGTGCTCCCGTAACTCTCCGCAAATCCGCAACTTAATGAAATGGCGACCCTACGGGGATTCGAACCCCGGTTACTCTCGCCCGATTCACTATCGTTCATTTCCAACGTGTTGCGCTTCTTTGAATGGCCTTGAACGGTAGTTATTGCTTAGAGTGTGCTTAGAGGTAGGGTCTGGACATGGCTTGGCTCTACAGGTACCCGGACTCGGCAAACTGGTACGTCGGATATCGTCTCAACGGGAAGTTGGTGGCGCGGAGCACCAAGACTGCCGACGAGGAAAAGGCCAAGAAGGAACTCGCCGCCATGGAGGCATTGGACGCGGTCCGGCAGGCGGGCGGCCCCCTCGACGCTCTGTACCACGCGCTCAAGGCTTCCATCGGCCAGCCGACCCCGACACGGAGCCTCAAGGCGGAACTCGCCGATTGGATCGCGGAAGCGGGCAAGACGACGGCGCCGGGGACCGTGCAGCGGTACGCCGGCATTGCCGCGGGGTTCACCAAGTTCATGAATGCCGGCGAGGACAAGCCTTTGCTCCGGGACGTGAACACGGACCACGTCCGCGCCTACCTCGCCGACGTGCTCCAGAAAAAGAGCGTCGCGACCGCCAACCAAGAACGCCGCTGCCTCCGCGTGTTCTGGCGCCGCGCCATCGCGAACGGTCGCGCGACCGCCGACCCGGTTGCCGCGGTGAAGTCCTTCCGCGACACAAGCGAGACCAAGCGCCGGCCGTTCACGCTCGCGGAAGTGAAGCGGCTGCTGACGAAGGCGGACGGCTTCTGGCGCTTCGCCGTCATGACCGGGTTCTACACGGGGCTGCGGATTTCCGACATTGCCGCGATGCCGATCGGTGCCGTCGACCTCAAGGAAGGATTCATTCGGTTGGCCACGATGAAGACCAAGACGCGGGTGACCCTGCCGATTCCCGACGAACTGGTGGCGGTCATTCGGGCGCGGATCGCCGAACTCGGGAAGGGCGTGAAGGCGACGGACCCGCTTTGGCCGGAACACGCCGCGATGCGGAGCGGGCAACGGTCGAACGAATTCCACGCGCTGCTGGTGAAGTGCGGTCTCGCCGAGGCGCGGAGTCACAAGGCGACGAAGGACGGACGGGACGCGGCGCGCGAGGCGTCGACGGTTTCATTCCACTGCCTGCGCCATGCGTTCGTGTCGAACTTGAAAGCGGCCGGGGCAGGGCAGGCGGTCGCGCGTGCGCTGGCGGGGCACTCGTCGGATGAAATGTCGGACCACTACACAAGCCTGCCGCTGGAAACACTGCGCGACGCGGTGAACAAGCTGCCGGCGTTGACGGGGGAGGGAAAGTGAAGGCCAAGCAGGGGAAACCGTGTTTGCCGCCGTCACTCAAAGTATCGGAAAACGATGAGTCCGATTTTCCGAGCGAGTCTGAAGGGAAGCAAGGACTGGTCGGCATGCTCCCGCGGTACAAAGACGGAAGCGTGGCGCAGTTCCTTCTGAGTCGGTACGGCCCGAAATGGCCAGCCCTTTGGCGAGAGATAGCGTTCTTGGATGAGATACAATTCGCCGATGAGATCGATATCCCTGCCGTCGGTGATCCCGCTGCGCGGGCCAAGCATACACCTGCAAACGCTTCTCCCCGGCGAGACGATGCGATCCAGCAGTGGGCAATCACGCATGGCCCCGCTGTGTTTGAGGCAGTCGTCGCGGCAATGGGCACGGGCGATGTGTCGTGGTTCACCCGGATGGCGGAAGCAGTCCGCCTGTGGCATCGGGCGGACACCAAAAACGGCGACGTTCTCCGACATTGGTTGGTCGCCGTCTTTAAGTCCTTCGGACCTAAATTGCTGGGCGAAAAAGCGACCCCGTCCGAGTTGTCGGCAATGCACGACCTATTCGAGAAATCGACCGGCAGAAAGGTCGGCCTGCGGGAGTTTCGGAGGGCGGTGACGCAGTGCCGAATCCCAACCGTTGAGGCCAAGCGAGGACCGAAGAAGGGGACCAAGCAAGTGCGGCGGTAATTTGGGACAAGGGCGAAGTGATCGAGTCCTAAACTGTGCTGTTCAGGAGCGCTTACATGGGCGCCGATGAGCACAATTGAAGGACAGAGTTTCGATTTGGTTCGCATCGCGAAGGCCAAACGCGAGTGCGACATTTCATCCAACACAATCAGGGCTTACGCCCGGCAGGGCTTGAGGCTCTACAAGGTCGGCAAGGCGGTTTGGTTTAGCCGCTTCGAACTCGCCGCGT
This sequence comes from Verrucomicrobiota bacterium, assembly GCA_008933025.1. Lineage (GTDB taxonomy): Bacteria > Verrucomicrobiota > Verrucomicrobiia > Limisphaerales > UBA9464 > UBA6176. The sequence goes on from WBXI01000074.1 coordinate 14,874, forward strand.
TCATTCGCGGCCGGGGGGCCATCCTGTGACCCGCGACCAAATCGCCGAGGCACTGCTTGGTGCCGTCGATTGGGCCGCGCCCGGGGAGGGGTTTCTCCCTTGTCCGGGCGTGGCCTTTCACACCGGGCACAATTCGCGAACGGATTGCCGGATCGTGCTGTCGGGCGCGCCGACGTTGTCGTGCTTCCATTCCAGTTGCCGCGACGCGGTGACCGAGGCCAACCGCCGGCTCCGTTCGGAGATCGGGAAAGCGGAGCGCGGGAATTCATCCGGTGCTCCGCCGATGCCGAGACCGCCAAGCGCGGAGGCGACGGAACGACGCGCCAGAGCGAGCTTGCACCGGGAGATTGTAGAGAATTCACGCGCCGCACTTCCTGGCATCTTGCGCGAGCTCGCTTGGTCCCCGGAGGAAATGCTCGCCGCGTCACCGCATGACCTTGGTGCTGCCGGCACCGACGACGATTGGCTGCTTTATCTGCTCGCCGTTTTCCAGCCCGCCGACGTGGTTTGGATCGGCGACCGCCGGCAATCCGGGCCGGGGTTTGCGTCGCAGTTCAAGCATCGCGACGACTGGCTGGCCGGACCCAAACCCGCGGGTCCGCTCGTCTCGCCGTGGACCTTTCGACCCGGGTCCGTGTCGCGGTCGAAAGACTGCGCCCTCGTCTGCCGCCTGTTCGTCGTGGAATCCGACACGCTTCCAAAGCGCGACTTCTGCGCCGTCGTCCGTTTCCTGCGCCAAAGCTGGCGACTGGTGACCGCGACCGACACCGGAGGCAAATCGATCCATGCCGGGTTCGTGCCGCCGGAAGAAGCGAGCGAGGACGCCGTCCGCGCCATGTTGGAAGGGCTGAGTTGCGACGTTGCCATGTGCCGTCCGTCCCAACCGACCCGGCTCCCGGGCGTGTGGCGCCCCGACGGAAAAGAACCCGCGCGCCTAGCCACTCAGGCGTTGCTGTATCTCGACCCGACCGCCAACCGAAACCAACAAACCAACCCTTGCACCCATGACCTCCCCAATTGATTTGATGACCTCAAAGAAAAAGCCGGCCCCCGCTGCAAACGAGGGACCGGCCGAGAAGCTAACCAACGTTGGAAAACATACTGGAAAGCTTCTAGAGCCGCAAGGCTCGGCAATCGACTTCCCGCCCGTCGACCCGTGGCCAGAACCTGTGTGCGGGGCTGAAGTGCTGGCGGCCATAGGTGACACGTTTCGTCGGTATCTGTCCCTTCCCGCGGGTGCTCCCGATGTGCTGGCGCTTTGGTGTGCCCACTCTCACGCCTTTGACTTGTTCCACTGCACGCCTCGGCTGAACCTCTACTCGCCGGAAAAGGGCTGCGGAAAGTCGACCACCCTCGATATGGTGAAGTTGTTTGTGCCTATCCCGGTGACGACAGAGAGCCTTACGACGGCGGTTCTTTTCCGCCTTGTTCAGAAGATCACCCCGACGCTTTTGATCGACGAAGTCGATAGCTTCCTCGAAGGCAACGAGGAACTTCGTGGGTTGCTTAATGGTGGCCACAAGAGGGGTGGCCAAACTTATCGGTGTGTCGGAGATGACCATTCGGTGCGCTCTTTTAGTGTTCACTGTCCCGTGGTCCTGGCCGGCATCGGTCGGCTACCCGCGACACTCCATGATCGGTCCATCGTGATCCCGCTAGTACGAGCCAAGCCGGGCGAGATTCCCGAACGGTTCGATTTCCGACGCACGCATCGGGAGAGCGAGTTGTGTCGAAAGCTTGCCCGCTGGGTCGCCGATGTCCGGACCGAACTTGAACAGTTGGACCCGCGGTTGCCTGACGGTTGCTACAATCGCCCTGCCGACAACTGGCGGCCGATCTTTGCGGTCGCCGAGGCGGTTGGAGGCGATTGGCCGGAGCGGGCGCGGCGCGCCTACGCCTCGCTGGCGGCAAGCGGGGATGTGTCTCCACATGGGCGCGGCGCGGAACTACTCGCCGACATCCGCGACGTCTTTATAAAGACGGGACTCGACCGGATGCCGTCGGCCCGGATCTGCGAGGACCTCAAGGGTCGGGAGGACCGACCTTGGCCGGAGTTTCGAAACGGGCAGCCGATAACGCCGGTCCAAATGGCGAAGCTGCTGAAACCGTTTGAAATTATCCCGCGGGATATCCGGGTCAATTTGGAGTGCCTCAAGGGCTACCACGTTGCCGACTTCGCAGATGCGTGGGAACGGTACCTTCCACCGGTTGGTTAAGGCGCGACACCGCGACAAACCAACAACGACGGGCCTTCCGGTGCCTTTCCAATCCGCGACGCGTCGCGGAGCTGTCGCGGGTGCGAAAGTGGAGAAACCCGTTGGTGCGCGGGCCGTGTCGCGGTGTCGCGGGTCCCCGGCGGGGTGTCCGGGCGCATGCTCCACGCCATCGCGGGTTTGAAACCGGAAATGGCCGTCACCGCGCGACCGGCGCGACCTCACTCCGCCGCAAGATACCCGGATCGCTCTAGCCTTTGATGGCCCTCCGGCGTGTTGTACGGAACCACGTCAGGCGATTCACACGTGATGCACCGGCGCTTGCGCGTCGCCATTCGTGCGACGGCTACCGCAATCGCAAGCGCCATGGCTATAGCGCCCGCGATGGCGAATGGGATTCCAGCAATGACGCCGGAGAAAAGCCAGATCACGCCGAACACCAAAGAGACCAAAAACGGAAGGATCTCGAAAATGAACGATATCGGGGATTTGTTCTTCGGCACATCGGCCACTCCGCACGCATTGCAGGCGTGAATTTTCCACCAATGCTTTGGCTTGATGGTGGAAAACGGCGGCTTCGTCCTGTCGATCCGGTCGGAGAATGATTTTGCGGCCTCTACCGGCGGAGGTGGTGGCGGAGTGGATGCTGATCCGTGATTGAGTTCCTGCCCGCAAGTTGGGCACGCGACAATGCCGTAGCCGTCAAACGTGTATCCGGTCTGGCATTTGGGGCATGTAAAATCGCTCATTGGTTGGGTCAGTAGATTGCGGGCATGGGTTCTCGGCGATCATGGGATCGATTCGTTTCCGGGTTCTATTGCCGCGCCGAATTGTTTCGCAACCAACACACCCTTCGGCGCCCGGTCTGAAATCCGTGGCGAGCCTGCCGGCGTGCTGTGCGGGGCAGGGCGAAGTCTGTCTGCCTTGTAGGGCGATTGCGCAAGACGAATGCGCCTAGTCACGTTTGCCGTAGCGGAACGCCGTGGCGGGCTATCCTGAGGCCGACCCGGCGGGACTGGGGGAGACGGCCACCACCGGAGATAACTTTTAACTCTAGATTTTAGGACCGGTGACCGCGCGAGGCCGATCAGTCGGAAAGAGACCCCTAAAAAACCCCATTCTCCCACACATTCGGAACAATCTGCCA
>WBXI01000075.1 GCA_008933025.1 Verrucomicrobiota bacterium
GCCGGGTTCACGCTGGAACCGACATGCTGGATGAACCCTCCCCCCTCCCCGAGGCTGCCGTCGGCGGCGAGGGGCAACGAGGCGACACTGCCGCCCCAGTAGTTCGCCACCAGCACCTGCCGACCGGTCCGGTCCACCACGAGATGGCAAGGGCCGGGACCGCCGCTCGCCGTCTGCGAGAGTTCGCGGAGTTTGCCGGTCGCGGCGTCGATCGCGAAGGCGGTGACCGATCCGCTCCGCTTGCCCCGGAATTGGTCTGTCTCGTTCGCCGCGTAGAGGAACCGCCCGTTCGGGTGCAGGGCAAGGAACGAGGGACTCGGGGTCTCGGCGGCCAAGCCGAGATCCTCGACCTCCCCGGACTTGGAATCGAACCGGAAGGCATGGATGCCCTTGTTCCGTTCGCCCGTGTAGCAACCGACATAGACGAGGAACTTGTCGGCCAATGCCGGGCCCGCGGGCACGGCCAACGCCAGCAGCAGGGAGAGCCAGTGGGAACGTCGCGCGGAAATCATGCGCGATGGGATCCGCTCCGCCGGCCCGCCGGCAAGCGCGATCTGGCACCCCATTCCGGACTCTTCCCTTTGCCGGGCTCCTGATAGCGTCGCCCCATGCGTTTTGGGGCGTCGTGCGTTCTCGCGGGCTGGACCAGCCTCGCGGCCATGGGCGCCGGCACCCACGGCCCGGCATCCCCGCCCGCCGCCGCCAGCCCGTTGTCGCCCCTCCGCGAGCTCGCGCTCTTCGACCACGAACCGGGACTGAAGGTCGAACTCGCCGCGGCGGAGCCGTTCGTCGTCGCCCCGTCCGCATTTGTCTGGGACGAGAACGGGGTCCTTTTCGTCGCCGAAAACCGCGGGTACCCGACGGGCGGCGACGGCGGACGGGCGATGGGACGCATCGCGCGATTGGAGGATCGGGACGGCGACGGCGAGTACGATAGGCGCACCGATTTCGCGCTGGACCTCGCGTTTCCCAACGGCGTCCTGCCATGGCGGGGCGGTCTGATCGTGACCTGCGCCCCCGATGTCCTGTGGCTGAAGGACAACGACGGCGACGGCAAGGCCGACGTGCGCGAAGTGCTGCTCACGGGCTTCGCGACCAATCTCACGACCCAACTGCGCGTGAACCATCCGGTGCTCGGGCCGGATGGTTGGGTTTATCTTGCGAGCGGTTTGGCCGGCGGCCGCATCACCTCGCCGAAACGCCTCGGCGAACCCCCGGTACCGTTGACCGGGGACCTGCGTTTCAACCCCGACAGCGGCGAGTTCCAGGTGATCGATGGCCGGGCTCAATTCGGGCACGACTTCGACGACCACGGCCGGCGCTTCGCCTGTTACAACCGGGTGCAGGTGCAACATTTCGTCGCGAACTCGGGTTGGTTCGCTCGACAACCGGGGCTGGTGGCGACCGATCTCCTGCACAATTGCCCGGAGTTGGTCCCCAATCCCCTGCTTCGCGGGGGCGGGGGCGGGGCACGGCTGTTCCCGATCAGCCGCAACCTCACCACGGCGGATTCGCACGCCGGCACCTATTCGGCGGCTTGCTCGGTCACGATCTGGCGGGGCGGGGCCTTGCCCGACCGCTATCTGGGCGGCGCGTTCTCGTGCGATCCCACCGCGAATCTCGTCCATTTCGACCGACTCGAACCCGACGGCGCGACGTTCGCGGCCCGACGTCTTCCCGGCACGAACGAATTCCTGCGGAGCCCGGACGACTGGTTCCGGCCCGTGTTCCTGGGCACCGGACCGGACGGGGCGTTGTATGTTGCCGACATGTACCGCCGGACGATCGAGCATCCCGACTACCTGCCGGAGGAAGTGCGCAAGCGGACCGATTTCAAGGCGGGATCGGAATTGGGCAGGCTGTGGCGGGTGAAGTCGGAACGACGCGCGCCCCGGCAGGCGGCAAGTCCGAAGCCCGGCGTTTCCAGAAGCCGTCCGGCGGATGGCGCGACGTCCGCGGCGACCAGCGGCATCGCCGGGCTTTTGTCGGATCTGAGCGCGACCAATTCCTGGCGGCGCGACAGGTCGTTCCGACTGCTGCGCGAGGGAGGCAACCGCGAGACCCTCCAGGGACCGCTCCGGATCGGGTTGGGTGCGGCCCGGACCGCGCGGAGCGCGTCGCTGTTTTTCCATCTGCTGGCGAGCTTCGACGGATTGGACGAGCCCACGCTGCGCACGGCGTTGAATTCGCCGCATCCGGAATTGCGCGAGGAAGCGCTCCGTCTCGGTGCCCCGAAGCTGGCGGCATCCGTCGATCTGGCGACGCTCGCGGCCAACCGGGCCCGCGACGAAAACCCGCGGGTGCGGTTCCACGCGGCGTTGGCGCTCGGCGAACTGATCGAGGTGGCCCCGCAAATGGCCGTGCCCGCGTTGGCACAGGTCGCGGCCCGCGACGGTCGCGACCGATGGTTCCGGATGGCCGTCTTGAGCTCCATCCACGGTCAGGAGCGGGCATTTCTGGTGGAGTTACTCGCGCAATCGCCGCAACCCGACGACCCGATCGTGCCGGTGCTGGCAGACCTCGGCGAATTCCTGGGACGGACCGTGCCGCCGGAAGCCCTTGGCGAAGTCTTCGCCGCGGTCCTGAACGGGCCGGGAACCGATCTGGGCCGTGCCCTTTCCCTGCTGGGCCCCTTCACCGACACCGCCGCATCCCGAGGCACAAACAGCGCCTTCGATCTCGTCGCCGCTTCGGCGGGCGGCAACGTCGCGGCGAAGTGGTTGGTCCTGAAAGAAGCCGCGCTCGGATCCTTCGACCAACCGGGGCTCGGCGCCGCGCAACGACTCGCCGCCGTGCGACTCTGCCGCCAACTGGATCCGGCGAAAACGCGGCCGAAGTTGCTCGAACTCCTCCGGCGAGAAACCGATCCCATCCTGCTCGCCGCCACGATCCGCGGCATCGCCGATCCCCGGAGCCCGGACGGCGCGCGGCAATTGGTCGAGGCGAGCCTTTGGGCGTCGTTGCCAAGCGCCACGCGCCTGTTGGTGGTCGCCGCGTTGGCGGACAACCCGCGGTTTCATCCGGTTCTGGTGGAATCCCTCGCGGAACGACGGATCCCGCTGGCCCTGCTCGGCGCGGCGCAGAAGGAACAATTGCGGAAGTCCCGTGATCCCGAGCTGCGGTCAAGGCTCGGCAAGTTCCTCGGCGCCGCCACCGGCGGCGACCGGCGCGCGGCCTTCGACAAAGCCCGCGCGTCGATCGCACTGAAGCCGGACCCGGGGGCCGGACGCGGGGTCTTCCGCCGCGCCTGCACGGCCTGCCACCGACTCGACCAGGAAGGCGTGGCGGTCGGGCCCGACCTGTTCGACATCCGCAACCAGACGAAGGATGCCATCCTGCTGCACATCGTGATCCCGGAGCACGAGATCGCGCTGAACTTCGCGCAATACGTGTGCGAGACGCGGGATGGCCGGACGGTGTCGGGGTTGCTGGCCGCGGACGGGCCATCCGGGGTGGTGCTGCGGCAACCGCAGGGACTGACCGTGACCGTGCCCCGGGCAGACATCGTGAAACTCGAGGCCAGTCCGCTTTCGCTGATGCCGCAGGAACTCGAAAAGACCATGACACTCCAGGAACTCGCGGACCTCTTGGCCTACCTGAAAGGCGAGCAATGAATTTCCAAAGCCGGATGGATGGCCCACCGCAACCCGGATCCGGAGCCGCCGCAGGCCGGCGTCCATGGATCCCGACGGCAATCGTCGCGACCGTCGCGTCGGCCATCACCGCTCTGGCGACCTCCCTGCTGGTTGCCCGGACCAACGGAGGCATCGGTGGTCCCCGACGACCGGGCGTCCCGCCGCTTCCCGAGACCCGTTTTCCGAGCGCTCCCGCCGGGACCATCCTGCCCTTCGGGGGCATCCCGGACCGGGAGTCCCTTCGGAAACAAGGCTGGCTGCCCTGCGACGGCGCCGCGTATCGCACCAACGAGTTCGCCAACCTGTTCGCCGCGATCCGCTACTCCTGGGGAACCGGGGAAGCCGACGGCGAGTTCCGCGTGCCGGATTTGCGGGGCCTCTTCCTGCGGGGCGTCGATGGCGACGCGGGAAGGGATCCCGACAAGGAAGAACGAACGGCGCCGGCGCCGAATGGGAACACCGGCAATCGGGTTGGCTCCCATCAGGCCGACGCGCTGGGCCGGCACGCGCATCCGGTGTCGATTGCCGTCACCGGGGACGAGGCGGGCGGGCAGATCGGGGGCGGCACGTACACGCGGGGCGGCAACCTGACCGATACCGCGTCGCAGGGCGGCAGCGAGACCCGCCCCAAGAATGCGTACGTGCATTACCTCATCAAGCTGTAGCAACCCCGCCGAAAAGCCCGGCGGGGCGCCTTGTGCGGGAACGCGGCCCCACGACCGCGGGACCCCGGAAGCGTAGGGACGCGGGCCGACCCCCTTGGCCCGGCGCGATGCGAAGGTGCGGCTAGCCCCATTTCTCCAGCTTCATCTGCTCTTTCGGCAGTGCCAGATCGTGGGTCACCAGATGTTCGACCGCGTTCACCATGTCGGTGGTGCCGCAGGCGTAGAAGGTCGTGGTCGCCGGATCGTCGACGAAGCTCTTCACCCAGTCCGGGGTCAACCGTCCGCGGCGTCCGGTCCACGGATCCTCCGGCGCGAGCCGGGTGCAGGTGACATGGAACTTGAAACGCGGGTTCTTCGCCTCCAACTCCCGGAATTCCTCGTTGAAGATGATGTCGCCCGTGGTCCGCACCGTGTAGAGGACCGTGATGCGGGTATCGAGATCGCGGGCCGTGGCCTCGCGCACGAAGCCGCGGAACGGCGTGACGCCGGAACCCCCGGCGACGCAGATCAGGTGGCGTCCGGGCGGATCGAACACCGGCAGGAACTTCCCGGCGGGCGGGATCACGAACATCTTGTCCCCGGCCTCGACCCAATCGACGATGCTGGTGCCCATCTTGCCGTCGCGCTTGACGGTGACCTCGTAGTGACCGCGGTCGAGGGCCGACGAACTGAGGGAATAGGCGCGCTTGTACTTGGGCTTGTGGGGCCAATAGACCGTGATGAACTGCCCCGTCTTGAACTCGGGTTCGTAGCCCGCGGGCCACTGGAACCGCACCGTCTTGACGTCCGGAAGTTCCATCTTCACGGACTCGACCAACATTTCGGCGATGACTTTGGACATGGCGGGAAATCTGGGTGCGCTGGGTACGGCGATCTCGTTTTGGCCCGGTCAATCGGGCTTCGGGAGCATCGCGGTCAACCGGTCCGCGTGTAAAGCCGCGAGACCTTCGGAGCACGCATCTTTTCGCCCCGGCCAACCGCCCCCCGCCCCCCGGGTCGCACCAAGCGCGGCCCCGCCATGCGCACGGGGCACTCCCCCGAAAAATGAGTGCCTGCCGCCGTTGCGTGCCACCCGCACCACTGTTAGGCTCCACCAGCTTTTTCGGCCATGTCCGACGACAATTTTCCCAGCGGAGACAAGCGTTCTCCCGAACCCCGCATGCCGGCCCGCACGTGGGTCGTGCTCATCGTGTTGACCGCGCTCGTGCCGGTGCTGCTCCTGGTGGGGCGCGCCCGCGTGCCGGAGGTCCGCCCGATTTCCCATGCCCAACTCATGCAGTTGGCACGCGAGGGAAAGATCGAGAGCGCCCAGATCAATTACTCCGTGGAGTCACCCCTTCGCCGCATCGAGGGTCGCTACCGCGAGATCGAAGGCGGGAAGACCAATCTGGTCCCCTTCGCGATTTCCACCCACCTCACGGAGGAAGCCGCGGACCTGCTGCTCAACATCTCCTCGGTCCGGGCGGTGTCGATCGCCACGGTCTGGCCGTACATCATCAATTTCGCCCCTTTTCTGCTGGTCGCGTTCCTCGCGTGGTTCTTCTTCATCCGGCAGATCAAGAACGCCGGCCGCGGCGCGCTCAGTTTCGGCAAGTCCAAGGCCCGCCTCCTCACCAAGGAACGGAACAAGACGACGTTCAAGGACGTCGCCGGCATCGAGGAGGCCAAGGATGAGGTCGCCGAACTCGTCGAGTTCCTCAAGGACCCCAAGAAATTCCAGAAGCTCGGCGGCCGGATCCCCAAGGGCGTCCTCATGGTCGGCCCTCCCGGCACCGGCAAGACCCTCCTCGCCAAGGCCATCGCCGGCGAGGCCGATGCCGCTTTCTTCAGCATCAGTGGTTCCGACTTCGTCGAGATGTTCGTCGGCGTCGGTGCCAGCCGCGTCCGCGACATGTTCGAGCAGGCCCGCAAGAACACGCCTTGCCTCATCTTCATCGACGAAATCGACGCCGTCGGCCGCAGCCGCGGCCATGGACTCGGCGGGGGCAACGACGAACGCGAGCAAACCCTCAACGCTTTGCTCGTCGAGATGGACGGCTTCGACACCACCGAGGGCATCATCATCATCGCGGCCACCAACCGCGCCGATGTCCTCGACCCGGCGTTGCTCCGCCCCGGTCGGTTTGACCGCCAAGTCACGGTCAACCTGCCCGACGTCCGTGGCCGCGAGGGCATCCTCAAGGTCCACGCCAAGAACGTGAAGCTCGATGGCGCGGTCGATCTCAGTGTCATCGCCCGCGGCACCCCGGGATTTTCCGGCGCGGAACTGGCGAACCTGCTCAACGAAGCCGCGCTCCTCGCCGCCCGGACCGGGAAGAAATCCATCGGCATGGTCGAACTCGAGGAAGCCCGAGACAAGGTCCGCTGGGGTCGCGAGCGTCGGAGTCTGGCGATGACCGAGGAAGAAAAGCGCGGGACGGCTTGGCACGAGGCCGGGCACGCCTTGGTCAACGTGCTCCTCGAGCACACCCATCCGCTCCACAAGGTAACCATCATTCCGCGCGGCCAGGCCCTGGGATCGACCATGTACCTTCCGGACCACGATCTTCTCAGCCGCAGCCGCAAGGAGCTTCAGGACTTGCTCGCCATGACCATGGCCGGGCGCATCGCGGAAGAAATCGTCACCAACGACATCTCCACCGGTGCCGGCGGCGACATCCAGCAGGCCACGAGCATGGCCCGGGCGATGGTCATGCATTACGGCATGTCCGACCGTCTCGGCATGATCCAATACGGCGATGCCCAGGAATACGTGTTCCTTGGCCGCGACATGATGCGTTCCAAGGATTACTCGGAGGCAACGGCCCAGGCGATCGATGCCGAGGTGAAGCGTTTCATCGACGAAGGCTACCATCGGGCCAAGGAGTTGATCACCGCCAACCGCGACAAGCTGGAGGTCATTGCCAAGGCGTTGCTCGAGTACGAGACGCTCGACGGCCAGCAGGTCCGGGAGATTGTCCGTACCGGCAGCCTCACGCCGCCGCCGGTGAATCCGAAGGAAATCGATCCCCCAAGCGGCGCACCGGCCGGGACGCCGTTGCCCGAGGTGATCAAGCCGGTGCCGCCCAAGCTTCCCGGCTTCGGCAGCCCGGCGCCGAGCCCGGCTTGAGTCGGAGTGCCGGCTCCCGACGGCGGTGGACGGGCCCGCGCGCGTCGTCGCGTTGCCCTGCTGACGGCGGTTACCCTGCCGTGGGCAAGGCTTGGAGCGCGTCCGAAACCCGGGAGGGATCCCGTGCAGGGATTTCCCGTGGAGGCGAGGCGGGCGAAGCGGACCCTCAGCGGTCCGTAACGCCCGAACCAACGACGCTTCCTCGGAAAAGAACCGCCAACCGGCGGACTTTTGCGGACACGGTCCGCAGGTTTCGCAGCTCCTCGGTCATCCTGCGGCCGCGGGACGGGCCGAATCCCTCCTCGCGCCTCGCCAGCCGGTCGCGTCCGCAAGGCCGGACCTCCGTTTGGTTCCGAGCTGGGCTCTGAACACCCTGGATACCCTCCCTTGGCCACGGATGCCCACACGCCAAGCCCTCCAAGGCGATGCCCACAAATGCCAAGATCCATCCCCTCTGGATCGGCCGCCTCCAAAGACATTCGGGTTGGGTCCGTGCGCCATGGGGCCATGCGTCCATGGGCAGACCGGCGATTGGAGAGGAGAACGCCGGTGACAGAGCACAACGGAACCCGTGGATCATCCCGCCCGCCCCTTCCGATGCCTTCTCGTTGCCGCTGTAATCGGCCCCGCTCGGCGTGCCGCAACCCAAGACCACGGCGGGCCATGAAGAACTCCTCCTGCTCCGCATCCCGTTCCTCCCTTCCCAAAATCCGGGGCATGGCCCCGCGACATCCTGGCTCCGGACGGAGCGTCCGACGGGATGAGACCGGGCCGGGAGATCGGAACGGGACAAATGGGGCATTGGCTGTCCGAAAGGATGGTGGTTGCCGAACCTTGGCTGGGAGCGCGAACGCAGGACCGGGAAGATCACGACGACTTCTTCCTGCTTCCATCCCATTCACCCCGTCCAAAACCGGTTCCTCGCTGTTTGTCGTGGATGAAGAATGAAGCGAGACGAGGGCCTTCGGTAGAGACAGCGTGTCCTCGCTGCCCAAGGAAATGTGCCACGAAGGGATTCCGCTACCGGAGGCATCTGGCATGAATGACCGCCCAATACCCGTGAACAAGCCCCGCGACGGCGCATGAAATCGTGGCCGGATCTTCGTTCTCGTGGCTACAGCCCGGTGAGATCCGATTGCCCCAACCCGACGGACCCACCCGCCAATGGCCGGGATGGCCCGGGTTCCAGCCACGAGAGGTGGCGAGGAACCCACACGACTCAGGCTACTGCACCGCGACCTCCCGTCGGGGCATCGGCATGGGACGCGACGAACACGGTGCTCCCGGACTCCAACGCTCGGCGTCTCCGAGGCGAAGCCTCCCCTTCTCTGCTCCGGGTACCCACAGCCGGCGACCGCATCAATCTGCCACGCCCGTATCGCGTTTGGCCCGGCCAAGGCGCACACGCATCGGAATCGCGCGCCGCGTCCGTCAGCTCCCGGAAGGCGTTTCGACGGGAAACGGACGCGGACGGCGCCAGCGTGCGCGGCGCATCCGGGCAAAAAAAGGGGCCGGACATGACGTCCGGCCCTTGCAAACCCTGCGCTAGCGCGGGGTCAATTATTGGTAGGTCACGACCAACTTGCCGCCCACCACCTTGGTGCTGGTGATGTTCACCTTCGGCGTGATGATCAGGTAGCCCTGATCGCCGTTCACGGGGAGGTCCGCCGTGATGGTCTTGGTCGTGGTATCCACGATGATGTTGGTCAGCGCCTGGCCGGCCAAGCCGTTGGGCACGGAGCCAGTCACCAGCGGCGCGGGAGGTGCCACGTTGGTGCCGATACGGATGCGTTGGGTCGAATAGTTGGACAGGTTTTGCTGGCCTTCCAGATCCGTGCCCAAATTGCCGTTCCCACCGTACGCATTGTTCGGCGGCGCACTGCCACCGGTGTCGTTCATCGAGGAGAAGCCGAAGATCAGGCTGCTCGACAGCTCGAGATCGGTGCTTCCCATCGCATTCCAGGTCCGACCGTCATGCGAGTTCGAGAACGTGAACGTGTTGCCCGCGCGCTTGATCTTCAACCAACGGCCGGACAGCGGGGTCGAGGCCGGATCGGTGTGACCCGACGCATCGATGCCGCGGAGGTTCCCGTAGTAGCCCTTGACGCCACCGATCACGGTTGCCCAGCCCACCGGACCACCATTGCCGTAGCCTCCAACGGACGCACCGCGCCACAGCGGGATCGCGGAACGGCCCGGCGCGTCGCCTTCGATGTACGTGGTCAAGGCCACCATGGCGGCCTTGGTTCCCTCCTGGGTGAATTCCAGGCCGGGCACGTAGGTGGATTCGCGGAGCATCAACCCGGAGTTCGCCCACCCGGCCGTGTTGGCCGGGCGATCGTTGCGGGTGACCTCGGCGGTGACCTCGAAGTCGCCGTTCAAGGTCTGCGTGTTGTTGGCATAGTGGATGTAATCGCCCGGACTCCAGGCGTTCGATCCACCGCCGATGATTTCCAGTTCGGTTTCCGTGGCGCCGGAGCTGACGGCCACCAACTGGCCCTTGCGGAACGGATCGTCACCCGCGGTCCGATCGTTCGCGTTGCCGCTCTGGATCAGACCGATGTCGGTCGAGTTCCAGTTCGACACCTTGCCGGACGCCGAGGAGTTGGCCGCGATCGCATTGCCGGCCGTGTCGGTCACGCCACCCTTGATGGTCAGCGTGAACGTGTCGCTGGTGAGCCCGGTCACCGTGAGGTAGATCGAGTCGCCGCTGATGCCGAGACGGGCGCCCGTCACCGTGCCTTGGCTGAGTTGGTAGTTCGACAGGTTGGCAATGCTCGCCGAGCGCAAGGGCTCGGAGAACTTCGCGCCGATCGTGGCCTTGTCGGCCGTACCGACGGACACCAACCGGGGGGCATCCTTGTCGACGATCTTGGTGACGCCGTAATTGGCGAACGAGACCGTGGCGGTGTTGAGGTTACCCGCGCCCACGCCGTCCGTGACCGTGTAACCGGCGGCCTGCGAGTAGACGCCGACCAGCAAGGAGGCGGGCCACTCGTTGTAACGCTCGGCGATCATCGTCCAATTCACGCCGTCGGTGCCGACGTAGGCCGTGAAGTAGTCGCCCACGCGACGCAGACGCAACCATTGGTTCGGAAGGGCATCCTTCACCCCGCCGTAACCGCGGCTGAAGCCCGTCAGGTTCTGGTCGAGGATGACGCGACCCAGGGCCGAGACGTTGTTCGCGCCCAGCGGATTGTAGGCATTGACGAACAACGACGGGCTGAGCGGATCCGAGCTGACACGGGCTTCCAAACCGCCCGCGTAGTTGGCGACGTCGTCGGCAACCGAGCTCTTGAAGCCGGTGATTTGCACGGCGCGATCGAAGTCGCCGGTGACGGACTCGTAGGCGAACTGCTGCAGGTCGCCCGGTTGGATGGCGTTGCCCTTGTTGGCGAAGCCGTAGAGGCCGCCCGCCGTGAGTTCAAACGAGGTCGCCCCCGTGAGTTTCACCGATCCGGCAGCGATGGGGAGCGGATTGCCGTCCGCGTCGACCAGATCCTTCGGCGAGATGAGGAGCGATCCAGCGATCGCGCCCGCGGGATCCTTGGGAAGGAATGCGGCCGGGATGCCGTCCGCACTGGGTCCGCCCAATGCCTCGATGTCGGCATTGCTCATACGACCGGCACGGAACTGGACCGAGTTCAGCCACACGCGGCGGCGCTCGTCTTGGTCGCCGTCGCCGAGGAGCAGCACGGTCGGCAGCATCGCGCGGCGCGCGGCATCCAGACCTTGGCCCGTCGTCCAGTTGTCCTGGAAGATGCCGTCGACGTACTTGACGACCACGGGAGGCGTGGCGGCTTCGTCGTAGGACGCGACCACGCGGTGCCATGCACCCGCGGTGAACGTGCCCTTGCCGTTGTAGCCACTGGTGCCCTGGCCGAAGTTGTTGCCCTGCCAGAACAGGTCGCCGTCGCTGGTGTTGCCGCCAGCCGTCGGGGTGTCGATCTGGAGCAGCGAAGCCGCCCCGGGCCCGGTCGTGTCGACCAGGATGTCCATGATCAACGTGTACTGGTTGACCTTGGCGCCGCCACCGTTGGGCTTGATGCCGTGGTCGGCGATCAGGCCGATGTCGCGGACGACATTGCCAGGAACCTCGATGACCTTGGCCGGAACCCCGTTGATGTCGGAAATCCCGAGGGCCGTGGTGGTGCCGTATTTGTACTCGTACGAGCCACCCTTGTTGTCGGTACCGGTGGCGGTGCCACCGTAATACTGCAGCGCCTTGCCCACCGTCGGGCCGAGGTCGCCGTAGTTGAAGTCCCACTGGGCGGTGACCGCCGACTCGGGGAGCGCGAGCGGGATGCCGGACGCGGAAGGTCCGCCGAGCAACACGCACTGGGCGTCGCTCAGTTTCGCGGAACGGAATTGGATCGAGCTCACCCACATGCGGCGGCGTTCATCCTGGTCGCCGTCGCCGAAGAGCAGCGCGGTCGGCTGGAGCGCGCGACGCGCGGCGTCCAACCCTTGGTTGGCCGTCCAGTCGTCCTGCTTGATGCCGTCGACATACTTGGTGACCACCGGGGGGGTTGCCGCCTCGTCATAGGCCGCGACCACGCGGTGCCAAGCGCCGGCCGTGAAGGTGCCGCGGCCATTGTAGCCGCTGGTGCCCTGGCCGAAGTTGTTGCCCTGCCAGAACAGGTCGCCGTCGCTGGTGTTGTTGCCCGCCGTCGGGGTATCGACCTGGAGCAGCGAGGCCGCCCCGGGTCCGGTGGTGTCGACGTAGATGTCCATGACCAGCGTGTACTGGTTGACCTTGGTGCCGCCACCGTTGGGCTTGATGCCGTGATCGACGATCAGACCGATGTCACGGGCAACATTGCCCGGAACCTCGATGACCTTCGCCGGAACCCCGTTGATGTCGGGAATACCGAGGGCAGCCGTGGTGCCGTACTTGTAGGTGAATTCGCCACCCTTGCTGTCGGTGCCGGTCGCGGCGCCGCTGTAATACTGGAGCGCCTTGCCGGCGGTCGCGCCGAGATCGCCGAATTCGAAGTCCCATTGACCGGTCACGTTGGAATCGGGAACCGAGACGGGGATGCCGGCCGCGGAAGGCCCGCCGAGCAACGCGCACTGCGCGTCGGTGAGTTTGCCGGCCCGGAACTGGACCGAGTTCAGCCACATGCGGCGGCGCTCGTCCTGGTCGCCGTCGCCGAGGAGCAGCACGGTCGGCTGCATCGCGCGGCGCGCGGCATCCAGACCTTGGTTCGCGGTCCAGTCGTCCTGCTTGATGCCGTCGACGTATTTGGTGACCACCGGCGGGGTTGCCGCCTCGTCATAGGCCGCGATCACGCGGTGCCAGCTGCCGGCCGTGAAGGTGCCGCGACCGTTGTAGCCGCTGGTGCCCTGGCCGAAGTTGTTGCCCTGCCAGAACAGGTCGCCGTCGCTGGTGTTGCTGCCCGCCGCCGGGGTGTCGATCTGGAGCAGCGAGGCCGCCCCGGGTCCGGTGGTGTCGACCAGAACGTCCATGATCAACGTGTACTGGTTGACCTTGGTGCCGCCGCCATTGGGCTTGATGCCGTGGTCGGCGATGAGGCCGATGTCGCGGGCGACGTTGCCCGGAACCTCGATGACCTTGGCCGGGACCCCGTTGATGTCGGGAATCGAGAGGGCCGTGGTGGTGCCGTAATGGTACTCGTACGCGGCACCCTTGCTGTCGGTGCCGGTCGCGGTGCCGGTGTAGTACTGGAGGGCTTTGCCGGCGGAAGCGCCGAGATCGCCGAAGTCGAAGTCCCACTGGGCGGTCACCGTCGTGCTCGGGATCACCTGCGGGATGCCAGCGGCCGAAGGTCCGGCGAGCGCGATTGCCTCGGCGTCGCTGATGCGGCCCGAGCGGAATTGGATCGAGTTCACCCACATGCGGCGGCGTTCGTCCTGATCGCCGTCGCCGAAGAGCAACACGGTCGGTTGCATCGCGCGGCGCGCGGCATCCAGACCTTGGTTGGCCGTCCAGTCGTCCTGCTTGATGCCGTCGACGAACTTCGCGACCACGGGAGGCGTGGCAGCCTCGTCATAGGCCGCGACCACGCGGTGCCAGGTGCCGGCCGTGAAGGTGCCGCGGCCGTTGTAGCCGCTGGTGCCCTGGCCGAAGTTGTTGCCCTGCCAGAACAGGTCGCCGTCGCTGGTGTTGCTGCCCGCCACCGGGGTGTCGATCTGGAGCAGCGAGGCCGCCCCGGGTCCGGTGGTGTCGACCAGGATGTCCATGATCAACGTGTACTGGTTGACCTTGGTGCCGCCGCCGTTGGGCTTGATGCCGTGGTCGGCGATCAGGCCGATGTCACGGACAACATTGCCCGGGACCTCGATGACCTTCGCGGGCTTGCCGCCGATGTCGGGAATCCCGAGGGCGGCGGTGGTGCCGTACTTGTATTCAAACGCGCCGCCCTTGCTGTCGGTGCCGGTCGCGGCGCCGCTGTAGTAGGCCAGCGCCTTGCCGACGGTCGCGCCGAGATCGCCGCCGTCGAAGTCCCATTGGCCGGTGACCTGCGTCGAGGAACCACCCGCCGAGACGCTGCCAAAACTCCACGACACCGTGTTGACCGTCGCCAACGAGTCGGTGAAGTCGAGCTGCACCGCGTTGTTGACCTCGGGCCGGGTCGTGTTCGGGCTGTAGCTCAGGCTGATGCGGTTGCCCGTTTTCGTGAGCGACTGCGGCGTCGAAACCTTGCCGTTGAAGGTCAGTTTCACGCCGGTCGTGGCGACCGTTGCGGCGCCGTCGACGATCAATGCCGTCACCGGAGCCGCCGAGCTGTTGCCGTCGGAACCAGCCGACGGGGAGTACTCGGCAACATAGGGCCCATTGGCAGCGGGAACCGTGCTGTCGCTGTAAACCTTGAGGGCACGGGCATCATTCGGGTCGTTGAGCAGGATGCGTTCGGTGCTGTCGAGCACCTGGTACACCTGCAGGTTCGCGCCACGACCACCCTGCCAGTAAACCAAACGGAACGGGTAGATGCCCGCCTTCGGCGCATTGACCGTGACCGTGGTCTCGTTGTGGAAATTGCCGGCAAACCCGGGCGCATTGCGGATGTATTCCGCCACCTTGGTGTTGAAGGCGCTGCGCGGGTTGGTGCCGACGAACAGAACGAACCCGTCGTCGTCGTTCACGTCGGTCCGCTCGGCGTTCGAGCCGATGCCGAGCGTCGTCGTGCCCGCGGGCAATTGGACGAAGCCGATCGCCTCGGCGGCGAATTGGTCCGTGCTGCCGGCGTTGCCCGGGATGCCGGGGAACAGGACGGGGCTGAACGTCGCCACGACCGTTTGCGTGGACAAGTCGGTGTTGTCGAGCAGGTCGAACGCGTTGCCGTCCTTTTCGAAATTGACCGTGTCGGTGATGAAGCCCCCGTCCGGAAGCGGACCCGCGACGGCCTCGTTGGGAACCAGCGTGCCCGCCAGCGCGCCGGCGCTAGCCCCGTAACGCAGGGTTCCGTTCAGTTGGCCCAGCGCGCGGCCCAGATTGTTGGCGATGGGCTCGTCGTGGGGCGCCTGCACGGTGCGCACCCGGAAGCCGAGGGCCGTTGAAGTGCCGGCAGCGAGCGCTGCCGACGCCGGGAGATCCACGGTGGCTGCCAGCCCTTGGAGGGCCGACATCACCGCGAACCCTATCCCGACAAGGGACTGGAGTTTATGGTATTTCATGTAGATGGACGAGAAGCTCGTCTGTTTTGTGGCTGTCACATTCACTACAATTCCGCTCCCCAAAATGGGCCATCCTCTAAACCGGGTATATCGAGCGCGTATTCACCGACATTTCGGTATCCCGACACGGTCGGATTGGGTCGGGTTTCGGCGGGAGAAGGGTTGCCCGGAGAGCGCCGGCGCGGTGGACTCCCCGCATGCCGCGGTACACTTGGTTGTTTGCGGGGATCCTTGCCGCACTGGTCGCTGCCGCGATCGGTTTCCTCACCCTGCGCGAAAAGACCGCCGAAGCCTCCGCGGCCCGTGCTCAAACGCAGGCGGCCGTCGCCGCCGCCGGGGCCCTCGCCCGGACCAACTCCCTGCTCGCCGCCGAACTCGACACCCTCCGTTCCAAAGCCTCCGAACTCGAGGAACAGGTCAAACTCGCCGCGTCGTCCCGCGATGTCCTCGAGCGGCAGATGCGCTCGGAACTCGAGAGTCGCGAGGTCACCATCTCCGAACTGCAGGGCCGATTGACCGTCGACATCCTCGACCGGGTCCTTTTCGACTCCGGCGAGGCCGATCTCAAGCCGGAGGGACAGGCGGTACTCCTCAAGGTTGCCCGGATCCTGGGCCAACACGCCACCCGCCAGATCCAGGTCGTCGGGCACACCGACAACGTGCCCGTCGTGAACCGCACCCGCGGCGGGTTCACGGACAACTGGGGACTGTCCGCGGGACGCGCCACCGCGGCCGTGCGGTTTCTTGCCGAGAAGGCCGGGGTCGACGCCCGCCGCCTCAGCGCCGTTGGCTGCGGCGAATTCCGCCCCGTCGCCGACAATGCGACGCCCGAAGGGCGCGCCCGCAACCGGCGCATCGCCGTCGTGGTGCTTCCCGCCGAATACAGCGATGTCCCGCGACCCGGTCCGGAGTCGGCCACCCCTGCCCCGCAGGTCGTCCCGCCCGGCCCGCCGCCGGCGACCGAAGCCACCGGCGGCACCGAACCGGCCCCGGCCCCTTGAGAAGCCGCGGGAATCCCGGGGCGATCCCCCGAATTTGGACCGGTCACCCGCTCGACAAACCACCGGTCCGCCGCCACGGTTCGCGCCCGAATGTCGTCGAAGCCACTGTCGATCGCTGGCCGTGAATTCCAATCCCGTCTCTTTCTGGGCACGGGAAAATTCCCGTCGCCGGAATCCATGCGCGACGCGCTGGCGGCGAGCGGCACCCAATTGGTGACGGTGGCGCTGCGCCGGGCGGACCTGAGCGGGCGAAAGGATCCGTTCGCGGACATCCTGGAATTCATCGATCCGGAGCGTTATCTGGTGCTTCCCAACACGAGCGGGGCCATGAACGCGGCGGAGGCGGTGCGACTCGCGCGGTTGGCGGTCGCCGCGGGGCTGCCCAAATGGGTCAAACTCGAGATCCATCCCGACCCGCGCTATCTCCTGCCGGACCCGATCGAGACCCTCGATGCCGCGCGCCAATTGGTGAAGGAAGGGTTCGTGGTGATGCCCTACATCAACGCCGACCCGGTGCTCGCCAAGCGCCTCCAGGACGTCGGTACCGCGACCGTCATGCCCTTGGGCTCGCCCATCGGGTCGCACCGCGGGCTCCAGACCCGAGACCAACTGCGGATCATCATCGACCAGGCGACGGTGCCGGTGGTCATCGATGCCGGCATCGGCGCGCCGAGCCACGCCGCGGAGGCCATGGAACTCGGGGCCGACGCGGTGCTGGTGAACACGGCCATCGCGGTGGCTCCCGACGCCATCCGCATGGCCCGGGCCTTCCGGATGGCGGTGGAGGCGGGGCGCATCGCCCGCGAACTCGGGCTCGGCGCGCCGGGCCTCGGCGCGTCGCCGACCAGTCCGCTGACCGGTTTTCTCGACGCCTGAGCCGGACGCAAGGCTCCATCGCGATACCTCGACAAGAGTATTGCCGCTGGCGGTGGGGGCCGTGAGCGTCGGCTTCCGAGAACTTTCCCGATGGCCAGCACCGCCGACACCTCGATCCGTCTCCGCTCCGCGGCCAAAGCCTCCGGGCGTTCGCCCCATTTCCGGGCGTTGGTCGAGTTGGCGACCGACGGCGTGGTGATCGTGAACGAATCCGGACAGGTCCGGTACGCCAACGCCGCATTCCGGCAATGGATCGGGGAACCCGCGGGCACGGAGGAAACGACGGACCTGCTCGAGCGCGTCGTTGCCGGGGACCGCGGCGCCTTGGCCAAGGCCCTGGAGGCCGTTGGCGGCGGCGGCGGATTGGCCCTTCGTTTGCCGTCCTTCCGGATCCATGCCCGGGACGGGACCGTCCGCGAACTCGAGGGCACCGGCACCGCCCTGCCCGCCCGCAACGGGACCGGGAACCACGTGCTGCACCTCCGCGACGTCACCGAACAACGCCTCGCCGACCTTCGCCTGCGGCGTTCCGAGGAGAGCGCGCGCATCATCAACGATTTCGCCACCTCGCTCCTCGAACTCAAGGTGGAGGAGGACGTGCTGTGGGACGTGGTGCGCAATTGCGTGGGCAAACTCGGCCTGCCCGACTGCGTGGTCTACGTCGTCGACCGCCCGCGCTCGGTGCTCGTGCAACGCGCCGCCTGGGGTCCCAAGGCACCCGTCGGACGCGCGATCGTCAACCCGCTCGAGATCCCCCTCGGCCAGGGCATCGTCGGCGCGGTGGGCCAATCCGGAAAACCGGAGCTGGTGTCCGACACCCGCGCCGATCCCCGATACATCGTGGACGACGCGCCCCGGCTTTCCGAACTCGCCGTCCCGATCCTGGTCGACGGCGACGTGGTCGGGGTGATCGACGCGGAGCATCCGGACGAGGGATTCTTCCGCGAGCACCATCTCGAGATCCTCACGGCGATCGCCTCGTTGCTGGCAAACCAATTGACCCGGGTGTGGGCCGAGCAGGCCTTGCGCCGGCTGAACGCCGATCTCGAACGGCGGGTGCAGGAGCGCACGTCCGAACTGGAGGCCGCGAACGCCCGCCTCCAGCGCGAGGTGTCCGAACGCGCCCGCGCGCAACGCATCCAGCAGGCCCTCTACCAGATCTCGGAAGCGATGCACCAGTCGGGCGATCTCCAGGCGCTCTACCGCCGGCTCCACGAGATCATCGGCACGTTGATGCCGGCGCGGAATTTCTACCTCGCGTTGTTCGACGCCGAAGGCGGGA
>WBXI01000076.1 GCA_008933025.1 Verrucomicrobiota bacterium
ACGTGGTGGTCGACGAATTCCACTATTACTCGGACCGCGAGCGCGGGGTGGCATGGCAGGTGCCGTTGCTGACGCTGGAGAAGTCGCGGTTCCTGCTGATGTCGGCGACGCTGGGCGACACGGGTTTTTTCGAAGGCGAACTGAAGCGGTTGACCGGGCGCGAGACCACGACGGTCTCGGGACGCGATCGGCCGGTGCCGCTGGAGTTCACCTACTGCGAGACCGCGCTGGCGCAGACGCTCGAGCGGTTGGTCACCGAGGGAAAGGGCCCGGTCTACGTCGTCCATTTCACCCAGGCCGACGCTGCCGAGAGCGCGCAGGATTTCACCAGCATCAACGTGGCGACGCGCGAGGAGAAGGCGGCGATCGCGGCGGCGCTGGAGGGGGCGCGGTTCACCAGTCCCTACGGGCCCGAGATCAGGCGTTGGCTCAAACACGGCATCGGGCTCCACCACGCCGGGCTCCTGCCCAAGTACCGGATCCTCGTCGAACAACTCGCCCAGAAGGGTCTGCTCAAGGTCATCTGCGGCACCGATACCCTCGGCGTCGGGATCAACGTGCCGATCCGCACGGTGCTTTTCACGCGGCTGTGCAAGTTCGACGGCCAGAAGACGGCCATCCTGGCCGCGCGGGACTTCCACCAGATCGCCGGGCGCGCGGGGCGCAAGGGCTTCGACGACGTGGGCTACGTGGTGGCCCAGGCGCCGGAACACGTGGTCGAGAACCTGAAGCTCGAGGGCAAGGCGGCGCGCGACGGCAAGAAGATCGTCCGCCGCAAGCCGCCCGACCGGAATTTCGTGAACTGGGACCGGGGCACCTTCGAGCGCCTGCAGACGGCGCCGCCCGAGCGGTTGCAGTCCCGTTTCGCCGTGTCGCACGCGATGTTGCTCAACGTGCTGGCACGGCCCGGCGACGGTTGCCGCGCGATGCGCGATTTGATCCGGCGCTGCCACGATTCGCCCAACGCCCGCCGGAACCACGTGCGCCGGGCGTGGCAATTGTTCCGGTCGCTGCTGGAACGGCGCATCGTGGAGTTGGCACCCCCGGAAGCCGGGGCGGCGAAATTCCGGGTCAACGTCGAGTTGCCCGAGGCGTTTTCCCTCGACCACACCCTGTCGCTCTACCTGCTCGACACGCTGGCATTGCTGGACCGCGCGGCGCCCGACTACGCGTTCGACCTGCTGACCCTGGTGGAGTCGATCCTCGAGGATCCGGACGTCGTGCTGCGCCGGCAACTCGACCGGATCAAGGGCGAGAAGGTCGCGGAGTTGAAGGCCGCGGGCGTCGAGTACGACCAGCGCATGGAGGAACTCGAGAAGCTCGAGTATCCGAAGCCCAAACGGGAATTCGTCTACGAGACCTTCAATGCCTTCGCGGCGAAACATCCGTGGATCGGGCAGGAAAACATCCGGCCGAAGTCCATCGTCCGCGAGATGTTCGAGTCCTATTGGTCGTTCTCCGACTACATCAAGCGGTACGAATTGCAGCGGGCCGAAGGGGTGCTGCTGCGCCACGTGACCGCGGTCTACAAGGTGCTGCGCCAGACCCTGCCGGAAGCCGCGAAAACGGAGCCGATCCAGGAAATGGAGTCCTATCTCAAGGCGATGATCCGCCAGGTGGATTCCAGCCTGCTCGACGAGTGGGAGCGCCTGAAGGATCCGGCCAAGCCCGTGGCGGCCGGGAGCGTGCCCGAGGTTCGGCCGCCGGGCGCCGAGGAGGCCGACAAGGATTGTACCCGCGACGAAAAGGCGTTTTTCGCGGCGGTCCGGTCGCGGGTCTTCGCGTTCGTCCGGGCCCTGGCCGACGACGATTTCGGCGCGGCGCTCGCGGGCGTGGATTCGCCCGCGGGTCCGGACGGGACGCCGTGGACCGCGGAATCCATCGGCGCGGCCCTGGCGCCGTATTACCAGGGCCACCGGCGCATCGTTCTGGATCCCGAAGCGCGCAACGTCCGCCACACCTACCTGCTGAAACCCGAGGACAGGAAGACGTGGCGGGTGCAGCAGGTGCTCGTGGATCCGGAGGCCGCGAACGACTGGATCGTGGAATTCACCGTCGATCTGGCCGCGTCCCGGACCAAAGGCGAGCCCGTCCTGACCTTGGCATCCATCGGGCCGGTCTCGCGGATCGGCGGGTAGCAACCGCGTCCGGCAAGGAATGCCCGCGGGGATCGCGCCGCGGCCGGTTCGGTCCCCTCACTCCTCCAACCGTTGGATCTGGTAGAGGCGCGTGCCGGGACGGGAATCCTCGAAAACCATCGTCGTCGCGGTGGCGGTGATCGGGCTGCCGACCGGTTGCCATGGCTGTCCCAGCTCCCCGGCGGCGAAAACCTGGTAACGGCGTCCCGCCACCGATTCCCATTCCACGCGCGCCGCCGAGGCGCCCGCGGCCTTCCCGGCCGACAGCGCGAACGGCGCGATCACCTCGCGCAGCGTCGCGTTGAAGGTGTCCGTGACCATCAGGGATCCGCCCGGCAGGACGCCGACGCCGTACGGATTCAGAAAGCGCCCGGCGCGATTGTTGCCGTCGGCATCGCCGGGTTGGCCGGCGATGCCCGCCACCGTGCGGACCCGGCCGTCCGGATCCAGCCGGCGCAGCGCGTGCAGGAACGCGTCGACAATGTAGAGCCGGCCCCTGGGGTCGAAGGCCAGTTCGGCGGGCTTGCCGAAACGGGCGTCCGCCGCCGGACCATCGGACGATCCATCCTCGCCGAGTTTCCCGGCGGCGGTGGTCACGATCCCGTCGGGGGCGATGCGGCGGATGGCATGGTTGAGGGAGTCGGCGACCCAGAGCGATCCGTCGGCCGCCAGCGCGAGGCCGACGGGCCCGTTGAACCGCGCCGTTCCCGCGGGTCCGTCCCGAGCGCCCCAGTCGCCGTTCTCGCCCGCATAGGTGGTGACCGCGAGGTCGGGGGCGATGCGGCGGATGGAATGGTTTCCGGAATCGGCGACGAAGATGGCGTGGTCGGGCGAGGCGACAATGCCGAGCGGGCCGTCGAAGCGGGCCGTGGCGGCCGGGCCGTTGGTGACGCCGGGTTCGCCGGCCATCCCCGCGAGGGTGACGAGGCGTCCGTCGGACATCAGGCGCCGCACGGCGTGGTTTCCGGTGTCGGCAACCAGCAGGGACCCCTCCCAACCCAGGGTGATTCCCGAGGGCGAATCCAACCGGGCGACGCCGCCCGGCCCGTCCCGCATGCCGGGTTCCCCGGGTTGGCCGGCAACCGTGGCCACCCGTCCATCCGGCGTGCGCAGGCGGATGCAGTGGTTGGCGGCATCGGCGATGTAGACCCGGCCGTCGGCGGCGACGGCGATGCCGACCGGATCGGCAAACCGCGCGACGGTCGCGGGGCCGTCGGCGTGCCGGGCGTCGCCGGCGAGCCCGGCCGCGGTGCGCACCGAATCCTGGGCCCGCGAGGTCGCGCCCGGGGATGCCAGCGCCAGCGCCAGCAGCAGGGTCCGCAAGGCCGCGGTGTTTCGGAATGGGGGTTGGCTGGTCTGCGCCATGTGCGGAGGGGGGAAGCCGGGATGGATCAGTCGCGGCCGCGGCGGAAGAGGCGTCCGGACGGGCGTTGGCGGGCGATCTCGACGACGGGCTCGGGTTTGAACTCGCGGTTCGGGACGAGCGCGACGCCGTTCTTGGTCTGGAGTTGCCCGTCCAGGGAGCGGACGTCCTCGACGCGGATTTCCGGGCCGGTATTGCGCCCGGTGGCCGGGTCGGTGTGGCGGAGCAGCCTGGCCATTTCGTCGAGCGTGAACGGACGGCTGCCGCGTCGTCCGAAGACGACCGTCTGGTTGCCGGACTCGTCGACCACCCGGTCGCGGTCGAGACCGCGGCCGACGGCGATGGCGGGGGCCTTGGTGGGGTAGGTGGCGATGAGTTTCGGGTTGGGCCTGGGGCTGAAGCCGTAGTGGCCCGGCACGTTTTCGGGGGAGATCAACTGGATCACCCGCAGGCCGTTCCTGCCGTCGGCGAGCAGCGCGTACATGGAGGCGGCGATGCTGCCGATCTGGACCGCGCGGGCGTCGTCGATGGCGCCGCCGGCATCGAAGTGCCCGGTCAGCGCGGGCTTCTCCGGATTCGCGATGTCGACGATGGCGAGGCCCTTGGGGCCGTCGGGCACGTAGAGGTAGGTGCGGGCGGCGTAGAGTCGGCCGGCATGGCCCAGGGGGACGGTCGCGACGATGCGGGGGCGGGCGACGTCGGCGATGTCGACGACCTTGACGCCATCGTCGTCGCTGACGAAGGCGTAGCGGAACTGGACGGCGATGGCGCGGGGGTTTTTGAAGCCGTGGGTGAGTTCGCCGATGATCTTCGGGGCGGGTTTCTTGGCCTCGTCGAGGAGGCGGACGGCGAACAGGCCCTGGCGGGCGACCACGAGGACGTTGGTGCCGGCCATGTAGCTGTGCATGGCGCCGTCGAGTTTGTGATCCGGGTTGAAACGGATGACGTCCTTTTTCGGGTCGAAGAAATTGTTGTCGGGATTGCCGTCGACCAGGGTGCCGACGATCGGCATCACGAGGCCTTCCTCGAGGTCGGTGACGAACACGAGGGCGTAGACGAGGCTGATGTCCTGTTCCTCGTTGTCGGAGTAGATCTCCCCGAACTCGGGATGCTTCTCGGTCTTGGGATAATGTTTCCGCAGGGGATCGACGCCGAGGGTGGTGGGCGGCATGACGCTGGTGGCGAACTTGGTGCGGACCCAGAGCCGTTGGCCGAGCGGCGATACGGGCGCGGTGACGATGCGTTCGCTGAATCCCTTCTGGTCCAGGTTGGCGACATCGAAGACCTGGAAGCCATCGGGGCCGTTGGCGGTGTAGACGTATTCGCCGCGGACCAAGAGGTCCTGGATGTCGGCGGCATGGTGGTGGTGCGCCTCCTTCAGGATGCCGTGGTTCGTGGCGACGTGTTCCTCGAAGCGGTCGTGGTAGGCGAGGTTGTGGAGATGGCTGCCGTACGCGGCCTGCGGTTCGTCGCGCTCGGTCCAGACGACGGCGTCGAGGCCACCCTTGCCGGAGCCGACCCAGGCGTGCCGGCCGAAGAAATTGACGGTGCCGGTGCCGAAGCCGAGCAGGGAAGTCATCCAGGCATTGTTGTCGTTGGCGGTGCCCAGATGGCAATCGGTGCAGCCCTTGGTGGTCCCCACGGAACCGGTGGTGTGCGGGAAATGCGGGTTGTAGGCCTGGCCGCTGTAGCCCTCGGCGCTGACCGTCTGCTGCTGCGAGTAGATCCATTCGCGCGCGGCATTCTGCGAGCCGACGATGACGGCGCTGGAGGAACGCAGGACGGCGAGGCGATGGTTTTTGTACGAGGCATCGACGCCGAGTTGGAAGACGTCGTCGCGGACCACCTGGGGATTATAGGTGGTGTAATTGCGGGTCATGGTGCCCTCGAACTTGTTCCCGGCGACGCGCTGGTTGGCGCGCATGGGCAGGTGGCAACCGAAGCAACTCGTGGCCCACGAGGTGTGGCAGATCTGGCAGGAGACGTTGGCGTTGTCATGGGCCAGTTCCCGGGCGCAATCCGTGTCGCGGTCCTCGCGGAGCGGTTCGCGGCGGGCCTCGTCCGTCGGCTTGATCCCGCCGGGAACGTCGCCCCAGGACTTGCCGTCGCGGCGCAGCGTCTTCGCGTAGGCGGACTTCGGATTGTAGCGCGGATGCCGGGGATCGATGGTGTCGACCGTCTGCGGGATTTCCCAGACGCGGTCGGGGGCGAGGGCACTGCGTTGGTACAGCCGTTTGCCCTCCCAATAGAAGCGGGGGCCCGAGGCGGTGTTGCTCTCCTTGAGCAGGTCGATGGGCTTTTGCCGGGCCGTCTTGGGATCGTAGGGCCCGCCGCTGCCGCTGGTGAGCAGGGTGGGGCGGGCGTTGGCGGTGCCGTGGCAATCGACGCACTCGATCGCGGTCACCGCGCGCGGTTCGCCGTACAGCAGGCCGTTGCCGTGCATGTCGTGGAGGAAATGGCAGTCCACGCAGTGCATGCCGCGGGCGAGATGGACGTCCTTCAGGTGGACCGCCTTGTCCCATTTGTGGGCGTCGTCGTGCGGGATGAGACGGTCGTCGAGATCGAGCAGGTTGCCCTGCTTGTCCCGCTTGAAGATGGCGCGGAAAAGCCAGCCGTGGCCGTGGTAATCGGCGAACTGGGTGTGCTGCAGGCGGGGATTGATCTCGGCGACCTTGTCGAGGAAGTCGGGATCGCCCCACAGGCCGCGGGCGGCGGAGCCCTCGGGATTCTCGCGGGCGACGGCGGCGAGTTCGGCCTCGGAAGGATGTTTCTGGCGGAGGAGGGTCCCGGGCGGTTTGCCGGCGAGGAAGTGCGGATCCTTGGCGAGGGGATTGCCGGGGTGCGGATAAAGGAATTCCCCGTCGGTTTCCTGGTCCCACCAGACATAGCCGAGGTACGGGTTCACGAAGAGGTTCCCCTGGTGCATGTGGCAGTTCATGCACTGGGAAGTGGGGATGGCGCGGGTAAAGGCGTGCCGGATCGGGTGGCCGCGCTCGTTCTTCGGGAGGGTGGGATCGGCGCTGAAGGACAGACCCTGGTGGCCGTACTTGGAATAATAGTCCGAGTTCACCGGCGACCGGTCGTTGGCATAGACCACGTGGCACGCGGAACAACCGCTGGAACGGTAGTCGCCCGGATGATTGTTGCTGCCCATGAAATCCAGGAGCGGGTCGTGGAGACGGGTCTTCTGGAGGTTGAGGAAGACGGGATCGATGCGGTTGAGGGTGCCGAGACCGCGCTCGCTGAGGCGTCGCGCGGGTTTGCCGGGCGGTTCGAAAGCGTTGGGTATCCCCAGGGAATTCTGCCGTTCGCCGCCCTTCTCGAAAATCCGGAGGATGTTGGACGGTTGCCCGATGACGAACCGCGGCAGGGGTTCGATGTAGGGAAGGATCCCGAGGACACGGGTCATGTCCGGCGTGACGGGCACCGGGCTGATGAGGCGGAGCGGGACGCCGTCGAGGCCATAGGCCTGCCCGTACCGGTAGTTTTTCTGGGAGAACGCGCCGTTGTTGTACAGGGCGGCGCCCCAGAGCATCCCGCCGTGGCGCATGATGCTGTGCCGGACGTGCTCGACGGAGTCCGCGTGGCACGGGCCGCAGGAAATCTGGGCGACGCGGAGGTCGCCCGGGTTCACGAACCGGATGAACTCGGGCGACTCGTGGTTGAGGAGGACGGAGGATTCGTTGGGATTGGCGGACGATTCCCAGAAGACGGGGTTGCGGGGCTCGACGTGGGCCCGGCGTTGGAGCAGTCCGGGCGTGGGGTCGCCGCCGTGGCAATCGGTGCAGCCCAGCACGACGTTGGGCGACACGTGCATGGTGTGGGCGTCGGTGGTCTTGTGGCACTCGATGCACCCGGCGCTCTTGCGGCCCGCGGCCTCCCAGCTTTGGTCGATCCAACTCGGGGGTTTGGGGGCGGCATCCGGACGCGGGAGGTCCGCCGGCACGGAAATGCGGGGTCCGCGGGCGGCGACGAAGGCGTCGAGCGGCGATTCGGCACGGCCGAGCACGGCCCAGGCGGCCAGCAGCACGAGCCACAGGCCGGGCCGTGGGGCGGCGCGGCGGGAAGAGAACGCGTCCGGTCTCATGTCAGTACGTGAAATTGATCGCGACCACGCCGCTGTAGAGGAAATCGTCGACCTGTCCCGAGCGGGCGAAGGTCTCGAACCCGGACACCGGGGCGGTGCTGGTGCGGTAGATGTCGCGGTAACCCTCGCCCGGCACCAGCACGCCGAAACCGAACGACAGGACGATGTTGTCGGTGAGCAGCGGGCGGTATTGCCAGCCGAGGCTGAAATCCCAGCCGATCTCGTGGCGGATGTTGTCCTGGAGGACGGCGGTGCGCATGGGGTCGGTCTCGGCGAACCGCAGGTAATTCGCGTTCAGGAACGTCCGGAGCTTCGGGGTGGTGTCGATGTCGAAGCCGAGTCCGTAGAGGAACAGGCCGGGGTTCACGAAATTCGCCTGTCCCTGGGTCTTGCTGGTGCGGAGGTTCGGGACGAGGGAGTTGGGTTGCTTGAAACCGACGCCGGTGCCGCCGAACCCGAATCCCTGGCGGACATAATAGCTGAAGGGGCCGCCCGTGAAATTCGGGTTGTCGAGGATGGTATCGAAGCCCCGGGCCTTGCCGTCGTCGACGTTGCCGTCGCCGCTGGCGTAGAAAAACGACCCGCGGGTGCGCACCCAGTCGAGGTCGAAGCTCAGCTCGACGGCGGCCATCTGGGCGTTGATGTCGACCGCCCGGCCCGCGAGTTGGTTGAAGGTGTCCTGGCCGAAGGCCTGGTAGAACTGGTGGGTGATGTTCCAGCGGCCGACGTGGCCGTCGCCGGCCCACCCCGCGTAATAGGCGCGGACGTCGTGCGGGCGCACGGTCCCGAACGGTTGCGGGCGCACGATCGCGCCGGTGCGGTCGTAATGGATGCCCGCGTCGTCGAGGTTCGCGGCGAGGCTCCACTGGGCGGTATAACCCTGGGTCAGGAAATCCTGCCGGTAGACGTTCGCGACGAAAACGCGCTGGTTGCGCTGGTCGAAGGTATTGAGGCCGCTGAAGGTGTCCTTCTCGCGCATGTCGAACCCGGCGAGGTTATATTGCCACTTGTTGTCGTCCCAATTGCCGAAGAACCGCCCGCCGAGGTTGACGTCGTTGAACAGGAAACCCCGGAAATCGTTGTTGAAGGCCTGGTTGCCCGCCTTGACCGCCATGAAGTCGTAGTTGTCGCTCAGGTCGGCGAGGTGGTACTCGACGAAATATTCCTGGAGCGCCCAGTGGGTGCGGGTGCGGTCGGTGTACCGGGTGTGCGACAGCGAGTCCGGCAACCGCTGCAATTGCCCGTCGAGCAGGGTCCCGATGTCCGAGGGGTTGGCGACAAACCCGTTGCCGGGCGGCGGCGTGTTCGGCCCGCCGCCGATGCCGCGCGGGTCCGGGGCCAGCTGGTTGTTCTCCCGCGTGAGCGTGTAGTTGACGTTGAAAACCGGGACCACCTTGAGGGTCCAGTGCGGCGGTTTGAACACCGTTTCCCCGGAGAACAATTCCGCGGAAAAACCGAAGTACTGCTGGATGGCCGCCTGGTCGTTCCGCCCGAAGAATTCCGCGGAATCGGGCCGCGCCGCGCTGACCCCGCTCGGCGTCGGGATGCTCCGGAATTCCGCGACGGTGTCGCTCGTCGCCGCCAGCGCCAGGAATTTGTCCTGGCCCCAGACCGGCAGGTCGCCCTTGAGCACGCTCTGGTAATAGGGGTGCCACAGCCGCGGCGTCGGACGCTCGAAGGGTTGCTCGCTCAACCCCGCGTCGTAGCGATGCCAAGGCGTGAATCCGAATCCGACCTTGTAGCGGTCCGGGACGGGTTGCGTGTTCGGGGGAATCGCCCGGGGATCCTTGGACAGCGGGTATTCGGGCGTGCCCTCGGATTGGAACTCGATCTTGTCGTTGCGCCGCACGTTCCAGCGGGGCAGGGCGTTGGTGCCCGACAACGGCGCGGATTCGTGGGGCGTTCCCGGGACCGCGGACGGTCGCGGCACGAGCGTGTCGCGCTGCCACCATCGCCGGGGTTGTGCCAGACCTTCGGGAACCGGGTCACCGGCGTATTCCGGGTACGGCGACGGTTCCGCGGAAAACAAGGGGTCGTACGCCGGCCGCGTGCCGAACCGACCGCGATGGCGCGGGAGTTCGTGGGCGAAGGCATCCTCGAGCAACAGGCGGTTCAGCCGTGCCAAATCGTCCCCGACCGGGGCGGTGTCTTTGAGTCCGCGGGTTTCCTCCCGCAAGGTCACTCCCTCGAACCGCGCGGGATCGTACCAAGAGGGACCGGAGACCACGGCATTGAGCGCCCGCGCCACGTCTGCCCCGGTTTCGGAAGACCGCGTGCCGGCGCCGCCGGCCGCGAGCAGTTCCGCGCGCGTCGCCTCCGGAAGCGCCGCGAGGAGGTCGCGGGCGGGTGCGTCGCCTTTCCGGCCGAGTCGCGCGGACAATTCGGCGAGAAACGCCGGGGCCAAGGGACCGAACGCATGGGAACTCCGGCCGCCGGGATCGGGATTGAACGTGCCGGGCGCCGCCGCGGCCGGTTCGTTGGTGTGGATCAGGCGACGGCGCGTCCAGACCGCGTCCGAAGGGATGAGCCGGCGGGGAACGATCGGCAGGGCGCCGCCCTCGATGTTGCGTTCGGCGGGGGAAATGGGGGGGGCGTTGGTGTGGACGCTCTGGTGCGGTTTGACGGCGCCGGGCGGCAGCGGGGTGCGGGCGAGGTCGCGGCGCAGGGCGCGTTCGCGGGGCGACAGGACCAGCGCGTCGCGGTCCTCGCTCCCGTGGAAGAATCCGATGCCCTCGCCGGGGTGGGCCGGAAGCTGGAGGCAGAGACCCGTGGCGGTGACGAGACCCCACCGAAGCCAAGTCGAACCCGGGATCGGTTCGCACCCGTCCCCGGCGGTCGCGGAAGTTCGGGCGGGCTTTGGATTGTGGCGGCTCAAGGCGGATGATCCGGGCACCCGGCGGCTGGTATTTTCTGCTGGTTGTTGTAACCGGTGCTTCTTAAGCATTGCCAGCGTGAAACGGCCCGTGACCACCCTGTTCGTGGCCGGGCTCTTGCCGGTGTCCTGCGCCGTCGCGGCCCCGATCGAGCGCCTGACCGTGGACGACATCCAGACCGTCGTGGCCCAGGCCGCGAGCCGGGCCCTCGAGTACCCGGGAAATCCCATCGCCCGCCAAGCCGTCATCGCCGTGGCCGACCGCGAGGGTTATATCGTCGGCGTCTGGACCCTCGACGCGGCCCACGACCCCGGCTCCCCGAAATTCCAGTCGCTGTTGCGCAACGCGATCGGCAAGGCCGGCACGGCGTCCTTCCTGAGCAGTTCGGAACATGCCTTTTCCAGCCGCACCGCGAGTTTCATCGTCCAGCAGCACTTCCCGCCGGGGGTGTCCAACAAACCGCCGGGTCCCCTCGTCGGCGTCAATTTCTCGAACCTGGCGTTCTCCGACATCAATCGGTTCAAGAACCCCGCGACGTATGATCCCCTGCAGACCAACGGGACGAACGGCGCGGTCGTTCCCCTCCCGGCCACCGGTGGCCTCGCCGGCGCATCCGGCGGCGTCCCGCTCTACAAGAACGGGAGGCTCGTCGGCGGCATCGGGGTGGCCGGCGACGAGGAGGAAGGCGCCCCGCTGCCGACCGGTTCCGTGTTGGTGGGTGGCGTGCCGACGCCGGTGGCGGACCTGATCCGGAACAGCTTCCTGTACGAGTTGGCGATCTCTCCCGAATTGGTGCGGGCGCCGGACACGGACGAGGCGGTGGCCTTGGCCGGGCAGATCGGGTACGCGCCGGACCGCCGGTTGTGGGGGAGCAAGGTGTTCGTGGATGGCGTGGCCCTCGCCTATGTCGAGAGTCCGATCCAGGCCGCGGCAACCGTCCTGTCGCTGGCAACCAACGGGGTGCCCGTGGCGGGGTTCCCGATCGTCGCGCCGCCGCCGGTGCAATATCCGCCGCTGACACTGGGCGGCGTGGCGGGCGAGTTGCGGCAACCGATCCTCGACGACCCGGCGTTGCATGACGCGGACCCGGCGAATGACACCATCGACGGGCAGGCGCGGTTGACGGCGGCCGAAGTCCGGGACGTGCTGGATCGGGCGGCGGCCCGGGCACGCACGACCCGGGCGGGCATCCGGTTGCCGCGGGGACGGCCGATGCAGGTGTTCGTCAGCGTGGTGGCGAATCCGGACCGCGACGGCGTGCCGCCGGCAGTGCTGGGGTGTTTCTGCACGAACCCCGACACGGCGCGCTTCTCGTGGGACGTGTGCGTGCAGAAGGCGCGCACCGCGTTGTTTTTCTCGGACAACAGCCGGGCATTCGGTTGCCGGACGGTGGGGTTTCTGGCCGAGAGCCTCTATCCGCCGGGCATTGCCAACACCGCGCCCGGCATTTTCCTCGGCCTGCAGGAGAAGTTCTCGGGCTTCCCGGCGAATTTCCAGAACCCGTTGAACGGGGCCATCGTGACCAAATCGCCCGGGGTGAACCCCAACCTCCCGAACGGGATCACCATTTTCCCCGGCGGATTCCCGCTGTACCGCAATGGCGTGATCGTGGGGGCCATCGGCGTGTCGGGCGACGGCATCGATCAGGATGACATCGTGGCGGCGAGCGGGGCGGCGGCATTTACGGGACCGCGCGACATCCGGGCGGATCGGTTCGGGTATCGGGGGGCGCGTTTGCCGTACGCGAAGTTCCCGCGGAATCCAGCGCTCTGAGCGGGTGCATCCCGCGGGTGTCGGGATCGACCCGGCCCCCGGGCTCCCATGGACGCGCGGCCGGTTTCGGGTGTTGGCGACCGGGTGTTCCCGGTCCGTTGGTCGGGGACAAGTCATTCGGGGTGTTTGGCGCCGTCGCCACCGCGTCATCGTCCCGCTCCCGTTGGCACGAGCGTCGGGATGCAATGGGCCAAGCCAAGGTGCCTCGCGGAAATGAAGCGTTGACAAACCACAGTGAATTTTGGAAGATACCGTACCGCAAAGGTCACGATGACCTTGAGCCGGTCAGGCGCCGCCCGTTTCCAGGGTAGCCACGGGACACGGGCGACGTCGGACTCGATTCCGCAACGAACGAGTGACACGCCATGACCAAGACGAACGAACTCCTGTCGGAGGTACTTCGCGACCCGAAACATCCCTTCCGCGCGGTCGGTGACCGCCCGAAGAAACCCATGAAGCACCGGTACGAGCGCCGGAAAGCCCGGGAGTGCCTGAAGCTCGGCGACTGGCAGGAAGGCCAGTGACGGATCCCGCCCCCGCGCGCGGCATTCGTGCGCGGGGGCATCCCACATCGTCCCGAAGCTCATGACGGAAGCGGCTTGGGACTGAACGGCGGGAAAGACGGCGTGGTCTGGTCGCCAAGATCCGGTTGGCAGTTTCGTGCCGGGGTGGTGCCCAATGGCGATTGCCGCGGGAAAGCCTCGCGGCCAACAAGCCCGTGAAAAAGAAACCCGCCACGTCCCCCCGCAAGACTCCCCGACGCGCGGTCCCCACGCGCAAAGCCCCGCCGGACGGGGAAAGGATTCTGGCAACGACGGATTTTTCGGCCCAGGCGTTGCCGGCGGTACGGTATGCCATGGCTCTGGGCGGAAAACTCGGTGCCTCCGTGACGTTGGTGCACGTGGTGGAGCCCGCCGCGCCGTTGGCCCGAATGGATTCGGTGGTGTTGGCCCGCCCGGATTCCGAGATTGCCGCCATGGCGCGCCTCAGGCTGGAGGAGATGGCACGGCAGGAGGGTCAAGCGGTTCCCAGGGCCTCCTCCGTCGTCCGAACGGGCACGCCCTTCCACGAAATCGTGCTCATCGCGGAAGAGCGGGAAGTGGACCTGATCGTCATCGGTACCCACGGGCGCACCGGGTTGAAACGAGTCTGGCTGGGCAGCACCGCGGAGCGCGTGGTCCGCCACGCGCCTTGCCCGGTGCTGACCGTTCCCACCCGCGAACACGCCCGACGGTCCTCTCGCCCGGCACCTTTCCGAATCGCGAAGATCCTGGTTCCGATCGATTTCTCGGCGATCTCCGTGGATGCCTTGCCGTACGCCTCGCGGTTGGCGGTGGAATTCGGGGCCTCGATCGTGCTGCTCCATGTCGTGAAGCGGTTTCCCATCGAGGGTTTGCTGGGAGCGGAGTTGGTCGGACAAATCCTGGTCCCCACGATGCTTCAGGCCGAATCCGATCTGGAACGCATCGCGGCCGACCTGCGCCAAGCGACGGGGGCGAAGGTGTCCGCCGTGGTTCGCGCTGGCACCCCGCACGAGGTGATCTGCCGGGTTGCCAAATCCTCGGGTGCGGACCTGGTGGTGCTCACGACGCACGGCTACACCGGACTGAAACACGTGTGGATGGGCAGCACCGCGGAACGGGTCGTGCGCCATGCGTCCTGCCCGGTGCTGGCGGTCCGCGAACTGGCCTGGAGAAACCCGTGAGCCGTGGCTTCGGGAGCAGGCCGTCCCCGCCGGGGCGGGCGGTTTCCTATTTCCTGGCCAGATCCAGACAGACCAACTTGTCCTCGCTGCGGACGTACAACTTGCGGTCGCTGAGGGCGGGACCGGCCCAGCAGGGATAGTGGAGGTCGGGCATCTGCCAGCGCGCGAGTTCCTCGCAGGCGCCGGCGTTGGGTTTGAAAATGCCGATCATGCCGCCTTCGCCCAAGGCATAGAGACGGCCGTCCGCCACGACGAACGAGCCGCGTCCGAAGACTTCCGGTTGCTCGCCGCCGTGCTTGGGCCAGCGTTCGGAACGTTCCCACTTCACGGTCCCGGTCTTCCATTCGACGCACCGGAGCACGGCATCCGGTTCGTTGCGCCCGCTGAACCCGTAGAGGTGTCCGTCGACCAGCACCGGTTGGCTCCAATGCATCTCCAGACCGAGCCCCTTCCAGTTTTCCGCGAAACCCTTGTTGCCGGGTTCGACCCGGAGTTGGACGGATCCGGACCGATAGTAGGCGCTGGAGACCAGGACGTCGTTGCCCACGGCCACCGGGCTCATCGCGTTCACCGAATCGTCGACCCGCGCCCGGAACCATCGGCTGAAACGCACGGCGCCGTCCTTGGGATCGAGGGCAACGAGGCCCTGGCGCATGACGGCGAAGACCAGGCGCTCGCCGTTGACGGTGGCGGCGAGCGGGGTGGAGTAGCTGGCGGTCTTTTCCCAGCGGCGCCAGTCGATCTTCGGTTCGCCGGGCCAGCCGAGCATCGGTTGGCCCTGCCAATTCTTCTCGCCGACGCTTTCCCAGAGCGTGCGGCCGGTTTCCGGATCGACGGCGATCACCCCCGAGTTGGGTTGGCCGCCGATCATGACGATCAATTTGCCGCCCTCGAGGATCGGGGTGGCGCCGACGCCGAAGAAGGCCTCGGGAATCTCGAACTCTTTGGCGGTGTCGCGTTGCCAGACGAGTTTGCCGTCCGCGGCATCCAGACAGGTCAACTTGCCCTCGGCCCCGAAGGTATAGACCCGACGGGCGGTGAGCAGCGGCGTGCAGCGCGGGCCGTTGTTGTAACCGTACGGGTCCTGGTACCGGGTGGGCTGCGTCGCGTGCCAACGCTCCCACCCCTTGCGCGCGTCCAGGGCCAGGGTGATCTCCTCGTTCCCCGTGCGGTGGAACACCACGAGGAGATTGCCCAGGACCGAAGGCGCGCTGTAGCCGGTGCCGAGATCGTGCTTCCACACCACCGGCAATCCCACCCCGGCCGGAATCCCGGCAACCAAGCCGGTCTCGGCCGACGTCGCGTCGTGGTTGGGTCCGAGCAGGCAGGGCCAGTCGTCCGCGCGACCGCATGGGATCCCGGCGACGCCGGCGGCGGCGAGCGAGAGGGCGAGGGCGGCGCGCGGGAGGTTCATGCGGCGACGATCACTCGTGCCAGCCGTGGTTCTCGCGGACCTGGAGCATGGCGGCGAGGATGTTGTTCCACGTCTCCTGCTTGCCCATGGTCTCGTTCGGGAACATGCAGCCGTCCCAGCAGATGTGCCGGGTCTTCCGGGTGACCTTGCCCTTGTCGTCGCGGAGCCAGTAACCGGCGTCGCGCGGGACGTTGAGCTTGCCGTTCGGGTCGTTGACGGTGCAGTGCTTGCCCGTCTTGTCGTGGTTGCCGGAGCCCTTCACGGTCGCGTCGTTCTGGGCGACGTGGAAGTCGATGGTCCACGGGCGGAGCGCGTTGGTCATCTTCTTCATCGCCTTGTGGAACGCCTCGGGTTCCCAGTGGAACTTCGGGGGAACGATGCGGTCCTTCGGGGAATTGTAGCCGAGGGTGTAGAGGAGGGTGTGCGCCATGTCGGCCTGGAACCCGACGACCCGGGGCATGGCCGTCTCCTCGAGCGTGTTCACCATCGCCTTCCACGAGTGCATGCCGCCCCAGCAGATCTCGCCTTCCGCGGCCAGGCGTTCCCCGTGGTCCTTGGCGATCTTGCCGGCCTCGCGGAACGTCTTCGCGATGAGCTTGGTGTTTCCCTTGGGATCGGCCGCCCAGTCGTGGACGGACGCCGCGGTGTCGATGCGCACGATGCCGTGGGGGCGGACGCCGAGTTCGCGCAGTTTCTTGGCGATGCGGCAGGCCTTGCGGACGGCGGTCACCCAGTTGGCGCGCTTGGTGGCGTCGCCCATCGCCGAGCCGTCGAACCACACGGGCGCCACCACCGACCCGACGTCGAAGCCCTTGCCGCGGATCTTCGCCGCCAACGCCTTGATCCCGTCGTCGGAGATGTCGATGTCGACGTGCGGGTTGTAGAGGAAGAGATCGACGCCGTCGAAGCGGGCGCCGTTGACCTCGGCCTTGGCGGTGAGGTCGAGCATGGTGTCGAGGTCGATGAAGGGTTCGGCGCCGGGGCTGCCCTTGCCGACGAGGCCGGGCCACATGGCGTTGTGGAGTTTCGGGAAATTGTTCGCGGCGGGAATGCTCATGACGGGAAAAAGGTTCCCGCGTTCTCTGCCGGAAAGCCGGCGGCGCCGCAAGCGCCGAACGGGCGTTGCCTCGTGGACGCGCTTCCTCTACAAGCCTCCCACGACACGGCTGTGGCGGACAACCAGCCGTCGGGCCCGCTCCCCGAGCGGTGCCGACCAAAACCGCGATGTCAGGAAACCAATCCGATTCGCCCGCGCGTTTCGCCCGGGATTTGCAGGACCGCCTTCTCCAATCGGAGAAGGACGGCTTCCCCGCATGGAGCGAGCCCGAATTCGGTGCCTGGGCTTCGCGGCTGTTCTCGATCCAAAGCGCCGGCAATCCCGCCTACGCCGCCTGGTGCCGCGCGGGTGGAATCGACGGGCGATCGATCCCCGATTGGCGCGCGATCCCGGCGGTTCCCACCGAGGCCTTCAAGTCGCTCGACCTGACCACGCTCGAGCCGGCGGCGCGGACGGCGTGTTTCCATTCGAGCGGCACGACGGGACAGACGCCCAGCCGGCACCATCACTCGGCGGAATCCCTGCGCCTGTACGCGGCGTCCCTGGCGCCGTGGTTCCGGTTCCACCTGATCGACGGTCTCGCGCGGGGCGGGGTCCCCGCGGCCA
Source organism: Verrucomicrobiota bacterium (assembly GCA_008933025.1). GTDB lineage: Bacteria > Verrucomicrobiota > Verrucomicrobiia > Limisphaerales > UBA9464 > UBA6176. Next base: position 17,017 of record WBXI01000076.1, read on the forward strand.
ACCCGCCGTTGTTCGTCGGTCTGGTGCCGCTTCCCGCCGAGGCGCCGCATTCGTCGTTGGCCCACATGCTGGGCGAGGTCACCGCCCGTTACGGCGCGTCCGATTCCCTCTTCGTGGGGAAGATCGGGGCGGACGGAGGATGGGAACTGGACGTCGATGGCGCGGTGCGGGCGTTGGCCGCGGCGGAGGGCGCGGGACGGGCGACGCTGGTGGCCGGCACGGCGTTTGGGTTCGTGCACCTGGTCGACGGCTTGGCGTCGCGACGAGTCCGGGTGCGGCTTCCGTCGGGATCGCGCGCGATGGAGACCGGCGGTTACAAGGGGCGTTCGCGGACGATGCCCAAGCCGGAACTGCACGCGGCGATCCGGGAAGCCCTGGGGATTCCGGACGCGGCCTTGGCGACGGAGTACGGGATGAGCGAGTTGGGGTCGCAGGCCTACGACCGGGTGGCGACGCCGGGGGACGGGGCGCGAGCGGAGGCGCCGCGCCGGTTGCGGTTCCCGCCGTGGTGCCGGGTGCGGGTGGTCTCGCCCGAGACCGGGAACCAGGTGGCGTTCGGCGAACTCGGGACCGTGCGGGTGTTGGATCTGGCCAACGTCTGGTCGGTGGCCGCGGTGCAGACGGGCGACGTGGCACGGCGTTGGCCCGATGGGTTCGACCTGATCGGGCGGGCGTCCGACGTGGAAC
>WBXI01000077.1 GCA_008933025.1 Verrucomicrobiota bacterium
ATCGCGGGCTGGGATTGGGGGAGTCATGGCAGGCTGGCCCGACGTCCTGCTGGAAGACGATCGCAACCAAGCGGACTAGACGGCATGCCTCGCCGTGTTTTCAAGGGGGAAGGCAATGGGGTGGTATCTGTACAATGGACAAGTGCGCGGCCCGGACGAGCCTTTGCCCCGGAGAGCGCCGGGGGTACATCCCCGCCAAGGGAATCCCGGCACGCCTTCCCCCCCAAGGTTCGACCCAACCGTTGCCCCCCGCATGGCATGCGACCCGGTTCCGCCGCGCAATGTCCCATGTACAGATACGACCGCATTGGCTTGGCTACGGCGTCGGTCGGGTAGTGTCGCCCCGCGGTCGATAGAGCAGGTCGACCACGTCGCGGACGTATTGCTCGTCGGCAAGGCCGTCGACGACTTCCGCCGGAAACTCGACCCGGCCGCGGAAATGGTCGGCGAGTTCGCGGAAGAGTTCGACGCGCGGCCCGGCCTCGATCTCCTCCCGGCGTACCAGCGCCTGCAGGGCGATCGCCGCCTCGGCGGCCGGCACGCGTTGTCGCAGGCGCGCCGCGAGGTGCGGGTACGCGCGGAGCGAGTTGAAACGGGATCCAATGAGTTGGTCGAGATCCGGTCGCGCCGGTCTCGGGATGCGGACGACCACCGTCCCGGCGGCTACGTCGCCGAGTCGCTGGGCACGACGGGTCACGAGGGTCGCGATCCCGCCGACGACGTAGAGGAACGGAAGGAAATCGACCGCGCGAAGCAGGTTGCGGAGCACCACCTGGCTGGGCCTGAGCTTGAGTCCCTGGGCATCGACCACGCGCAGGCCGAAGACCCGTTTGCCGAGGGTCTGCCCCCGGTTGAACCATTCCATCGCCATGCCATAGGCGAAGGGCATCACCAGCATCCCGACGAACATCGCGGTGCCCGCCGTGTCCGGTGCCACCCACCGGAGTGCCTGCACGATCGATCCCAGCACCGAGGTCGCGCACCAGACGACGGCGCTGTCGGCCAGGAGCGCGAGCGCCCGCGAGACCGGTCCCGCGAGCTGCAGGGAGAACTCGACGCCCTCCGGCGTTCGTATGCGCAGGTGGGTCATGGGCGTTGGCGGAACGGTTGGTCCGGATCGTCGCCGCCGTCGTCATCGTCAACCGGTCCGCGGGAGCGGCCCGACAACGCCAGATAGGCCGACAGGGCGCACAGTTCGGCCACGCCGAACGCGATCTTCACGGCGTAGGGCAAGACGGGTTCGTGGTACTGCGAGAGGAACGACTCGACGATCCCGGCGTAGACCAACAACAGGGCGACCCCCGCGATGAGGGTGACGACGTCGGGCGCGATGCGGCGCAACCGGCCCGAGAGGGGCAGGTTGTTGCCGCGGCCGAGCAGCGCGTGCCCGAGCACCAGCCCGGCTTGTCCGGCGATCAGGATGGCGGGGATCTCGACGGTCCCGTGCGGCAGGATCCAGCCGGCGAGGAACCGCCCCTGCCCGTCGAGCAGGTAGTCGGCGGCGATCGCCCCCACGCCGATGCCGTTGTAGAAGAGCATGACGATCGTCCCGATCCCGTAGGTCATGCCGAGCGACATGGTCAGGATGGAGACCCGCGTGTTGTTGGAGATCAGGAATCCGGAAAACGTCCCGTGCCCGTCGCCGGCTTTTCCGGCGCCGCGCGGGGAGCGCTCCTCCTGGCGGACGCGTTCCGACGGCCGCAATTGGTCGTGCCCCCAGGGCATGGTGACGTGGCGCGAATCGGGATCGACGACGGTGGCGACGCCGCCGAACAACGCGCCCGCGACGGTGATGGCGAGCGACAGCCAGAACGCGGCGGCGTGCCGTCGGAAGGCGCGTGGAAACGTGCGGCGGCACCAATGCAGCGGACGGAAGCGCTTGGTGCGTGCCGCGGTGTCGTGGATTTCCGAATAGGCCCTGGCGACCAAGGCCTCCAGATAGCGCCGGGTTTCCGGTTCCGACGCGAAGGTTCCCAGCCGGATGAGGTCGGCGGATGCCCGTTCGTACAGCCAATGGAGACGGCGCGCGCCCGCGAGATCGAGGACGCCGCCGGACTCCAGTCGGCCGAGGATCTCCTCCAGTTCGGTCCAGTGGGGCCGGCCTTCCCTCAGGAATCTGTCGAGATCGAGGATCATCGGGTGGGGTCCTTCAGAGGATCTGGCGGCGTTTCACGTCGAGATAGCGGGTGATCAGGGCCGCGGCGAGGCCCTCGACGGGGGCGGGCACGAGGGTGACGCCGCGCCGCTGGAGGACGGCCTGCAACCCGCGGAGTTCCTGCCACCGGAGGTGTCCCGCCAACGCGACGTAGGCGTCGTCGAGCGACGCGACCCGGTCGTCGGAAAACAAGGGTGCCACGTCGCGGGGACGGGGTTGGACGATGGCACACAAATGCTGGTGACGGAGAATCTCGATTCCGCGGAGGAAACCCTCGGCGGCGACGGGATCGTCGAGGCTGGTGAGGAAAAGCAGCAGGGCCCGCCGGCGCAGCCGGAGTCGCAGGAACGTGGCGAGTTCCTCGAAATCGGGCGACACCGTGCGGCAGCGGAGCTCGACGAGTCGTTCGCGACAGGCGGAGAAATGCGAGCGTCCGGAGGAAGCGCGGACGAACCCGTCCGGTTGGTCGGCGAAGGTCACGAGGCCGAAGCGGTCGCCCTGGCGTTCGGCCACCGCGCCGAGCAGGAGGGCGGACTGGATGAATTGTTCGAGCAATGGCTCGGCCGTCCGTCCGTCCGCGACCGGGGCCTCGTCGTCGTTCCTCTCGAGGATGCGGCCGGAGAGACGCGAGGCGTCCACGACCACGTAGACCTCCTGGGTGCGCTCGACCTGGAAGACCTTGGTCACGGGATGCCCGCGTTTCGCGGTGGCGCGCCAGTGGATCTCGTCGAAACCGTCGCCGGCGACGTACTCGCGGAGCTTTTCGAACTCGCGGCCGCGACCGACCTGGCGCTGGGAGCGCGCGCCGGCGCCCCCGCGCACCAGAAATGCGGCGTTGCGGCGCATGGGACCGACGAGATCGGGTTGGACGCGGATCTCGCAGCGGACGGGCAACACCCGGCGTCGGGCCCAGAGTCCGAGGGGCGAGAGGGTTTCCGCGTGGCAGGACGCGACGACGAACCGGCCCCGCGTGGGCCCGAGGATCGGCCAGTCGAGGAGGCTCGGGGTGGCACCCGGTAGGACGACGGTCCTTTCCGGATCGGGTGTCTCGAGGTGGGGTGCCAGGGCGGGGGCAATGCGCAGGCGCAGGCCCTCGGGACCGCCCGGGTCCAGGCGCAACGGGAGGGTCCCGGCGTGGCCCTTGGCAAGGCGCACCACCGGCGGCAGGGAGATCGAGAACCGGGAAAATCTCTGCCACACCCGCAGGGCATCCCACGCCGCGACCAACGCGGTGACGCCGACCACGGCCAGCGCGAGCGTGGCCGTGGCGTCGTTCGTGGGCGCGAGCGCGAGCGCCGGACACGCGGCCAGGCCGACCCACCAGAGCAATCGTGGCTGCGGGACCCACATGGGTTCAGCGGGGAACCGGCACCGATTGCAGGATGCGTTCGACCGCTTCCGAGACGGTCGCGCCTTCCAGTTCGAATTCGGGCCGCAACACCAGGCGGTGCTCGAGCACCGGCGACGCGAGCGCCTTGACGTCGTCGGGCGTCACGAAATCGCGTCCGGCGATCGCGGCCCAGGCGCGGGCGGCGAGCAACAGGCCCTGGGTGGCGCGCGGTCCGGCGCCGACGAGGACGGACTCGTGGGTCCGGGTGGCGCGCACGACGTCGACGGCGTAGGCGACGAGTTCGTCGCGGACGACCACCCGGGCCAACTGGAAGCGCAGCGAGGCGAGGTCCTGGACGGACAGGATGGGTTGGACGAGACCGGCGCGGAGGACGGCCTCCGGCGAATCGGAACCGAGCGAGCGGTGGGCGAGCAACAGTTCGCCGTCCCGTTCCGGCGGGCGCATGGCGATCTTGATCAGGAAGCGGTCCTTCTGGGCCTCGGCCAACGGATAGGTGCCCTCGCTCTCGAGCGGGTTCTGGGTGGCGAACACCGTGAAATTGGGATCGAGCTCGAGGGTCTCGCGGTCGAGGGTGATGGCGCGTTCCTGCATGGCCTGCAGCAGGGCCGACTGGGTCTTGGCGGGCGCGCGGTTGATTTCGTCGGCGAGCAGGAAGGTGGTGAAGATCGGGCCGCGCACGAGGGTGAATTCGTTGCGCTGGAGATTGAAGACGCTGGTGCCCGTGATGTCGGCGGGCATGAGGTCCGGGGTGAACTGGACGCGGCCGAACGGGCAGCCGAGAACCTGGCCGAGCGTGCGGACCAGCAGCGTTTTGGCGACGCCCGGCACCCCCTCGATGAGCGCGTGGTTGTTGGTGAAGATCGCGACGAGGGCGAGGTCCACGACGTCGGGTTGGCCGATGATGACCTTGGCGACCTCGGCGCGGGCGCGGGCGAGGGTGTCCTTGAGTTGGGAGACCGTGTTGTCCATGGGTTGGGAAGGTTCAGCGGTGGCGGAGCAATCGGGCGAGACGGCGGTGGAAATCGGCGGGGTCGCGTTCCCGCGGGTGTTTGGCGCACTCGAGATTGGCGAGTTCCTGCGCGTCGGCGAGGCGTTGTTCGGAGAGCGCGTGGTGCCGGCCGAGGGAACGGCGCCATTCCGCGAAGGCCACCTCCGGAAGGCTGGCCGGGGGTACCGAACGGCGCAAAACGTTGAGCAGGCCGCCGGCGCTGCCGCGGCCGCGGACCGCGCCCGACTCGGGGGACTCCGGCGGCGGGTTGAAGCGCGACGTCTGGCGCCACACGTAGAGCGCCGCGAGCACGGCCAACCCGGCGATCAGCCCGCCCAACCGGTACTTCCGGATCAAGCCGGCAACCCCCGGCTGGAGCGAGAGACCCAGGTGGGTTTCCTCGAAGACCACGCGGCGATTCGGACCCACGATCCACGCCAGGAATTCCGACGGGTGGTCGCGGCGGAGCGACGCGTTGGAGAAAGGATAGTCGGACGCCACGAGGACGATGGTCCCCGATCCCAACGGGCGTTCGGCGACCACTGGAGCCCCGGCGCGTTCGTAGACGGCACGCCATTCCGGCCCGAGGCCGGCGAGGCTCCATCCGCCGGGCCACGGCATCGTGTCGCGGAGCGAGTGAAAAGCCCCCGCGCGGCGGGCGACCTCGCCGGCGGCGTTGGTGGCCGAAAGATCGAAGCCAAGGCGTGCGTCGAGGGACGGGTCGCGGTTGGTCGACGCGCCGGCCGACGCGCGCAGGTTCGCGAATCCCCGGCGCCACACGTTGGTGGCGGATTCCGGCGACTGGTGTTCGAAGGCGACGACCAACCGCGCCCCGGCACGGGCCAGGCGTTCCAGAACCTCGGTTTCATCCGTGGTCGGCATCGGCGATCCCTTCGCCCCGGGCGGGACGCCGAGGATCAGCAGCGTGGTGCCCGCGGGCTCGGCGAGACGCGCGAGGGGTTCGTGGTTGCGCCCGACCCGCATGCCCGGGAGGAGGGACAAGGCGGCGTGCAGCGCCTTGGACCCGAGGGGATCGGCACGCAGGGACGAGCCGGGCGGATAGATGTCGCCCGCGGCGAACCGGTACTGGAACAGGCGGACGAGCGAGACGGCGAAGACCACCGCGAGGATCCCGGCGACGGCGAGATTGCGCGCGCGCGGTTTCATGGGGCGGTGCGCCGGATGGAATCCAGGCGGAGTTCGGCCTCGGCGAGGAGTTCGCCGGAGGCGGGGTGGTTGCCGTACCACACGCGGTCGAAAGCGGCGGCGGTGGCGTCGAAGTCGGCGGCGACGGAGGGCATCCCGCGGGAGCGACGCGCGAGTTCGCGCCGGTACTCGCGGTTGGTCTTGAACGGGGCGAGCCGGACCCATTCCCGGCGCGCGAGATGGGCGAGGCTCGCAAGATAGATGGCACGCACCGCGAGCCGGAGTTCCCCGCGGGCCGCCAGATCCCGCGCCAATCCCAGCCATCCGTCCTCCGGCAATTGGTCGGCCGAGACGTTCTCCTGGGTCAGGTCCGGCGCGGTCCGCATCGCGGGGGCGTCCGCCGCCGGCGTGGGCCGGCGCTTTTTCCAGATCCCGAAGAGCATCCAGGCGATCCAGCCGACGCCGGCGGCGATGAGGACCATCAGGACCGGCCGCAGGCCGCCGACCCAGTCCACCTGGTCGTTGCCGGTGGGAAGGGTCGGCATCGGGCGGGGGCCGAACAGTTTCCCGAAGAGGCGGCCGATGCCCCCGAACACCCGGCCGGCATTGGCATCGAGGAAGTCGCCGATGGCCTTGGCCCGGCGCTGCAACCAGGCGAGGAAACGGTTTTGCCCGGGCCGTTCCGGTTCTTCGGGCGACTGCTCTCGCGGGGCCCGCCAGGTGTAGTCCGGTCCGTCGAGGACGGAGCGCAGCGCCCGGTCCAACTCCGGCGCCTTGACGGCGAGGGGAGCGGTCGGCGCGGGGACATCGCCGGCCCGGGCCGGCGGGACCGAAGCGGGTAACGCGAGGAGCAGGACGACGCTGGCCATGGCCGCCCCGAGCGCGCGCTGCCGTTTCAGTCGGGCGCGGAGGTCGTCGCCGTTGTGGAGCGATTCCGATTCGAACGTGCGCAGGACGTAGATCGCTTTGGCGAGCGGGTCGAGGACCAGGTGGGAAAGCGCGAGGACGCCGAGGAGGAAGGTGCTGTTGAGCAGGGACTCGAACGACAGCGTGAACGCGTTCTCGAGTCCGAAAAGCGTCCGTGCCAGAAACGGCAGGCAGGCCAACGAAATGCCGACGTTGAGCACCACGCCGAAGGCGACGACGATCAGCAGCCCGACGAGGGCATGGTTTTGTCCGGGCCAGCGGACATTGGCGCGCCACGCGCGCCGCAGGCAGGCGACGGCGGACCCGTCGGCGGCATCCGCGCCGACGGTGACGCCCTGAAGGATGGCGAAGACCCAGGGCATGGGCAGCATCAGCGGCAGAAAACTGGCCGGGAACACCAGCAACCCCCAGGGATGGATCGCGGCCTGGGTGACGAGGATGCGCCACCAGCGCCGGAATCCCCACGGGACCCCGGGCTCGAGCCGGATGCCTTCGGCGAGGCGCGCGGCGAACACTCCCTGCCACGCCTTCATCCACAGGTAGAGCAGCGCGAGTCCGAACGCCGAGCGCGCGCAGCGCTGGTCGGCAAAGGCGCCGCGGGTCATGTCCGACCAAAACCAAAGCAGGGCCAGCAGGAACGGCGCGGTGCCGACGTGGTAGGCGAGGTGGACGCCGAGCGGTGCTTCCCGCAGCAGGTGCACGGCGTCCTCGATGAGGTCGAGCGCCGGTCGTCCGATTTCCTTGCGTACGGAGGCCTTCATCGCGCGTGGGTCAGGGGCCTTGGCCGGCGATCCGCTCCACCGGAATCCCCTCGTGCCATGCGGACGGGGTGCGGAGCAGGACCCATCCCAGCAGTTCGAAAATCGTCCAGGCGACGAACAGGCCGACCACGAGGTGGACGGGGGCGGCGAGCCAAGCCATGCGGAGCGATTGCGCCCGGGCGGGCTTCGTCGAATCCCGGAGACAGGCCGCGCAGAGCAACCGGCCGTCGTGCTCGGTGACGCATTCGCGGCAATAGGCACGCCGGCACCGCGGGCACCGGGCGGCGGCTTCCCGCGACGGGTGGAGGAGGCAACGTTGGGATGCCAGCGACGTCATGGGGCCGGATCCGTCGATGCGTTGCCGGCCGCGGGTTGGGGGGCGAGGGGGGCGGCCGGCGCGGCATCTACCGTCGGCGCGAGGGCGGCGCGAAGTCTGGCGACGAAGCGGGTTGCCTTGGGAAGGCGCGAGATGCCGGGGGCCGCGAGCGTCTGGACGCCGGTGCGGATCCGGACGCGGCAGAAGCGTCCGGGCAGGACGACCCAGGCGAGCGCGGCCCCCAGGACGACCGTGGGTATTCCCGCCAACACCGCCCAGATCGCGGCGTCCGACGCGTTGCTGGAGGCGGCCCGGAACGAGGCGATGGCCGCGAGCGACAGGAGGACGACGAAGGCGCAGGCCAGCACCGAGCCGGCCACGAGGCGCGTGGAGGTGGGCTGGACCACGACGAGTTCGAGGTCGCGGAGCTCGAAGCGCCGGCACTGCTCGGTCACGAAACTGGTTTCGACCAGGAGCAAGTGGTCCCGACCGAGCCAGTAGGATGCCGAACCCGTCGGGGTGTGGCCGCTGCAAATCCTCTCGTACGCGGGATCCTTGGGGAGTCGGAGTTCCATGGTCTCAACGGGTGGCGGCCACGATCCAGAAAACGGTGCCGCCGGCCGCCACCACCAATCCGGCGACCAGACCGGCCCAGAGGCGCGCCCGGGTATGCACCACCCGGCTGGGGGGCGCGCGGAGTCCCCAGACCGCGAGACCCGCGGCCGCCAGTCCCGTGACGGGGATGACAAAGCTGCAGGCCAGCAGCGGCAACAGCACCAACTGCCACACGATGATGTCCCAGCGGAGGCGGGGACGTCCGACGCCCGACAAGCCCTCCTTCTTCTGGGCGCTTTGGACGCAACCCGGGCAAAGGTGCTCGCCGGCGATGGGCAGGTCGCAGAGGGCGCACAGGAACCGGCCGCATCGGTCGCAGGGCACGGCCGCCTTTTTCGAGGGATGGAAGAAGCAGGTGGCTTCGTCGTCCGCGGTGGTCCTTTCGGCGGTGCCGCCGATCACCGGGCCGCGACCATACGCCGGGAACACGGTGGCGGTAAGTTCGCCGCGGCAATGGGGACAGGCGGCAAGGCCGGCCAACTCCACGGGGTCCGTGGGGAGGGGCCGACCGCAACCGGGACATTCGGGATCCGGGTTGCGCATGGCCTAGGCCTTGGCCGGGGCGAGATCCCGGAACATCCGGTCGTACTGGATCGCGATGGCGGCGGTGACCAGCGGGAAGGTCACGAAAATGCCGACGCAGGCCGCCATGAATCCGGCGGACACGACGATGCCGCCCAGGAACACGAGCCAGAGGTTCTGCCAGAAGTGGAGCCGCACCACGCGCCGGCTCAGCGACATCGCGGCGGTCAGGCCGTAGCCTTTGTCGGCGACCAGGAGAATCGTGTACATCCACCCGACGGTCAGCCACATGGCGACGATCATGCCGGCCAGCAAAGCGATGCCGGCGACGACGAGGATCGCGATGTCGTCGCCCTTCGGTCCCGCCCCGCGTTGGAGCATGCGGACGATGGCGACCGCTCCGATCGCGATGCCGGGCAGATAGCACAAGCCGCTCAGCAGCGAGGGCACCACGTGCGCGAGGGCGAGTTGGCCGAACCGCGGTCCGAAGCCGCAGAAAGCGTCGCCAAGCTGCACGGTCTCTCCCCGGAGACGCCGGATGAAGAAGAGGTTGAGCCCGCCGAGCATCGGGCCGGTCATCACCAGGCCGACGATCGGGCCCAGATAAGGCACGGCCTGCATGGCCAGCGTCACGAAGAACACCAAGGCGCCCCCGAGCAGGAGAACGCTGGGTTCGCGGAAGATGAAGCCCCATGCCTCCGAGATCCGGTCGGTCGCCCCGACGCTGTAGTCGCGGCCGGCGATTTCGTCGGGGCCGAGATTTCCGTGGGTGCCCGGGGATGACGTGGAACCGGCGGGGACGCCGCCTTCGGCCAATCGCTGGAGGTACGCCGGTTTGCAAGCGCCGCAGATCCGCGCGCCATTGATGGCGATCGTCTCTTCCTCCGCGAAGGCAAGGCCGCATCCCGCGCAGCGGACCTTGGCCGTATCCGCGATCCCCGGCGGCGGGACGTCCGCAGCGCCGGCGGCCGGGGAAGGGGGGGTGGCCTCGGGACGGACGGTCGCGTAGGGCTGCCATCCGGAGAATCCCTCGCGCCACACCAAGGTGTCGTCCTTCACCGTGCCGGCGGCGGCCAAGCGCGCGAGTTCCGCATCGTCGACGGGGCCGAGCGATTGACCTTCGAGGGCGTAGAACCAGTTCATGGTGGATGGGGAGGGCGACGAGACGCGCACAGGTTGTCCGCCGTCGATGGGGAAGCCAACCGAATTTCCGGCACATCGCCGCCCCGGGGTGCATCGCCTTCCCGTCGCCGGCTTGTCCCGCATCGGAAAACCGCCTACGAGTGTCCGGATGTTCGCCGCAAGATTCCGCCTTCCCCGGCATTCCCGTGGACATGGGGGTGCCGCGCCAACCCTGTGGGTGGTGCTTTGGGGGATCGCGTGGGCGTCGTTCCGGGGGCTGGCGGTGGGGACTGAATCCAGACGGCTCCAAGGCCATGTGCCGGCGGTCGTCGCGCAATTGGTCCCCAAGGGGGGGCTGCCGCCGGCCAAGCGCATCCGGCTCGCGATCGGTCTCGCGCCGCGGGATGAAAAGGGATTGGACGAGTTTCTGTCCCAGGTGTGTTCGCCGGGAAGTCCCCTGTACCGGCATTTTCTCGCGCCCGGGGAATTCGCCGCGCGATTCGGTCCGACCGAGCAGGACTATGCCCGGGCGATCGACCATGCCCGGCGGAACGGTCTGCGGGTGACGGCGACCCACGGGAACCGGTTGGTCCTCGATGTGGATGGATCTGCCGACGACATCCGTCGTGCGTTCAAGGTCTCCGTGAAGCTCTACCGGCATTCGAACGAGGATCGTGATTTCTACGCTCCGGACACCGAGCCGACCGTGGACGCGGACCTGCCGGTGAAAGACATCAGCGGTTTGACCGACTATGCACGGCCGCAGCCCAGGATCATCCGGTCCCGGCCGGCCGGGTCCGTGGGAGGGGGCGTGCCGCGCGCCGGATCCGGGGGTGGCGGGGCCTTTTTCGGGAAGGATTTCCGGGCGGCCTATGCCCCGGACGTGACGCTGACGGGGGCCGGCCAGAAGGTCGGCTTGCTGCAGTTCGATGGTTTCTATGCCGCGGACATCGCGGCCTACGAGGCGGCCGCCGGGATTCCCGAGGTCGAGTTGGAAACCGTGCTGGTGAATGGCTACGACGGGATCCCCACCACCGGTTTCGGCAGTGGCAACGACGAGGTTTCCCTCGACATCGAAATGGCGATCTCGATGGCGCCGGGTTTGTCCAAGGTGGTGGTATTCGAGGCGGGCCCGTATGGGATTCCGAACGATCTGCTGAGCACCATGGCGAGTCGCGCCGAGATCAAGCAATTCGGTTGCTCCTGGGCGTGGAGCGGCGGGCCCAGTGCCACCACGGACAACATCTTCAAGCAAATGGCCGCCCAGGGGCAGTCGTTCTTCCTCGCGTCCGGCGATGCCGCGGCCTACACGGCGGGTCAACTCGATTCCCGGACGCTGGTCAACACGCCCACGAGCTCGCCCTACATCACCGTGGTGGGCGGCACGACCCTGAGCACGGCCGGGCCGGCGGGTCGTTGGATCTCCGAAACCGTCTGGAACACGGGCACGGGAACCGGAAGCGGTGGCGGCATCAGTACCAGTTATCCGCTGCCGGTCTGGCAGTCCGGCGTCGCCACCGCCGCCAACAAGGGTTCGTCCAGTCGACGGAACATTCCGGACGTCGCCATGGTCGCGGACAACATCCATGTCCGGTACGGCGACGGGAAGTCGGAGGTCTTGGGCGGGACCAGTTGCGCGGCGCCGCTGTGGGCCGGCCTGGCAGCACTGATGAACGAACAGGCGGCCGCGACCGGACGGCTTCCCGTCGGCTTCGTCAATCCGGCCCTCTACGCGATCGGCAAGGATTCGCGGCAGGCCGCGGCTTTCCACGATGTCGTCACCGGCAACAATTTCCGTCCCGGCAGCACGACCAGTTTTCCGGCGACGACGGGATACGACCTCTGCACCGGGTGGGGCACGCCGGTGGGACAGGCCCTGATCGATGCCGTGGTCGGTCCGCCGGACGCCTTGATGCTGGCGCCGCCCACCGGCTTCTCCGCGTCCGGACCGGTCGGCGGCCCGCTGGGGCCCGACACGACCACGTTCGCGCTGACCAATGTCGGCGTAGCGCCGCTGGCGTGGTCGGTGTCGGGCGGTACCCCTTGGCTGGTCACGGCGCCGGTCGCCGGGATCCTTGCCCCCGGAACCGGCGTGGACGTCACGACCCGTTTGGCGCCCGGGGCGACGGGTCTCGCCAGGGGGCAATACGCGGGTGGGATCACCTTCTCCAATCTGGACTCCAAGGTCGCCCAGACCGTGGCGTTCTCGTTGAATGTCGGCGGATCCCTCGTCCAGAACGGCGGATTCGAGTCCGGTGCCCTCACGGCGTGGACGCTCGACGGCACGGGCACTTTCGTGCCGGCGGATCCCGCCCTCGTGCCCACGGTCTACAACGCCGTGAAGGGCAATTCGTCGGGCTACCAAGTGGCCCACAGCGGGTCGTGGGGCATGTTCATGGGCGACGTGCAACTCGCGACGATTTCGCAGACCCTGACCACCGTGCCCGGCCAGTCCTATCTGCTCTCGTTCTGGATCAACAACCCGGTCGACGGTTTCGACCAGGAATTCCATGCGGGCTGGAACCCGGACGGGGACCCGGCCGACCCGGTCTACAATCTTGTTGGCCCCGGGATCCTCGCGTGGACCCGCCTGCAATGGGTGGTGACGGCCTCCGCTCCCCGGACCGTGCTGCGGTTGGCGGCGCAGAATTCCGCCTACGGCTTCGGCCTCGACGACGTGAGCGTGACGCCGATTCCGCCCGTCGCCTTCCGGTCGGTCGCGCGTGACGGGGATACGGTCGTCTTGGGATGGCGCACGGCCCCGGGGTTGCCGTACCAAGTCCAATTCAAGGCGGCATTGGAGGATGCGGATTGGACCGATCTCGGGTCGCCCGTGATCCCGACCGGCGACGACGCGACGGCGGTCGACACGCTGGATGCCGGGGATGCCGCGGGTCGGTTCTATCGGTTGGTACCGGTGCCATGAAGATCACGGGTTACCTGTTGCTGGCGGGAGGTTGCGCGGCGTGCTTGCTTCCGTCGGCGGGTGCGTCGTGGGTGGTCGCGGCGCGTCCGGACAACGACATGGTCCGGGTGCTCCGCGACGCCGGAATCCACGCGACGCGCCATGATTCCGCCGCGGCGGCGGTGGCCGGCGCGGAGTCGGGCGACGGCGTCCTGATTTTGGCCGACGGGTATCCGGATCGGGCCACGCCCCTGGATCCGGCATTGTTCGCGACCGCGGCAAACCGAAAGCTGCGGCTCTACGTGGAATACCCGTCGTTCGTGCCGGGCATGGCGTTCGGGGAACCGCGGACCCTGCGGACCGGGGAGTGGGGCAACATCCTGGAACGCACGGTGGTTGCCAGCGACGCGTTTGGCGACGGGTTGAAGCCGTCGCGGATCCTGATGATCCACGATTGCCACTACCTGCCGGTCGAGGCTTCGCGGGCGCATCTGCGGGTCGCCCGGGTGGCGGGCTACGACACGGCGCTCCACGGGATCCCGGACAAGGGAGCGTGGCCCATCCTTCTGGAATCCCCGGCCGGGGAAGTGTTGGTGGGGACCACGAAACTGAGCCAATGCGTGACCGCCCGCTACGCGCCGCTGGACGCCTGGCCGGCGGTATGGCGGATGATCCTGGGTTGGACGCAGCCCGGGGCGACGGTGCCCCCGCTGCGATGGATCCCCACCGTCCGTCCATCCCACCCGCGCGACGGGACCTTGGCCGCGGATGCGGAAAAGGAGGCGCTGCGACGCGGCGCGGGTTGGTACCAACGCTCCGGCCTGCTGGTGCATCCCTCGTGGCAATCGCTCTACGACCGGCCCGCGAACCAAGGCCCGCCGACCAAGGATTGGCCCGACGGGCATCGGGCCGCACCCCTGCCGGGAAACCGATCCGCCGTCGGCGACGGCACCCTCGGGCTGCTGGAGGGATTCCGTTCCAAGATCTATCGCGACGGATCCCAGGCGGTGCTGTGGTGGCGGCGCGCGGACAACCACGGGGAATCCGCCGGCGCCCTCGCCCTCGCCGGGGCGGCGCTGCACGATCTGGAATATTCGCGCGTCGGATCGAACCTCGCCGATTGGTTGGTCACGCGGTCCATCCTCTACAACGGCGACCGATCGGATCCCACCCACCCGGCCTTCGGCCTCGCCGGCTGGAACGACGTGCCGCGCTATTACGGGAACGCCAACGGCTACGACCAGATCTGGGGCGACGACAACGCGCGGGCCTGGCTGGGACTGCTGCGGGCCGCGGCGGCCTTGCCCACGTCGCGGCACGACGAGCGGCTCGCCCAGCAGTTGCTGGCGATGATGCGGTCGACGGGCCGGAAGGGTTTCATGACCACGGTGGTGGACCTGCCGTCGCTCGCGCGGGACGGCTGGGAAAAATCCTTCCTCGGCGACCACGAGAATCTTTCGCCCCACTACCAGGCATTCGTGCAGGCCTGCTTCCTGTGGGGCTCGCGCGCCACCGGGTTCCCGCTGTTGCGCGAGCGGGCCACCCGCGCGATTGGCCTGATGATGGCGGGCTATCCCAAGCGGTGGTCGGCGACCAACGACCAGTTCAACCAGGAACGCGCCCGCATGCTGCTGCCCCTCGCGTGGCTGGTGCGGATCGACGACACGCCCCTCCACCGGGAATGGCTTCGCCGGATGGCCTTGGATCTCGTCGGCGACATGGATGCGTCGGGTGCGATCCTGACCAAGATCAGCCGCGGCCCGGCGGACAACGCCGCGTACGGCACGGGCGAAACCACGCTGGTGCAGGCGAACGGCGATCCGAACACCGATCTGCTGTACACGGCGAACTTCGCGCTGGTGGGCCTCCACGAGGCCGCGGCGGCGACGGGCGATGCCCTCTACCGCGATGCGGAGGATCGGTTGGCGCGTTTCTTCTGCCGCGTCCAGGTCCGCAGCGAGGCGCATCCCGAACTCGATGGCGGGTGGTTTCGCGGTTTCGATTTCGGCCGCTGGGAATACTGGGGCAGCGACGCGGACGTCGGCTGGAGCCTGTACAGCATGGAAACCGGCTGGATCCAGGGCGAGGTGCTGTCGGTCCTCGCGCTGCGCCAATTGAAAATCTCGCTGTGGGATTTCACCGTCGGCAGCTCCATCCCGCGGCATTTCGAGACTTGGCAGCCCCGGATGCTGCCCGCCGACTTGGTCGCCCGCGCCCGTCGCGATCCCTGAATACCCATGAACTTCCCCCGGTGTGGTCTGGTCCCCGTCGTTTTGTTGGTGCTGGCGTTCGCGCCATGCGCCGTGGTCCGCGGGGCGGGGCCGGCCCCGGCGTCGTTGGAAGGCACGCAACCGCTCGAACCCGGCACGGGTGGCGTGGGAAATTGGGACGGCGTGATCCAGGCCGAGATCGACCGCGCCGTGGCTTCGCGCGGCCGGTTCTGGCACCGCGACCTGTCCTCGCCCGCCAACTACGACCGTTCGGTGGAGACGAATCGCGCCCGCCTGGCCCGGATCCTCGGCGTGCGCGATCCGCGGCTTCCCTACGACGCGCCGTCGTTGGATGCCACCATGGAGGGGTCGGCGCTGGCCGGCCGGGGCGGCGGGTACGAGATCCTGCGGGTGACGTGGCCGGCGTTCGGCGACGTGCGCGCCGAGGGTCTCCTGCTGGAACCCCGGGGTGGCAAACCCGTGGCCTCGGTAGTCGCGGTGGCGGACTGCGCGCAGACGCCCGAACAACTCTGCGGCCTGTCTCCCGGCGTGCCACCGGGGTCCCAGTTCGCGCGCCGGCTTGCCGAGAGCGGTTGCCGCGTGTTGGTTCCGGCGTTGATCGACCGCGCCATCGAGGTCCGTGGTTCCGAGGGTTACCGCCCCTACTCGCGGCAGCCCATGAGTTCGCGGGAATTCCTGTTCCGGCCGGCCTACGAACTCGGGCGCCATCCGATCGGCTACGAGGTCCAGAAGATCCTCGCCGCCGTCGACTGGTTCCGGCGGCGCGGTGGCCCGATCGGCGTCATGGGCCACGGCGAGGGCGGCCTCCTGTCCTTTTATGCAGCCGCGTTGGATCCCCGCATCCACGCCGGCTGCGTATCCGGCTATTTCGATTCCCGCGAATCCCCGTGGACCGAGCCGCTCGATCGCAGCGTGTTCTCCCTGATGCGGCAGTTCGGCGACGCCGAGATCGCGTCGTTGGTGTTCCCGCGCGCTTTGGTGATCGAGGCTTGCCGCGCACCGGAGGGACGGGTGCCGTCGCCGGGTGGCATGACCGGTGTCCTGCGGACGCCCGAGCTGGCACGGGTCACGGCGGAGGTGGCGCGTGCCCGCGCCATGGTCGAGGGGTTGGTGGGCGGCGCGGCGATCGATCTGGTCGCGAGCGGGGGCGGTTCGGGTCCCTTCGGGACTGGGTCGGCTTTGGAGCGGTTTCTGGCGGCGTTGTCGCCCGGGCTCGCGGTGGCCCCGGACGCCGGGGCGCCGGTTGCCGTGGGAGCGGCCGCCGACCCGGTCGCCCGCCAACGCCGGCAGTTGCACGAGATCGACCGCCACAACCAAACCTTGCTGGCAAAGAGCGCGGAGGTGCGGCGCCAGTTCATGGCCGGCCTGGATTCGTCGTCGGTCGAACGCCACGAGGCGACGAAGGTGGGTTACATCGGGCACCTGCGCGCGGAAGTGCTGGGCCGGTTGGAGAAGGGGCCCGCGGCATTCAATGCCCGGACGCGGTTGCGCTACGACGAGCCGGCATGGACGTGCCACGAGGTCCGGCTGGATGCCTACCCGGGCGCGTATGCGGCGGGTTATCTGGTGGTCCCGAAGGGCCTGAAGCCCGGCGAACGAAGGCCTGTGGTGGTGTGCCAGCACGGCGGGGGCGGGAACCCCGACCAGTTGGTGCGGGACAAGGCCGGCGCCTACCACGCGTTCGCCGCCCATCTCGCGGAGGAAGGGTTCGTGACCTTCTCGCCCTCGGTGATGTTTCCGCCGCCGGATTCCCTGGTGCGCAAGTGCAACAGCATCGGGTTGACCCAATACGCCTATGTCGCCGCGATGCACCAGCGCATCGTCGACTGGCTGGGGAGCCAGCCGTTCGTCGACGCGGGACGCATCGCGCTCTACGGGTTGTCGTGGGGCGGCAAGACCGCGATGCGCATGCCGTTGTTGGTGGACGGGTACGCGATGACGGTGGTGTCGGGCGATTTCAACGAATGGATCTGGAAGACCACCACGACGGACAGCGACTACAGCTACGTGTTCCAGCCCGAGCCCTACATCTTCGAATTCGATCTTGGCAGCACGTATGGCTACGCGGAGATGGCGGCCTTGATCGCGCCGCGGCCGTTCATGGTCGAGCGCGGGCATTCCGACCCGGTGGGGTCGGACGAGCAGGTCGCCTTCGAGTTCGCCAAGGTGCAGCGATTGTACGATGCGCGACTGCGGTTGCCGGACCGGTGTTCGATCGAGTGGTTCGACGGCGGGCACGAGATCCACAGTGCCGGGACTTTCCGCTTCCTCCATCGGCACCTGCAGTGGCCGGGTCCGCGGTGAGGCACCGGGAGGCAGGGACTTGTCGCGTGCGCCCCGCGACATCGGCGGGCGTGCCTGTTCCCGCCTCCGCGGGAAAGCAACGCGATCCGGGCCGGGCTCGCGCGCGTCGTCGATTCCCCGATGTCCTCGGACGCCGCCGATCGATCCGGTTCCGGGCTTGCGGATACGGGACCGGTTCCCCGGGTCGGTTGGCAACCGCGGCAAGGTGCAACTTCCACATCGGGGTGCATGACGAAAATGTGAAGAGAGACGAGTTTGCTCTTCTTTTTTGTCCATATGTAACTAGCGTTCTAGTTACTCATGAGCAAACCGCCGCAATCGCTCGCAAATCTTCTC
>WBXI01000078.1 GCA_008933025.1 Verrucomicrobiota bacterium
ACGCCGGGCTGTAGAACGTCGCCAACGGTTGCCCGGCGGTGACCTCCGCGCCGACGTGATGGACGTGCAGTTCCTCGATCCGGCCCTCGACGTACGCCGGAAGGATCCGGTGCCGCGAATCGTCGTCGTCGATCGTCCCCGCCACGCGCATCGATCGCACGATCGGTCGGCGCCCGACCGCCGTGGTGGCGATGCCGGCGATGGACGGGGTGTTCGAGCCGAGCGTGACCACCGAGGGCGACTGCAATTCCTCGTCGCCCTCGTACACCGGCACGAGCTTCATGCCGCAGATGGTGCAAAGGCCGGGTTGGTCCGACTTGATCCAGGGATGCATCGGCGACTGGTAGAAACGGATGCGCCGCGCGGCGCCCGGTCCCGGGGCGCCGTCATGGAAATAGACGTTGCCGCGGATCCACCAGCCGGCGGCACCGGCGCCGAGCAATGCGATGCCGAGAACGAGCGTGGGAAAGGCTTTCATGGGGAGGGGGAATCAGTTGCGGGGTTTCGCGGTGGGAAGGACGGCGCGTGCCGGATCGGAGAGCGTCCCGAGGTCGTCGAGGCCGCAGCACAGGAGCAATTCGTGGATCGCGTTCCAGTAGTCGGCCGTGGCCCGCGCGGCCAAGCGGTCGGCGTCCACCAGTTGCCGCCGCGTTTCCAACAGGTCGCGCAGGTCGGCGCCGCCCGGCATCCATGCGGCCTCCAGTGCCCCGAGCGTCGTCGCCGTCCGCGGGCGGATGTCGTCGCGGTAGAGCACCGCGATCCGGCGAGCGGACGCCAGATCGGCGGCGAGCCGATGCACGACGCGGCGCACCTCGGCGGCCGCGTTGGTTTCCTCGAGACGATTGGCGCGGACACGCGCCTCGTCGCGCCGGAGGTCGCGGCGGTAGTTCTCCCGGTTGAACCACGGCAGGTTGATCGTCACCCCAAACATGCCCTGGGCGATCCCGCCGTCACCCGAGTACTGGTATGCCTGCAGACCGAGGGCGACGTCGGGCCGTGCCGAACGCCGCGTGGCCAGCAAGGTGGCATCCGCCACCCGGCCTTCCGCGTGGATCGTCCGCACCATGGGATCCGATGCCTCCGCGATGCGCACCAACCGTTCGTCGACCGCGACGTCCGGACCAACGGGTGGCAGGGAGAACTCCCCGGGCGACACTTCGTTGGTACGCCCGAGGGCCCGTCGCACGGCGGCCTCGGCGTCGGCGAGCCGAACGACGCCGTTGGCAAGATCGACGCGGAGACGGGCCCGCTCGTTCTCGAGCCGGAGCAACTGCGCCAGCGATTCGCGGCCGGAAGCCATGCGGGCGCGCGCGGTGGATTCGCGGGCCTCCAACCAACGGCCGTCCTCGCGGAGCAACGCCACGGACTCGCGTTCGTAGGCGACGGCGACCAACGCGAGGGCGAGATCGCGGCGAAGCTCGACGAACCGGGCTTCGAAGCGGGTTTCCGCCATGGCCTCCTCGCTTCCGGCCACCGCGCGCGCGGCCTTTTCCTTCCCGAGGATCGGGAGCGTCTGTTGCACGCCGTAGATCAGGTCGCCGTTGTCACGGGCCATGCTGGAATCCCGATAGGCCGCTCCCCCGGCCGTCAGCATGGGATCGGCCCAGCGGCGGGTGCCCTCGGTGGCGTGGTGGGCGGCGTCGACCCGCGCCTGCAACGAGCGCAGGGCGGGGTGTTGCGCGCGCATCTCCCCGGTCAGACGCAACACCAACCCGGCGTCGACGACCTCGGGCGCGGCTTGGAGCGGATCACCCCGCCCCAGCGCCATCGCGAGCGCGAGCCAGAGGGCGGCGGATTTCAAGGGATGCCGGGTTGGGACGGCATCGACGGGTCGGAAAATGGGATACATGGAGCCATGGGACGGGATTGCAAAGGCGCCACCCGGAGGGAAAACGAGGGCGTGCCGGCGCCGGACACTCCTCGCGCGGGGAACGTCCCAGGCTCAGATCAACAGGGCGCAAAACCGGCGGAACAGCGGCGTGCCGACCGCGGCCGCCACGGGATCGGCGACGGCAACCCGAGAGACGGGCCGATCCGAGACGGAGGGGAGCAGGAATCCGGCGACCAACGCGGGCGACCAATCGGGAAGGAGCGAAGCGGAGGCCGGACTCGGGAGGACGGGCTGGGGCCGGGAATCGCGTTCGACCGGTGCCGAACAACACGCGGCATGGCAACAGGGCCGGGCGGTGGTCCCCGCGACGACCGCCGCGGCGCAGCACGAGCCATGGCCGGCCCCGGGTTCGGATCGCGGCGCCCAACCGATGCAGACCTGCCATAACACGACCCACACCGCGAGGAGCGGTGCGAGGCGGTGGTGGTGGTCCGATTTCATCGGGGGAAGACCGCGGGCATGCCGCGGCCGGGTTCAGGTCACTTGGCGGAGAGTTTGCCGATGTACTTGGCGGGCTCCTTGTCGAAGTCCGGCTTGCAGTTCTTGCAGCACAGCTTGATCTGCTGGCCCTGATACTCGAACTCCACGGGCTTCCCCATGCTCCCCAGCTTCTCGCCGGAGACCACGCACACATCGAGCGGATAAGCCTTGGCGGGCCCCGCCGAAGCCGTCGGCTTCGCGGTACCGTCACTGTTGCAACCCGCCAACACGGCGGCCAAAGCGATACCCACTGCAAGAAGCGTCTTCTTCATCGGATCAATCTCCACGCGATTGTTAGCACGCGGAGGGTCCGGACACTCAATTTCTTTTTTGGCGAGCTCTGGGCACAATTTGTCCTGGTGGGTCCACCCGCCCGCCCGTGCGGAGGGGTTGGTTCTTGTCATTGCCACTCCGGTCCATTGCCCCAACGGTTCCGAAATGGTCCGAGCGGGACCTTCATGAGCGATGACAAGAACCGACCCCTCCGGAAATTCGTTCGCGCCGCAACTTCCTACCGTGTCCGGTGGTGGATAGCATCCAACCGATGAATTCGCCGGCCGAGGCCGATCCGGACGCCGCCCTGATGCTGCGGGTGCAGCGTGGCGACCCCGACGCCTTTGCCGAACTGGTGACACGATGGCAGCAACCGGTCATGAATTTCGTCCATCGCCTGCTTTCGGATCCGGACGAGGCGGAGGATTTGGCCCAGGCGGTGTTCGTGCAGGTCTGGAAAGCGGCCGGGCGCTACCGGCAAACCGCCCGGTTCAGCACCTTCCTGTTCACGGTGGCGCGCAACCTGTGTCTCAACGAGATCAGACGGCGCTCGCGGCATCCCGCGGAGCCGCTCGACCCGCGGAAAGCCGGGGACGACGAGACCCCGGAGCGACCATTGCCGGATTCGCTGCAGTTGTCGGCGGACGCGGCGGTGCAGGGGGCGGAATTGATCGCGAAGGTGGACGAGGCTTTGGCGGACCTGCCGGAAAAGCAGCGCTTGGCGATGGCTCTCTGCCGCGAGGGCGAACTCAGCTACGAGGAAATCGCCGTGGTTTTGGAAACCACGTTGCCCGCCACGAAATCCCTGATCCATCGCGCGCGCGAAACGCTCAAGACCCGGTTGAAGCCCTATCTGGCGACCGGGGAATGGGCGGAACGCGGCACCTGACGAAACTTTGTCCCGGACGCGGGGATACACGGAAGACGACGACACCATGAAACCGGAAACACACGACGACTGGATCGACGAGGTGGCCGCCCGGCGTTTGACGCGGGAAGAGCGGGAGCGTTGGCGCGAATCGATGGCGGCCCGGCCGGCGGAGCGTCGCCGTTTGGAACGCGAATTGGCGTTGAACGACCTGCTGGACGGACATCGTCCGGCACCGCCGGTTTCCGGGAACTTCGTTTCCCGGGTGCTGGCCGAAGCCACCCGACCGGCGCCGACCCGGTCGGTCGGCGGCGTGGTGGCGGACTGGTTGCGACGGCTCGCTTTGCCGCGCGTGGCCGCCTTCGCGGCGCTCGCGCTGGCCGTCGGCGCCGGTTGGTGGGGCATCGACAGCCGGCGTCAGGAGCGGATGGCACGCGGTGCCGTGGAGGTGGTGCGGGCCTCGGCGGGGATCGATGCGCAATCCCTCGTGGATTTCGATGCGGTGCGCCGTCTCGACACCGCGGCAAAGCCGGACGACGACGCCCTGATCGTGGCCCTCGCCCAATGAGCCCGCGGCTTTTCCAGGCAGCGGGGACCAAACACCGGCTGTGCCGTGGATTGGTCTGGGCGCTGGGCCTCCGGCTGTTGGCGGCGGATCCGTTCCCGACAAAGGGCATGAGCCCGCCAATGCCGCCGGTAAGCCGTCCCCCGGTACAGGTTTTCCGGGAATTGCTGGCGGCGTCGCCCGACCGAAGGGAGGCGTTGCTTGCCGGGAAATCCAGGGTGGCGCGGGAGTTGATCCTGCGCCGGGTGCGCGAGTACGAGGCTTTGCCCGCAGCCGGACGCGAGGAAGCCGACTTCCAGCTTCGTCTGGCGGAGTTCCGGTTTTATCTGTCGCCGCTGTTGCAGGCGACGCCTTCGGAACGCGCGCCCCTCCTCGGCCGGGTTCCGGCGGAATACCTCCCGATCGTCGGCGAGCGGTTGAAGGCATGGGACGCACTCGGGCCGGACGCACGGCGATCCGTGCTCGAGAGCGACCAATCGCTGCGCTATTTCGTCCGCCAGCAGACCGCGGATGCGGACCGACTCGCGGTCGTCCTCTCGTCGGTTCCCGCGACGCAGTGCCCGGAGGTCGAGGCCCAGTTCGCCCGTTGGAAGGCGTTGTCCGAGGACGACCGCGCCGACCGGACGAAGGCGTTTCGCGGCATCTTCGATCTCGGGACGGGACGACGGGACAAGGTGCTGGGGCGGATGGAGGTTCCCGATCGCAGGACACTGGAACGCACGCTGGACCAGTATTCCCGGATGTCCCCGGCGGAACGGGAACGCATTCTGGAAGGGTTCGGGAAATACTCGCGGTTGTCGCCTACCGAACGCGCGGACTTCCTGACCCATGCGGCGCGCTGGCAGGCGATGTCCCCGGAGGAACGGAACGCATGGCGTCGGTTGGTGCTCCATCTGCCGCCGCCACCGCCCTTGCCACCGGCCGGGCGTCCCGCGCCGGCCACGGCGCTGGTGGTGACCAACCGGAATTGAGCGGGTCCCGAACGCAAAAAACCCCGGTCCAATGGACCGGGGTTTTCCGCAGGGACCGGATCAGGCCACCGGGGCCG
This sequence comes from Verrucomicrobiota bacterium, assembly GCA_008933025.1. GTDB lineage: Bacteria > Verrucomicrobiota > Verrucomicrobiia > Limisphaerales > UBA9464 > UBA6176. The sequence continues at coordinate 5,126 of WBXI01000078.1, forward strand.
GGGCCGCGAGGGGCATCACGTCCTCGATCTGGGCGTTGAGTTCGAGGAACTCGAGCACCTTGCCGGTGAGGATATCCTGGCGCAGTTCGCCGACGGCGTTCTGCTCCTGGATCTGCTTCACCATCTTGTCGGGGGAGATCTCGTTCTGTTGCGCCAGCCACATGACGCGCTGGGTCATCTCCTTGTCGTCGACGCCGATTTTCTCGGCCTCGGCGATGCGGTTGAGGATGAAGGCGACCTTGACGCGTTCGCGCGCGGTGGTCTTGGCGTTGCCGAAGATCTCGTCCTTCTTCTGCTCGATGACGTCCTGGGGCACGCCGCGCTTCTGGTTCTCGTTGACCACGCCATAGACGATGTTGCGGGTCTCGGTGGCGATGACGCTCTCGGGGAGTTCGAAATCGACCTGCGACAGGAGGTCCTTGAGCAGTTGGTCGCGGAGCGCTTGTTTCTGGCGGTTGTCGAGTTCGCGCTGCAGGTCGGTGCGGACGCCCTGAAGCAAGTGGCTGAGACTCTCGGCGCCGAAGCGCGCGGCGAATTCATCGTTCACCTCGGGGAGGACCTTCTCCTTGATGCCGACGATCTCGACCTCGTAGACGGCGGCCTTGCCGGCGAGTTCGGGATGAACGAACTCGGTCTCGAAGGTCACGTTGACGGTGCGTTTGTCGCCCACGCTGGCGCCGACCAAGGGCTCGGTGAAGCCGGGGACGAACGAGCCGGGCTTGATGAGGATCCAGGTGTTCTGCTTCGAGGTCAGGCCCTTCGCCGTGGGCGCGATGTCGGTCAACGGCTTGCCGTCGATCGTGCCGGAGTAATTCACCACGGCGACGTCGCCTTCCTGGAGGGGGCGGGTGACGTCGTTGAAGGTCGCCTGTTGCTCGCGAAGGATGTTCACGGCGCGTTCGACATCCGCGTCGCCGGCGGCCGCCATCTGGCGCTGGGCCTTGATGCCCTTGTAGGTGGGCAGGGCGAAGTCCGGGGCGGTCTCGAGAGTGACCGTGTAGCGCATTTCCTGGTTGCGCCCGAACTGCTGTTCCTCGACGTCGAGGGTGACCACGACGCGCAGATTCTCCTGCCGCGCCGCGGCGTTGTAGGAGTCGTTGAACAGCTTCTTGCGGGTCTCCTCCACGATCCGGCCCTCGTGGGCCCGGACGACGAGGTGCTTCGGCGCCTTGCCCGCGCGGAAGCCGGGGAGCTGGGCTCCCTTTTGGAACTCTCCCGTGATCTCGTCGAACACGGCGTTCACTTTTTCGACGGGAAGCTCCACACGCAGGAGCTTCTTGCACGGACCCAGGGACTCGACGGAAACGTTCACGATACTTGCCTTTCGCTGACTGGACTGGTGCCGCGGCCGGCACGATTGCAGGCCTGCGGCAAAGAGAGGAAATACTACGGACCCGGAAACCGGCCGGTCAAGGGAGGTTTTGATCCCGCGGAATTCACCCTTCCCCATGCCACCCCCCCTCCGGTAGAGTCCCGTCTCTTTTTATGGCAAAAGTGTACACGGACAAGGATGCCGATCTGGGCGTCTTCAAGGGCAAGACCCTCGCGGTGCTCGGCTTCGGCTCCCAAGGCCACGCCCACGCGCTCAACCTCAAGGAAAGCGGCGTCAACGTCATCATCGGCCTCTACGAGGGCTCGAAATCCATCGCCGTCGCCCGCGAGAAGGGCTTCGAAGTCGTCTCGACCGGCGAGGCCGTGAAACGCGCCGACGTCATCTTCGTGGCGCTGCCGGACACCAAGCAGGCCGCCGCCTACGAGAAGGACATCGCCCCCAACCTTTCGAAGGGCAAGACCCTCCTCTTCAGCCACGGTTTCTCGATCCACTTCAAGACCATCGTCCCGCCCAAGGACATCAACGTCATTCTGGTCGCGCCCAAGGGGCCCGGCCACATCGTCCGCCGCCAGTTCACCGAGGGCAAAGGCGTTCCCAGCCTGATCGCCATCGAGCAGAACCCCGGCAAGAACGCCAAGAAGATCGCCCTCGCCTGGGCCAAGGGCATCGGCGGCACCCGCGCCGGCGTGATCGAGACCACCTTCAAGGAAGAAACCGAAACCGACCTGTTCGGCGAGCAGACCGTCCTCTGCGGCGGCACCAGCGCGCTGGTGCAGGCCGGGTTCGAGGTTCTCGTCGAGGCCGGTTACTCGCCCGAGATGGCCTACTTCGAGTGCCTCCACGAGCTCAAGCTGATCGTCGACCTCATGAACGAGTCCGGCATCAGCGGCATGCGCTTCTCGATTTCCGAGACCGCCAAGTGGGGCGACGTCAGCGTCGGCCCGAAGATCATCGATGCCTCCGTCAAGAAGCGCATGAAGGCCGCGCTGAAGGACATCCAGACCGGCAAGTTCGCCAAGGACTGGGTGAAGGAGTACAAGTCGGGTTATCCCCGGTACAACGCCCTCCTCAAGGCCGGCGCGAACCACCCGATCGAAAAGACCGGGGCCAAGCTCCGCGCGCTCATGCCGTGGATGCAGAAGCGCAACACCGGCGGCGCGCAGGCCGCGTACTGATCGGTCCCGCCTGTTGCCGTTCGTCGAGTCGCCGGGGTTTTCGGACCCCGGCGGCTTCGTTTTGTACCTGGCCCCCTACGGTCCGGTCCGTTTCCCGTCCCTGCGTGCCTTGGACAGCGCCCGCACCGCGTCCCTGGGATCCTGGTTCAGCCCCACCGTCTGCTGGATCACCTCGCCCTCCGCGTCCAGCACGGTGAAGACGTTCGAATGGGAGAACTGTCCCCGCTGGTCGCGCCGGTAGTTCACCCCCAGCAACGCCGCCAACTCCCGCACGTCGTCCGCTTTCCCCGTCAGCAGGCTCCAGTGGTCCGTCCCCAGCCCGTGCTCCGCCCGGTACCGCGCCAGGACTTCCGGCGTGTCGCGCGCCGTGTCGAGGCTCACCAACGCGAAATCCACCGCGCCCCGCAATTCCCCGGGCAGGGCTTCCTGCAACCGCTTGAGATCGCTCACCAACACCGGGCACGCGTACTCGCACTGGGTGAAGAACAGCACCAACACCAGCGGCCGCCCATGGAATACCCCCAACCGCACTTTCTTTCCCACGTCCGACGTCCATTCGGATTCGAGTTGGTACAGCGATCGGTCCGTCGGCTTCGCCACCGCCTCGGCCCGACGGCAACACGGCGGCAGATTCGTTCCGGTCGCTTGCGGCCTCGGGTCGTCCTTTGCCCGCACACCAACTCCCAGCCCCAGTATCGAGGCGACGCAGAGGATCCGCATGCCGTGGAACAATCGTGATTTCATCGGGACGGGGAGGAAACGGAGGGGCGGGGCAGATCGAGGGCGCAACGGAAGCCGAGGTTCGGCAGGACGTACGAAGCCTTGAGGGAACTGCGGAGGCCGGAACGCATGAAGGCGGGAAAGTCCCCGCGATCGGTCGCGCCCTGGGAACCCGCGCCGCAGAACAGCATGCGCTCGATCCCGGTATCACCACGCGCGTCCCCGGTCACCAAGGCGGAATTGAAGTCGCTCGTCCATTCCCACACGAGGCCGTGGAGGTCATGGACGCCGTGCAGGTTGGCGCGGCCGGAGCGGACGGGCGCCAGCACCTCGCTGGCCGGCGTGCCGTACCAACGGCGCACAGCGCTCCGGAACTCGGGTTCGGCGGCGCCGTCGGCCCGGGCAAAACCCGCGGCCGAGGCCAGTTCCCATTCGGAGGTGGTCGGCAGGCGGCGACCCTTCCAACTCGCATAGGCCTTCGCCGCGAACCACGACACCCGCGTCACCGGCCGCGCTGCCCGCGCCGTGGCATCGGGACCGAGATCGAGGTCGCCGGACCAATCCCCGAGATAGCCCTCGTCCGCGAACAGGCGCTTCGCGTTCGAACGGCGCCAGCGGGGATTCGCGCGGACGAATTCGAGGAATTGGCCCTGGGTGACCGGACTGATTTCGAGCTGGAACGCCGCCACCGGAATCTCCTTCGGTTCGTCCGGTGTCCGGAAGAGCGGTCGGTGAACCCCGGCGGGGATGACCGCGAGATCCGGGAACGCGGGCACCCCAGCCGAATCCAAAGCCCCGACCGACCCGTGCCACAGCGCCACCGCCACCAGCAGGGTGCGGCATGCGACGGGCAATCGGTTTCGGGCGGGGTTCATGGCGACATCGATCGGAGCCGGTCGGGGACCGGCCCGCTCCCATCATTGGCTTGCGGAGTCGGCACGGACGCGGTGGACCTCGTCGACGGTGACCGCCTCGCCGGTGTTCCCAAACGCATTGCGAACGTAGGTCAGGACGTTGGCCACCTGCTCGTCGTTGATGGCGACCGGCGGCATGACCCCGTTGTAGGTCTTGCCGTTGACGACGACGGCACCCGTCAGTCCCTTGGTCACGGCCCGGATCGCGCGCGGTTTGTCGCTCATGAGGAAGTCGGAGCCGGCGAGCGGCGGGAAGACGCCCGGAAGACCGAGGCCCGTGGGCTGGTGGCAGGCGAAGCAGGTCTGCATGTAGACCCGTTTGCCTTTCTCCATCCGCACTTCCTTGGTGAGCGCGGCGATCTTGGGATCGTTGGCGATGGCGGCCCGCACCTGGCCCTGGAGCGCGAGGACCTTGGCGTCCGACCCGATGCCGGCGGTGGCCTGCGAGCCGAGGTACACGGCGTCGACTTCCTTGCCGGAATAGGCGAGGAGGTTTTCGGGACCGGAGACCTTGAGCATGCCGAGGGCGCCTTTGTTGAAAGCGCGGAACAGGGCATGGTCGACGAGGATGAAGGTTCCGGGAACCTGGAGGCCAAACTCGACCATGGTGGAACCGCCGGCGGGCACGACGGTGGTCTGGACCTGATGTTGGTTGGCGACGATGCCGCCCTCGGAATAGACGTTGTCGAAGATCTCGCCGATGACGTGGAAGGACGAGGTGAGGTTCGGGCCGCCGTTGCCGAAGAAGATGCGGACCTTCTCGCCGACCTTTGCCTGGAGGGCACTGTCGCCGACGAGGGAATTCACCGAGCCGTTGAAGACGACGTACGTGGGCCGCTCGTCGACGGCGCGTTCCTGGTCGAAGGGCTGCAGTCCTTCCTCGCCGAACTTGCCGGCGGTATAGAAGTCGCCCTGCATCACGTAGAACTCGCGGTCCACCTTGGGCAGGCCTTCCTTGGGTTCGACGAGGATCAGTCCGTACATGCCGTTGGCCACGTGCATGCCGACCGGCGCGGTGGCGCAGTGATAGACATACAGGCCGGGGTTGAGGGCCTTGAACGAGAACTGGGACTCGTGGCCAGGCGCCGTGAACGAACTCGCCGCGCCGCCGCCGGGTCCCGTCACGGCGTGCAGGTCGATGTTGTGCGGCATCTTGCTGCTCGGATGGTTCTTGAGATGGAACTCAACCAAGTCCCCCTCGCGGACGCGGATGAACAGGCCGGGAACCTCGCCGCCGAAGGTCCAGAACAGGTAATCGACGCCGTCGGCGAGGCGCTTCACCACTTCCTTCACCTCGATTTCCGCGATCACCTTGGTCGCGTGGCGCCGGGTGATCGGCGGCGGCACGTTCGGCGCCACGGTGAGCACGGCACGCTCCTCGCCCTGGATTTCGGGATCCACTCCCTTGGCATTCGGACCCTTCGCGATGCCCGGTGCCGCGGGTCCCTCGGCTCCAAAAACGAGCTGGGACAACAGAAGACTGAGCAAGGCCCATCGCGGGACACGGGCGCTACGTTTGGGAATCGGGTCGTTGGAATTCATCGGATCTCCTCTTGGTTGGTTCGACGGGACCGTTCGTTCGAGCCGGTCTTCCGTTGTGCCGCCAAGATCATGGAACGGTCGGGAGCTCGCCTTGACTTGGGTCAGGTTTGCCCGCGTCGAAGCACGAAATCCGGCAAGGCCATCCGACCCGATGGCGTGCGCCTCCCGTTGAGCCCGGTCGGGCCCCGGGGTCAGCGGGTCGTTTCCATCCCGATCTTGAACAGCCGGGAGGCCGTGCGGATGTAGAACGTGCCTTCGTCGACCGCATACGACGCCAGGGTCCGTTCCCCGAGATCGTTCTTGGCGAGCAACCGGAAGGTGTTGCCCGGTTGCACCACGAATCCCACGCCTGCCTCGTTCTGGAAATAGAGCCGGCCCGCCGCGTACACCGGCGACGACGAGAAATCACCGCCCAACCGCTCGCTCCAGCGCACCTCGCCGGTCATGCCGTCGATGCAACTCGCGATGCCCGCATCGCTCACCGCGTACAAGGCATCGCCCACCGCGAGCATCGACGGCGTGTTCGGGGCGCCCTTGGCCAACTTCCACGCCACGTGCGTGTCGGTGACGTCCCCCGTGCCGTCGGGTCGGACCGCGTGGATCCACGGGCGGTCGTACCCGGTGCCGATGTACAGCAGGCCGTTGGCGTACACCGGTCGCGGCACGACCGAATAGCCCTCGCCATAACGGGCGCGCCAGATCTCGCGGCCATCCTTCGGATCGTAGGCACACACGGCACCGCTTCCGGGCAACACCACCTGCCGCTTGCCCTTCACCTCGATGACCAGCGGGGTGCAGAAGGAAAAGTGGCGCTTCACCTCGATGGCCCGCGGCGTCTTCCAACGCATGGCGCCGGTCGCCGCGTCGAGTCCCACCACGACCGGATCGTCCGCTCCGTCCGCGGAGAACACCAGCAGGTCGTCGACCCGTGCCGGCGAACCGCCATTGCCGTGGACCGGCGTGTAGCGGAGTGCGGTCTGGCGCCATTGGACCTTGCCGTCCAGGCCGAGGCGCGCGGTGCCCTCGTGCCCGAAGTGGACGAAAAGATGGTCGCCTTCCACGAGGGGCGTGGGGCTGGCATGTCCATTCTTGGCATGGATTCCCGGCGTGGCTGCGGCTTGCTCGAACACCTGGGTGTTCCAAAGCTCGCGGCCATCGCCGGCATCGAGGCAGATCACGCGCAGAGCGTTCGGCCCTTCGCCGGTCCGCGCCGCGGTCGTCACGTAGAGCCGTCCACGGTACAACGAGGGCGAGGACCAACCGGAACCGGAAATCGGGACGCTCCACACGACGTTGCTGGTCGCGCTCCAGTGCAACGGCGCGGTCTTGACCGCGGCATGCCCCTGGCGCGTGGGCCCGCGGAACTCGGGCCAATCGTTGGCATGGACGACGACTCCGGCAGCGAGACACGCGATGCGGATCCAAGGGACGGGCGACATGCCGCCACGCTACCAGCAATCCACCACGTGGACCAAGCGGGCAAACCGGGTGGGAGCCGGGTGGGACGCATCGCGCACCGCCCCGGGATGCGCTGCCACGGGCCTGGCCAGATGCACCGGTCGGGGCCTTGGATTTCCTGTCATCCCGGGCCCGCCGGCTGCCGACGACTGCCACGAGCAGTCCGGTCCCGCCTGAAGAGAGGCTCCCAGTGCCACGGCGCGAAAATCAGGGGCTTGCCGTAATGGATGAAATGAAGGTAAAACCCCTACACGGTTTATGAAGCGCTCCCTACTTTCTGGTTTTGGCCTCCTCTTGGCCGGTTCCGTCGGGGTCGCCGATACCACGATCGACACGACGGGCCCGTCGCTTTGGGATACCAGCAACTCGTTCGGCAAGTTCGGCAACGCTGCCAACGCGATCGCCACTTTCGGCCAGGTGGTTACCGTGCCGGCGACCGACACCCGTCTCACCGCCTTCAAGTTTGAGCTGAATCCGAACCTCAATGCCACGGCCACCCAGTTGAGGTTCTATGTGTTTGCGTGGGACAACGCGGCCTACCACACGACCGGGTCCGCCCTTCATACGGGTGCCATCCAAACGAGTTTCTTGGACGGGTGGCAACTGGCGGGGCTCGACTCGCTGTCGCTCGATCTCACGGCAGGCTCGAAAATCATTCTGGTGGGTTCCACCGAGGAGATCGCCGTTTCCGTGGCGGATACGGTCGAAGTGGGTCTGGCGATCACCGGCCCGGCCGATGCCTATGCCGGCGGTGCCGCGTTTGTGACCACCTTCAACGGCGGCGATATCTCGTGGTTTGCCTCGCCTTGGTCCGAGCTAAACAGCGGCGAGCACAGCGACTTCGCCTTCACCGCGGATTTCACGGCGCCGCCCGTCCCGGACGTTCCGGAGGCCGGGACCGTTGCCGCCGGGTTCGGGTTGGTGGTCGCCTCGGCCGGTTTGGCGTGGCGCCGCACCCGGTCCGCCCGCGCCTGAACCCTCACCCCCGCCACCAGCGCCACCAGCGCAGCGTGTCGTCGACGGGTCGGATCTTGCTGCGCTCGTTCCCATACAGGACCCGGATGGGGACGAATTCCACCCGGTGACCACCCCGCGCGAACGCCACGTCCATTTCCGATTCGATCTCGTAATGCGTCGTCCGCAAGCCCAGCGCCAGAAGCGTGGGCAGGTGCATCAATCGATAACCGCACTGCGAATCCGGAAACTCCATGCCGGCCCGACGCGAGATCCAGCGGCTCATCGCGCGGTTCGTGATCCGGCGGATGCGGGGCATCGACGCGGGATCGTGGAAACGATTCCCCACCACCATCCGCGCGCCGGAGGCCGCCGCCGCCAGGAATGCCGGGGCATCCGACGGATCGTGCTGACCGTCGCCGTCGAGGCAGAGGACCCACTGGAAACCGCGCTCGGCGGCGCGTTGCCAACCGCGGGCCAATGCCGCGCCCTTGCCCATGCCGGGCTCCAGCCGGATCACTTCGGCGCCGGCTCCCGCCGCCTCCCGCCCCGTCGCGTCCGTCGATCCATCGTCGACCACGATCACCGTGGGAACGGTCGGGCGCAGGCCGCGAACGACCGCGCCGACGGAACCGGCCTCGTTGAGGCAGGGAACGACGGCGGCGCATTCGCGGGGATCTAGCATCGGGTCGGGACCGACACGGGACGGAACGGTCGTGGTTTCCGAACGCACAACGCCGCCGTCGGGCGTCGACCCGGCGGCGGCGTTCATGGGGTTCACGGGCTTCCCCGGGGCACCGTTCAAGCCCGCGGCGCGAGCTTCTTCTCGACCGGGTTGCGGGCGAGCGTGACGTACTGCGGCAGGCCGTCCTTGGTGGGCACCTTGACCTCGCCGGCGATCAGGGGGAGGGCGTACTCGACGAACTTCTCGTTCGGGAGGAAACCGTCTTCCGAGATCCAATCGCGCGGGACGAAGTGCTCGACGTTCGCGATGTTCGCGAGGTCCTCGAGCTCGACCGTCCACTTGTAAGGGTTGGAGGAGAGACGGACGATCTTCGGCATCAGGCCGGAACGTCCATCGGCCGCCGCACGGACGGCGACCGCGCCGCAGGTGTAGGCTTCCTCGGCATCCGTCTGGCTCGCGAAGTGCGCGGCCGCGCGCTGGGCATAGCCGAGCAGCACGGTGCGAGTCTTGAGATTGAGCCGGCCCTGGACGATCTCCTTGAGCTTCTCCGCCGCGCCCGCGAGGACGGCATGGCCGAAGGCATCGAGGCGGGTCTTGTCCGCGCCGATTTCCTCGCCGGCCGCGTTCTTCAAGCCCTCGCCGCACACGACGATGCAGTATTTGTGGGCCGCGATGGTCTCCTTGACCTTCGCGAGGAACGCCGCCTCGTCGAAGGCAATTTCCGGAAGGAGAACGATGTGGGGCGGGCGGGCGGGGTCGCCCTGCTTGGCGAGCACGGTGCCGGCCGCGATCCAACCGGCGGCCCGGCCCATCACCTCGATGATGCAGCAGGAGCCGTCGTCGGTGGCCATCGAACCCACGTCGAGGCCCACCTCGGTGACGACGGTGGCGTTGAACTTGATGACCGAGCCGTAACCGGGGCAGTGGTCGGTGCAGGGGAGATCGTTGTCGATCGTCTTGGGAACACCCATCACGCGCATTTCGTAGCCGCGCTTGACGGCTTCCAGATGGATCTTGTGGGCGGTGTCCTGGGAGTCGTTGCCGCCGGCGTAGAAGAAGTAACGGATGTTGTGGGCCTGGAAGACCTCGAACAACCGGTCCATGTCCTTGGCGGCCTTCTCGGGCTTCTTCTTGAAGTCGATCTTGTACCGGCAGGTACCGAGGGCGGCGGCCGGCGTGTAGCGGAGGCCCTCGACGGCGCTGCGCTTCTCGTCGCCGAGATCGATCAGGTCCTCGTTGAGAATGCCAAGGATGCCATTGAGCCCACCGTAGATCTCCTCGATGCCCTCGTGATGGCCGGCCTCCATGATGACGCCGGCGACACTGGCATTGATGACACTGGTGGGACCGCCGGATTGGGCGACCAAAAGATTACCGTTCAATTCAGCCATAACCGTGAAAAACTTGCGGGACGATGGCCGTGCATCGGACGCGGACGCAAGGCGGGAATCCGCCGGAATGACTTCTTGGCCATCGCCAGATCGCGGGGAGGTGAACCGGGCAGGGGCTCCCGGACCCTCCGCCCCGGGTCCGGAGCATCCACCCGGAGGCTTTCGAACGGGCGCTACGGCCAGACCCAGTCCAACGGCTCGTTCGTCCGCGGATCGGCGCCGATACCGCCATCGTCGCGGCCGTTTGGCCCGACGCTCCACAGGCGGAACCCTCCCTCCGGCGTCCGCGCGTACCGCATCGGTTTCCCGTCCATGACGTCCAGCGGAAGCGTCGGTAGAAACACCGGCACCAACGCCGCCAGCGTCTCCGGGTAGGCGCCGCGGGCGATCCGGTGCCGTTCCAAGGCGCAGGCAACCGCGGTCGAACGGGCGACCTGCTCCGCCTTGAAAGCCTTGGTCACGACATTCCCATAGCCCGGTGCCAACATGGCGACGAACAAGTTGCCGGGTCGGTTCCAGACCGACCCCTGCCGGTATCCCCGCGCGATGCTCTCGACTTGGTTCCGAACCGGACCGAGACCATCCGCCGGCATCTGCGCGACCGCCGGCCGGAGCGCATCGATCACCGCCTGACCGTAGAGCGCCAAGGTTGCCTGTGCGTCGCGGAGCCAACCCGAGGGAATGAATCTTACGGAGACATTGGCACCGCCGCTGTTGTCGAGCTCGTAGACCGCGGCCAGAACATTGGCATCCTCGGCAAGACGGCGCCGATTCGAGGTCCATCGATCGAACCCCATGCCCGCGATGGCGCGCTCCCCACGGACGGCCGCCGGAAGGCCGGCGGCTGGCCTCCAGGGATCGACCGCGCGCTGGAGCTCGGCCAATTGGGATTCCGTCCAGGCATGCGCGATGATCCCGTTCCGTACCGTCCGCGCCGCGAGGTTCATTTGCGCAAACCGCACCAACTGGGAGATCAGCAGTGGCTCCTCCCGCAAAACATCCGCCAAGCGCACGGCCCCGAGGGCATCATCCCACGCCGCGACTGCATCGCCGTGGGCGAGCCGCGCCTTGGATCGCAGTTCCAGGACCATATTGGCCTTCTTCATCTGGCTCAGATGCGGCAACAACGCCTCGAAACCCTCGCTCCAATGGATCCCGAAGACCGCCCGTGGCCGAGTCGCCGCGTCCTTCAACCTCTCGAGGTCGGTGCCGGCCACCGCCAGCGCCGACAGAATCGCGGTCGCCGGGTCGGCTCCGGCGGGAATGGGACCGTAGACGGGGAGGGAGAGGGTCGGCCCTTTGCCGGCGTCCTGCTTTTCTTTGGTGCTGCGAAATGCCTCCGCCCAATCCGCCAGACTCGTCTCGGACCGGACCGTGGCGGTCCCGCGCTTCGGCAGCTGGGATTCCGGAAGTCGGAGCATTGCGAACGGTTGCATCGCCTCGGGATTCTTCCATCGGCTCGCATCGCCCTTTTGCGGGCCATAGTCGAACAACGCGGCGAACTCCGGCAGCGCGCCCAAATTCCCGTCGGCCGGTGCGGGTGCCGGCGCCAATTCCTCGATGCGCAGTTTTTCCCCCCGGGCCACCAATTCGGATCGGACGGAGCGCCAGCGAAGGGCTCCCCGGATGTTCTCGGCCCCCACGAACAGGCAGATGGGCGCGATGAGTCCCAGAACGAGCGCGTAGATCGGACCGAGCACCAGGAGTCCCGCCCAACCCGGCGAAGTCGGGCCGGCAATGACTCCGGCGCGAAGGCGTGCGGCCCGCTGGTTCCAGGCCACGAGCGTGAAGATTCCCAGCCAGAACCCGGCGAGCGCGCCGAATTCCGCCGCCATCCACGACACGGTTTGGAATGAACCGGGCAGCGGTTGTTCGCTCGGCCCAGACGCCACCACCGCCAGCAAGACCGCGATGGCCATCGCCGCGAGGAAGGCTCCCAGCACCGTGGCGACGCCGACCGCACGCCAGGGAAAGTTCCGGTCGGGTTCCGGACGCAGTCGAGGCCAGAGGCACCATGCCCAGCGACGATCGGCCAACCAGCAACAGAAGGATTGGGGACTCATGAAGGTGATCGGGAAAGAGATTCAGACGGTGGCCGACGGGTCGGCGACGGAAGCGAAGGGACTATCTCCGGGACGCCGTCGACGCTCGCTTCGCGGCGGCGGCTCGACCAAGGGCGCGGACTCCCCATGTTTTTGGCGTCGTGCGGCGGGGGCTTGCCATTCCGCGGCGTTGGCCCCGAACAACTCCTCGCGCTGCAGCCGGGCCAAGGCCC
>WBXI01000079.1 GCA_008933025.1 Verrucomicrobiota bacterium
CCAGCACCACGCGGATCATCTGCCCGTCCTTCTCGGCGGTCACCTTCAGGTCCGCCCGGACGATCCCGGTCGGGGCGTTGGTCGGCAACAGCGCGCGCCACTGGCCCAGATCCAACCCGGCCAGCTTGATGGTGTAGGTGGACTCGCGGAATCCCGGCATCGGCTTGTCCCACGCCAGGTTCATCGGCCGGTCCAGGCTGCCCTTCACCAGGTCCGAGGCGCCTTGTTTCACGAGCAGATCGATCTTCTCGAGGAGCGCCGTCTTGTCGCCGAGATTGACGGACGCCTTGTACTCCGTCGAGACGTCGACGATGGGCGTGCGGCCACCCGGCGCGGCCAAACTGAACTGCGAGACGTTCAGGCGGCCGTTGGAGGCGACCAGATTGCCGCCATTGACGACATCGACCCGACCGGTGGCGCCGACGGTGGTGTCGCCGAGGTCGGTGCCGGACGCCGCGCCGACCAATGCCAGCACCCGTTTGTCGAGTCCGCGCACCTCGTACGAGAGGCGGAGTTCCTTCTTGGCGAGATCGAACGGGCCACGGATGCCGATCCGCGCCAATTCCTGTCCGCCGCGGGCAAAACGCAGCACGAACTCGCGCACCTCTTTGCCGGTGACGTCGACGTCGAGCGCGGTGCCGAGACCCGAGTAGGCCTGGAACGGCCCGGTGCCCTGGGTCAGGTCGATCTTCAGGCCGCCTTTGAGCAACGTCGGGAGAAGGGCGTCGTCCAGCGTGACCTCGAAGGCCCCGGCGAGACGCACGGCGGCGTCGCCGGCCGGGTTCCCGACATTCTGGGCGCGGGCGTCCGCGCCGAGGGTGAGTTTGCCGGGCTGGCCGTTGACGAGTTGGTCGAGGGCGACGTTGAGGCTGGCCACCTCGATGGACTGGGCAACGCCGGGCGCGCCCAGCTTGCGATAGCGAAGCGTGCCGTTCTTGAGGGCAACGTTGCGGACGGCCAGTTTCGGGGGCGCGGTCTTTTCCTTGGGCTTGTCGTCGAGGGCCAGGCCGTCGATCAGGCGCGACAGGTTGCTGGTTCCGTCGGCCGCCTCGACGAGGGTGACCTCGACGCCGTCGACGGTGGCCTCGTCGACGCGGATGGTGCCGCGGAGGATCGACCAAAGGCTGTAGCGGGCGGTGACGCTGCGGATGCTGGCAAGGGTTTCGGCGCCCTTGGGCGTGAGTTTGACGTCGGTCAGGGTGACGGACGAGAAGGGACTCAACGAGACCTCGCCGACGGAGAGGTCGCTCTTGATCGCCGCGGCGACGCGCGGGAGGACGACGGCCTTGATGAAGGCCCCGCTGGTGGCGACGAAATAGAGGGCGACGAAGGCGGCCGCGACGATGCCGAGGACGAGGGGCCAGCGACGTTTGCGTTGGATTCTGGGAGGAAGACTCATGGCTTGGGGAGATGGGGAGGTGTCAGCGGGACTCAAGATGGCGGACGTAATCGGCGATGCCTTCGGCGGGTGCCCACGCGGGCGCGAAGCCCAGTTCGGCGCGGGCACGGGACATGTCGGCCTCGGTGTGCGGTTGGTAGAAATGGCCGTACGGATTCTCGATGTAGTCGGGTTCGAGGGACGTCCCGAGGGCGCGGTTGAGGGCTCCGATGACGTCGTTGAAGGAGCCGGCGTGGCCGGACCCGCAATTCATCACCGTGCTCCGCGGCGCGGACGCGGAGGCGATGGTGAGGGCAACGACGTCCTTCACGTAGACGAAATCGCGTTTCTGTTCCCCGGCAACGAACACGCGGGGGCGTTTGCCGGCCTTCATTTGCCGGTACAACTGGAAGATCATGCTGGCCGCGGCCTTCTTGTGGTCCTCGCGCGGTCCATAGACGTTGAAGTAGCGGAGTCCGACGACGCGCGCCTCCGGATGCCGCGCGGCGTGGTCGCGGGCGAGGTTGTCCAACTGGACCTTGCTGAACGCATACACGTTCGCCGGTGCCGGCGGTTGGTCCTCGCGCTGCACGCCCGAACAGATCCCGTAGGTCGCCGCGCTCGAGGCGTACACCACCCGCGTCTCCTTCCCCGCCGCGAACGCCAGCAAGCGGCGGAATCCCTCCACGTTGTCGTGCACCTGCAGGAACTGGTCGTGGACCGTGGTGTCGGTGAGCGAGGCCTCGTGGAAGATCGCGTCGAAGACCCGGTCGCCGAAACAGGCCGCCCAATCGAACCGCGACACGTCCGCCGCCACCACGTCGCCGCGGAACCCGCGGAGGTTCTTGAAGTCCCCCGACCGGAAATCATCGACGACGACGATCCTCGCCTCGGGGTGGCGGGATTGCAGCTCGATGGCGAGGTTCGAGCCGATGAAACCGGCGCCGCCGGTCACCACAATGTTGCGCACCCCGTCAAATTAGGGGCCGACCCACGCCGTGCAAGCTTGGCGTTGCCGCGATCATTCGCGGAAAGCCGCGCCGACGCCGGCTTTCAATGCTTCCAGCACTTTTCCGTGGGCCGCCTGCACTTCCTCGTCCTTCAGGGTCCGGTCGGAAGCCCGGTAGGTGAAGGCGTAGGCCACGCTCTTCTGGCCCGCGGGAACATGCTTGCCCCGGAACACGTCGAACAATTCCACGCTCTCGAGGTTTCCCGCCTTGGCCCCCTTCACCGCCGCCAGCACGGCGTCGTGCGTCACCGACTCGGCGACGATCATCGCCACGTCGCGCCGCGAGCTCGGGAACGCCGGCAGCGGCTTGAACGAACGCGACGGATTCCGCCGCGCCAACAGCAGGTCGAGGTTCAGTTCGGCCAGGATCACCGGGTCCCGCAGGTCGTGGCGACGCGCCAATACCGGCGACAGTTGGCCCAATTGGCCCAACTCCTGCCGCCCCCCGAGCGCGATCGTCGCCGATTCCACCCAGAACGGCGTCGGCTCCGAGCGCCGCGTCCACGCCATGCCCCGGATTCCCAGGTGTTCGGCCAACTCCTCGACGATGCCCTTCGCGTCGAACACGTCGCACTTCGCGTCGCGATCCGTTCCCGACCAGAAGGCGGGAGCCCGCAGTCCGGT
Source organism: Verrucomicrobiota bacterium (assembly GCA_008933025.1). Taxonomy (GTDB): domain Bacteria; phylum Verrucomicrobiota; class Verrucomicrobiia; order Limisphaerales; family UBA9464; genus UBA6176. The sequence continues at coordinate 3,012 of WBXI01000079.1, forward strand.
CAAGGCGATGGCCACGCGCCACGCCTCGCGCGGTTGCCCGCCCGATTGCACGAAGACGCGCCCGATCTCGAACAACTGCACGTCGCCGTTCCGGCGCGAGAGGTTGTGGCGGAGCGTGTCGATCAATCCCGGCAACAGCGAGGGCCGCAGCACGTCCATGTCGCTGCTCAGCGGGTTCGCCAGGGCGATCACGTCGGCGTTCACCGCGCGCGCCAAGGCGTCTCCCACCAGCGTTTGCCCCTGGGCTTCGACCAATCCCATGCCCACCAGAAACCGCCGCACCTCCATCAAATGGTCGTGCACGACGTCGTACGGATGGCTCCCCTTCGCGCCGCGCGGAGCGGTCGAGGGGATCTTGTCCACCCCATGGAGGCGGGCGACTTCCTCGATCAGGTCCGCCTCGCGCTTGAGGTCGACGCGCCAGGTGGGGATCACCCACGACACGGGTTCCTCCGCGCCCGGCGCCTCGCCATCGACGGGACGCGGCCGACGGGACGCGGGCCGGAGGCCGAGTTGCTGGAGGTGGCACTCGATTTCCTCGGTCGGCAGCTGGATGCCCAGCAATTCGCCGACCTTGTGGTTGCGGAGCGTGACTTGCCGCGGGGCCGCGGGTTCGGGATGGGCGTCGACCACGGGGCCGTCCAACGCACCGCCCGCCGTGGCCAGGATCAAAGCCGCCGCGCGCCGGCTCGCCGCCTCCGCCACGCCGACGTCCGCGCCGCGCTCGTAGCGATAGCTGGCGTCGGTGCGGAGCCCCAGCGCCTTGCTGGTGCGCCGGATGTTGGTGGGCTGGAACCACGCCGACTCCAACAGCACGTCCCGGGTCGTCGCCTGGATCTCGGTGTTCCGTCCCCCCATGATGCCCGCGAGCGCGATCCCCTTCCCGGCATCCGCGACCAGCAGGGTTTCGGAAGCCAGGGTTCGTTGCACTCCGTCCAGCGTGACGAACGTCTCGTCCGCCGAGGCCCGGCGGACGACGACCGTGGGCACGCCGTCGACCTTCGCGAGCAGATCGAGATCGAAGGCGTGCAGCGGTTGGCCGGTCTCGAGCATCACGAAATTGGTGACGTCGACGACATTGTTGATGCTGCGGAGCCCGACTTTCTCCAGCCACGCCCGGAGCCAATCGGGACTGGGCCCGACCCGGACGCCGCGGATGACCCGCGCGGTGTAGCGGGGACAAAGATCGGGCGCCTCGAGGCGCACCGCGACGGCAGGCCGCGCGTCGGGCGCGGCAGCGGGCAATTCGGCCGCGGGAATGCGCAGGGGATTGCCGGAAAGAGCGGCGATCTCGCGCGCGATGCCGATCACGCTGTTGAGGTCCGGCCGGTTCGGCGTCACCTCGAGGTCGTAGACGACGTCGCTGCCCGAACGTCCCAGATACTCCGCGAACGGTTGGCCGACCGGCGCATCGCCGCGCAGCAACAGCAGTCCGTCCTCGCGGGCATGCCCGATCGCCTCCGGATCGATGCCGAGTTCGTCCGCCGAGCACAGCATGCCGTGGGACTCCACGTTGCGGATCTTGCCGACCTTGATGACGAAAGGCTGGGCATCGCCGGGCTTCGGCGGGAGCGCGCTGCCGGGCAGGATGAGCGGGACCTTGTCGCCCGCCTTGAAGTTCTGGGCGCCACAGACGATTTGGCGCTCGCCGCGGCCGTCCGCCACGCGGCAGACGGAAAGCTTGTCGGCGTTGGGGTGCTTGTCCCGCGAGAGCACCTGGGCGACGACGATCCCATCGAAATCGCCGGCGATGCGTTGGATGCCCTCGACCTCGATGCCGAGCAGGGTTAGACGCTCGGCGAGTTCGTCGGGCGACCACGCGAAGTCGACGTGTTGCCGGAGCCAGTTGAGGGTGACCTTCATGGGCGTCGGGATGGACCTTGGGAACGACTAGAACTGCGCGAGGAACCGGGTGTCGTTCTCGTAGAAGAGGCGGATGTCGGTGATGCCGTAGCGGAGCATGGCGATGCGCTCGATGCCGAAGCCAAACGCCCAGCCGCTCCAGACCTCGGGATCGTACCCGACGTTCTCGAAGACCTTGGGATGGACCATGCCGCAGCCGGCGATCTCGAGCCACTCCTTGCCGAGCTTGCGGACCAAGGAATTCGTGAAATCGATCTCCAGGCTTGGCTCGGTGTAGCTGAAATAATGCGGGCGGAACCGCAGCTTCACGTCGTCCCCGAGCAATTCGCGGAACACGGCCTCCACGGTGCCCTTGAGGTCCCCCAGGGTGACCCCACGGTCGATGTAGAGTCCCTCGATCTGGTGGAACGTCGGGTTGTGGGTGGCGTCGGCATTGTCCCGCCGGAACACGCGGCCCGGCACCACGATGCGGATGGGCGGCGCCTGCTTCTCCATCACCCGGATCTGGACGGAGCTGGTGTGCGTCCGCAGCAACGGGCGCGACGGCAGGTCGAGGAAGAACGTGTCCTGCGCGTCCCGGGCCGGATGGTCCGCGGGCGTGTTCAGCGCGTCGAAGCAGTGCCGCTCGTCCTCGATCTCGGGTCCGTCGGCCACGGCGAAACCGAGCCGGCGGAATGCGCGCACGATGTCGTCGGTGACCTGCGTGAGCGGATGGAGCCGGCCCGAGGGCCGGCGGCGCCCGGGCAACGTGAAGTCGGCGGGATCCCGGGGAACGGAGGCACGCAACTCGAGGTCGGCGCGGCGCGCGGCGAGGGCGGCCTCGATCTCCGCCTTGGCGGCGTTGATGGATTTGCCGGCGGCGGGGCGGTCCTCGCGCGGGAGCCCACCGAGCTGTTTGAGCAACGCGGTGAATCGTCCCTCCGCGCCCAGAAAACTGCCCTTGGCCTGTTCCAGGGCGGGCAGATCGGCGGCGTCACCGAGGGCAACGAGTGCCTCGGCCTTCACGGAATCGACTTGGGCAAGCAGGGACATGACGGCAATGGACGGCGCCGGATGGAGCGTGGAAAACCAAAAGCGGGCGCCCCTTTCGGAAGTCGCCCGCTGGAAAACCGGTCCGGATGAACTGGTTCCGGATTCGCGGGATCAGGCCTTGGCGGCGGCCGCGGCCTTCGACACCAATGCGCCCTGGGCGAGCTTCACGATTTCGGAGAATGCGGCGGAGTCGGTCGCGGCGAGATCGGCGAGGATCTTGCGATCCAAGGCGACGTGCGCGGCCTTCAGCCCCTCGATGAAGCGGCTATAGGTGATGCCGGCGGCACGCGCCGCGGCGTTGATGCGCACCTGCCAGAGGTTGCGGAAGCTGCGCTTCTTGGCCTTGCGATCGCGGAAAGCGTACTGGAGGCCGTGGTAAACCGCGTCCTTGGCGTAGCGGTAGAGCTTCGAGCGGCGCAACCGGAAGCCGGAAGCGCGCTGGACCATCTTCTTCCTGCGCTTGCGCGAGGCGGGGGCGTTTGTGACACGCATGGTTTGTGGACAGTTCTTGGTTCGTTGAAATCAGTGGGAGCAGACCCGGTTGGACCCGGCCCTCGCGGACCCGGCCCTCGAATCCGATCAGTGCGAGAACGGCAGGCACGCCGTGATCCGATACACATCGGTCGGATGCACCAGTTTCGCCTCGCCCAACCGGCGGCGGCGCTTGGAGCTCTTCCCGGACAGCAAGTGACGCTTGCCGGCATGCCGGGACATCACTTTTCCGGTCGCGGTGATCTTGAACCGCTTCGACACGGACTTCTTCGTCTTGATACCCTTCGGACGACGCATAAAATTGTTTCTCTTCGGGAGCGAAAAGGAGCGCGTAGTATAGAAGCGAAGCTCTCCGCATCAAGGGCTATTTTCAGGAGTTTGTGCGGCGAGCCCCAAACAGACCCCAATCCCTTGCGTTCCGAAGCCCCGCCACCGCCACCCGTGGGGCCGCTGCCGCACCCCGGGCCCCTCCCATCGCCGGCCCCGGCCGATCATTCGATTCCCAGCGTGCGACGGCCTCCCGGCGTGATCATGCTCTGGTGCCACGGCGGGTCCCAGACGATCTCCACGCTCGCGTCCTCGACGCCCGGCAACATGAGGATTTTCTGCTGCGCATCGCCCGCGATCGTCGCCCCCATGCCGCATCCCGGGGCCGTCAGCGTCATTTTCACGAAAACTTTCTTGGCCCCGTTCGGCAGGTCGACGATCCCCATGTCGTACACCAATCCGAGGTCGACGATGTTCACGGGGATCTCCGGGTCGTAGCAGGTCTTCAACGCCTCCCACACCATCGGTTCGTCGGCAAGCCCCCCCTGGCCGGCAGTTCCGGCCACCGGGGCTTCCACTTTCAGGCCCAGCGCGTCGGCATCGGCCGAATTCACCCGGAACAATCCCCCCATCGCGTGCACCGTGTACGAGCCACCCAAGGTCTGGGTGATGTCCACCTCGGTGCCGGCGGGCAGGACCACGGTGTTGCCCGCGGGAATCTGGACGGCGTTGCAATCGCGACTGAGCGCGACGGTCGTGACGGAATGCATGGCGGGCGGACTATAGGCGCGGGCCGTCCCGCGCAAAGTGCAAAGCCGGTCGGCGGCACCCGCCGGTTCCCACCCGGCCCCAAATCCCCGATTGCCCGTGTACGTACGACCTCCTACCTTTTTCCCATCGATCGTCCGCCGCCCCCGGTTCGCATGAGCACCATCACCATCGCCCCGCCGCCCAGGAATCCCGGGCCTCCCATCCAAAAGGAAACCACGGCGGGCAACTATTTCGTCTCCAACTACCCGCCATTCGGCTTCTGGAAGCCCGACGCGATCCCCGAGTTCCTCGCGGCCCTCGACCAACCGCCGCGCCCCGGCGTGCCCCTCGGCGTCTATGCCCACATCCCGTTTTGCCGGAAGCGCTGCCACTTCTGCTATTACCGGGTCTACACGGACAAGGATGCCGGCGAGATCCGGGGCTATCTGGACACGATGCTGGCGGAATTGACGGCCTATGCCGCCCGCCCGTTCGTGGGCGGCCGCAAACCCCGCTTCGTCTACTTCGGCGGCGGCACCCCGAGCTACCTCTCCCCCGACCAACTCCGCCACCTCACCGACGGCATGAAGCGGTTGTTGCCGTGGGACGAGGCCGAGGAAGTCACCTTCGAGGGCGAACCCGGCACGCTGACCGACCACAAACTCCGCGCCATCCGCGACGTCGGCGTCACCCGCCTGAGCCTCGGCATCGAGCATTTCGACGACCACATCCTCGACATCAACGGCCGCGCCCACCGCTCCAAGGAAATCCTGCGCGCCTATGAATTCGCGCGGGAAGTCGGCTTTCCGCAGATCAACATCGACCTGATCGCGGGCATGGTGGAGGAGACCGAGGAGAAATGGCGCGACACCGTCGCCAAGGCCGTCGCGCTCCGACCCGACTCGGTGACGATCTACCAGATGGAAGTGCCGTACAACACGACGCTCTTCCAGCGGATGAAAGCCGAGGGGAAGCTCGTGGCACCGGTCGCCGACTGGGAAACGAAGCGGCGTTGGGTCAATTACGCGTACGGGGAATTCGAGAAGATCGGCTACACCGTCACCAGCACCACCACGGTGGTGCGCGATCCCGCAAAGGTGACCTTCCGGTACCGCGAGGGACTGTTCTCCGGTGCCGACATCCTGTCCGTGGGCGTCGCCAGCTTTGGGCACCTGAATGGCGTCCACTACCAGAACCACCACGACTTCCAACCCTACGTCGACGCGGTCCAAGCCGGCCAATTCCCCGTGTACCGAGCGCTCACGCCGTCGCCCGACGACTGTCTGATCCGCGAGTTCATCCTCGGACTGAAGCTGGGCAGCGTTTCCGCGGCGCACTACGCCGCGAAATTCGGCGTCGATCCCCGCGAACGATTCGCCCAACCGCTCGAGACGCTCCGCCAATGGGGATTCCTTTCGGTGGACGGCGACCGGATCTCGGTGAACCGCGAGGGCCTGTTGCAAATCGACCGCCTCCTCCGCGAATTCTTCAAGCCCGAGCACCTCGCCGGACGCTATGCGTAAGCCCTCCCCGCCGGGCCCGTCGCCAAGGGACCCCCAGGTGCCCCGCAGGGTTTCTGGGTCCCGCGGCCGCGAGCCTCTCGGTGCGACGGGGCGCAGACCGGGTCCGCCGGCCCGGTGGTTCCTTGGCGGCGCGCCACGCGCCGTTCTCGCCCTGATGGGCATCGCCCTGGGCTGGATGGCCCGCGCCGATTTTCACGTCGCGACCGACGGCAACGACGCGTGGGCGGGAACCCGCGCGCGTCCGTTTGCCACGCTCGAACGGGCGCGCGACGCCGTGCGGCAATCCTTCGCGGACAGCTTTTCCACCGGCGAAATCCACGTTTGGATCCATCGCGGCGATTACTTCCGCACCAACGCGCTCGAACTCTCCAAGGTGGATTCCGGCACCGCATTGCGTCCCGTCCTCTGGTCCGCCTTCTCGGGAGAGCGGGTGCGATTGCTGGGCGGAAAAAGCATCGCCGGCTTTGTCCCCGTGACCGACCCGGGGGTCTTGGCCCGCCTGCCCGAAGCCGCGCGCGCCCAGGTGCTCGTGGCGGATCTGGCGGCCCGCGGCATCGCGGGCCTCGCCGGGATGCAATCCCGCGGATTCGGCCGCCCCACCGTCGCCGCGCACAACGAACTGTTCCACGGCGGCAAGCCCATGACGCTGGCGCGGTGGCCCAACGAGGGTGAGTTCGCGAGGATCGACGGCTTTCCCGAGGCAACCGGCAAAGGCGACGGCCATGGCGGCACGATCGGGGAACTTCCGCAGGGATTCCTCTACGCGGGCGACCGGCCCAAGGGGTGGAAGCCGTCCACCGACCTCTGGGTCCACGGGTATTGGTCTTGGGACTGGGCGAACTCGTACGAGCGCGTCGAGACGCTCGACACCGATCGCCGCCGGGTAAAGACCGCGACGCCGCACGGCCTGTATGGATTCCGCAAGGGACAGCGTTTCCAGTTCCTCAACGTGCTCGAGGAACTGGACCAACCGGGCGAATGGTATTTGGACCGCGGCAAGGGGCACCTCTATTTCTGGCCTCCCGAACCGCGGGCCGCGAAAGGCGCGGCGGCACCGGAGACCCTGCTGTCGTTGCTCGACCAACCGTTCCTGCGGCTCCGGGACGTCTCGCACGTTGCTTTCCGCGGCCTGGTGCTCGAAGCCAGCCGCGCCAACGGCATCGAGATCCACGGCGGCGCTTCCAACCGGATCGAGGCCTGCGTGCTCCGCAATCTGGGCAACGGCGGCGTGGTGGTCGACGGCGGCACAGGACACGCGGTCTCCGCGTGCGAGGTCCTCGACACGGGCGACGGTGGTGTCTCGCTGACGGGCGGCGACCGGCAAACGCTCGTTCCCGGCGGGCACGTGGTGGAGAACTGCCATTTCCAGCGCCAGGGCCGCTGGTCCAAGTGCTACGTCCCCGCCATCCACCTGCAGGGTGTCGGGCTCGTCGCGCGCCACAACCTCATCCACGACCATCCCCATTGCGGCATTCTCTTCTGGGGAAACGACCACCTGATGGAATTCAACGAGATCCACCACGTGGCCCTCGAGACCGGGGACGTCGGCGCGATCTATACCGGCCGGGACTATTCGTTCCGCGGGAATCGCATCCGGAACAATTTCATCCACGACACCGGCGGGGTCGGGATGGGTTCGATGGGCGTGTACATGGACGACTGCGTCAGCGGCACCGAGATCGAGGGCAATGTCTTCCGCAAGGTCCACCGCGCGGTGTTCCTTGGCGGCGGACGCGACCACAAGGTCGCCAACAACGTGTTCGTGGACTGCGAACCGGCGATCGATCTGGACGGACGCGGGCTCGACCGGTCGCCGGTCTGGCGCGGGATGGTGGACGAGACGATGCGCAAGGGTCTGGCGGCCGTGCCCGCCGTGCTCTACCGGGAGCGCTATCCGGCCATGCGCGACCTCGACCGCCATTATGGACCGCCCGGAGGCCCGGCGCTCTCGGGCGAAGCCTTCGCGGGCGTGCCACCGGAGAACAACGTGGCCGAGCGCAACGTCTGTGTCGGTCCATGGACGCACCTCGGTTGGAACGCGAGGCCGGAGCACCTGAAGCTCGACCGGAACCTCGCGGGCATCGACCCGCTGTTCGTCGACGCCGCCCGCGGCGATTACCGTTTCCGCGCCGATTCGCCTGCATGGAAACCGGGCATCGTCGAGATCCCGTTCGCAAGCATCGGTCTCCGATCCACGCCGGAACGACGGCAGGCCGAACGCCTCGCCACGGGCATGGCCACCGCCCTGCCCCGGCGTCGCGAGGAACCACCCGCACCATGACGACCCGACCTCCCGAACGCCCGCCCGTCGAACCGTTGGACACGTTTTACCGCGACGCCGGTCGTCCCCTGCCGTCGGTCCGCATCGTGGCGGATGCCGACATGCCGGAGCCACAACGACGGCTTTTGGCGCACAACACCGACATGACGCGGACGCTCGAGGCCTTCCACGGCGACACGATCCACCTGGAGGTGAAGAGCTGCGAGATGCGGGGCGACGCCTTGTGGCGCGAGGTGGTGCTCACCCTCGACCGCACGGGAAGTCCGGTGGAATTCGGGGCCATCCGGATCTGGGTCGACCGGTTCCCGGAGGCCTGCCGGGAGGAGATCCGGGCCTGCCGACGGCCACTGGGCTCGATCCTCAACGCGAGCGGGATGCGGTACACGAGCCGTCCCACGGCATTCCTGGCGCTGGACCCGGACCCGTTCATGATGGAGGCACTTGCCCTGCATTCGCGCGGGACCCTGTACGGACGCCAGAACGCCCTGCGCGACGAACACGGGCGGGTGCTGGCGGAAATCGTCGAGATCCTCCCCCAATCCCTCCCCCGCGATCCCGCGGCAAAAACCCATCCCGAATCTTGAATCTTTGGGCCCGCGACGCGCACCCTTGCCGCCGATGCCGCTGACCGATCCCGACCTCGAACGCCTGCGCGACCTCGTCGGCGCGGGCGATGTCCTCGTCTCGCCCGAAGACCTGATCCCGTATTCGTTCGACGGCACCGCCGTGCTGAACCAAATGCCGGGATGCGTGGTGTTCGTGGAATCGGCGGCCGAAGTGTCCGGCGTCCTCAAGATCGCCCAGTCCGGGAAGATCCCGGTCGTCACGCGCGGTTCGGGCACCGGATTGTCCGGCGGCAGCCTGCCGGTGCCCGGCTGCATCGTGCTGTGCACCGCGCGCATGGACAAGATCCTCGAGGTGGACCGGGCCAACCTCACCATGCGCGCCCAACCCGGCGTCACGACGCTGGCCATCGCGGACGCGGCCGCGGCCGTGGACCTGTTCTACCCGCCCGATCCCGGCTCGATGAAGATCAGCACGATCGGCGGCAACGTCGCCGAGAACTCGGGCGGCCTGCGCGGGTTGAAGTACGGCATCACCCGCAATTACGTCATGGGCCTCGAGGTCGTCCTGGCGGACGGCGAGATCATGCGCACCGGCAACAAGTGCGTGAAGGACGTCGCCGGCTATTCGCTCAAGGATCTGTTCGTGGGGTCCGAGGGCACCCTCGGCGTGATCACCGAGGTCCTGTTGCGGCTCATTCCGAAACCCGCGGCCAAACGAACCCTCGTCGCCACCTACGGCGCCATGGATGCCGCGGCCCAGACCGTCACCGACATCATCGCCGCCCGCATCATCCCCTGCACCCTGGAGTTCCTCGACCGGACCACGATCCGTTGCGTCGAGGACTTCGCCAAGGTGGGCTTGCCCACCGATTGCGAGGCCCTGCTGCTCATGGAGACGGACGGGCATCCGGCCCAGGTCGCGGACGAGGCGCGCCAGATGGAGGAGATCGCCCGGCGCAACGGTGCGGCGGAAGTCCGCGTGGCCAAGGACGACGCCGAGGGCGCACGGCTCGCGAGCGCGCGGCGCAGTGCGTTCAGCGCGCTGGCGCGGGTGGCCCCGACCACCATCCTCGAGGACGCCACCGTGCCCCGCAGCGAGCTTGCCCCCATGGTCCGCTTCGTGGAGCACATCGCCCGCAAGTACCGCCTGCGCATCGGCACCTTCGGCCACATGGGCGACGGCAACCTCCACCCCACCTTCCTGACCGACGAACGCAACCACGAGGAAATGCACCGGGTCGAACTCGCCTTCCACGAGATCTTCGACGAGGCGATCCGTCTCGGCGGCACCATCACCGGCGAGCACGGTGTCGGCGTGGCGAAGAAAAGTTTCCTCCCGAAGTTCATGGGCGACGCCCAGATGCGGGTGATGCGCGAACTGCGCCGGGCCTTGGATCCCTCCGGCATCCTGAATCCCGGCAAGGTGCTCGACTGACCCCAACCCATCGTGATCCAGCCCCCTTCCCGCCGTCCACTCCCGTCGCGGCCGAATCCCGGCGCGGGACTGCGGTTGGGCACCGCGGTCGCATGGGCGGTGACCGCCATGGTCTGGACGGGTTGCGACCGCGGCCATGGCCCGGCGGAGTCCGCGAACCCCGTGGCCGCGGCGCCCCGCCGCCCCGAGGGGACCACGGCCCCTGCCGGCCGCACGCCGCCGGGTCCGGCACCGGAAGGCATGGCGTGGATTCCGCCCGGCGAGTTCACCATGGGCGGACCGGCCCGCGATACCGCGGCCCTGGAACGCTCGGTCCTGAAGCCCGCGGATCCGGTCTGCACCGGGCTGGTTTCGGGATTCCCCGACGCCCAACCCGCGCACCGGGTCGCGGTCGACGGCTTCTGGATGGACGTCACCGAAGTGACCAACGAGCAATTCGCCCGGTTCGCGAGGGCGACGGGTTACGTGACCGTCGCGGAACGAACGCCGACGCCCGAACAGATTCCCGGGGCACCGCCCGAGGCGTTGGTTCCCGGTTCGGTCGTGTTCGTCCCGCCGAAATCCCCGGTGCCGCTGGACGATGCCTCCCAATGGTGGAGCTACGTGCCCGGCGCCGACTGGAAGCACCCGCAGGGACCCGGGAGCGACCTGCGCGGGAAGGATCGGTTCCCGGTGGTACAGGTGGCATTCGAGGATGCGGAAGCCTACTGCCGCTGGGCCGGCAAACGCCTCCCCACCGAAGCCGAATGGGAATGGGCGGCGCGCGGCGGCCTCGAGGGAAAACTCTATCCGTGGGGCGACGACCCGAAGCCCGACGGGCGTCCCCGGGCCAACTCGTTCCAAGGAAGTTTCCCTTCTGCCGACACCGCGGAGGACGGCTTTGCCGGCATCGCACCCGTCGCCCAGTACCCGGCGAACGCCTACGGGCTCCACGACATGTCCGGCAATGTCTGGGAATGGTGCGCCGACTGGTATCGGCCCGACTACTACGCCCGACTCGCCGCCGCCGGGCCCGTCGCGCGGAATCCGGCGGGTCCCACGGACAGCTTCGACCCGGACGAACCGGGCATGCCCAAGCGCGTGCACCGGGGCGGCTCGTTCCTCTGTTCGGACCAATACTGCGCCCGCCACCGCATCGGGACGCGGGGCAAGGGCGCGACCGACACCGGGTCGGTCCACGTGGGTTTCCGCGCCGTGCGCCGACCGTGAGGTGCCGGCCGGGCCGCGGCCCTCAGTACTTCGGCACGTTCGGATCGATCTGGTCGCTCCAGGCGCCGATCCCACCCTTCACCGATTTCACGTACTTGAATCCCTGCTCGCGCAGGAACTTCAGGGCCTTCATCGAGCGCACGCCGCCCTTGCAATGCAGGTAATACTGCACGTTCGGATCGAGATCGACGAAGCGCTGCGGCAGCACGCTGAGCGGCAACTGGGGCACGCCGGCCACGCGCGCGATCGCCAGTTCGTCCGGTTCGCGGACGTCGAGGACCCGGATGCCGAGCGCCGGATTTTCCAGGGCCTTCTTCATGTCCTCGACGGTGACCTCGTCGGGATTCGACGCCGGGTTCGCGGGCTCCGCGGGAATGCCGCAGAACTGGTCGTAGTCGATGAGCGCGGTGATGGTGGGATTCGTGCCGCACAGGGGGCACTTGGGATCCTTCCGGAGCTTCAGCTCGCGGAATTTCATGTCGAGGGCGTTGAACAGCAGGAGGCGTCCGACCAGCGACGTGCCCTTGCCGATGGCGAGCTTAAGGATCTCGGTGGCCTGGATGCAGCCCACGATGCCCGGCAACACGCCGAGCACGCCGCCCTCGGCGCAGCTTGGCACCATCCCGGGCGGCGGGGGCTCGGGATACAGGCAACGATAGCACGGGCCGCCCTGGTGCGGCGCGAACACGCTCGCCTGCCCCTCGAAGCGGAAGATCGATCCGTACACGTTCGGCTTCCCCAGCAGCACGCAGGCGTCGTTGGTCAGGTAACGGGTCGGGAAATTGTCGGTGCCGTCGACGACGATGTCGTAGGGCCGCACCAGATCCAGCGCGTTCTCGGACGAGATCCGGGTGTTGTGGATGACGACGTCGACGTTCGGGTTGATCGCCTTGATCGATTCCTTGGCGGACTCCGCCTTGGGCCGACCCACGTCGGATTCGGCATGGATGATCTGCCGCTGGAGATTGGAGTAATCGACCGTGTCGAAGTCCACGATGCCGATGCGGCCGATGCCGGCGGCGGCGAGGTAGAGGGCGATGGGGCTGCCGAGGCCGCCGGCGCCGATGCACAACACGGAGGTGTTGCGGATGCGGCGTTGGCCGGCCATGCCCACCTCGGGAAGGATGAGGTGGCGCGAATACCGGCGGATTTCTTCGTTGGTGAGGTCGATCATACCGAAACGCCCGGAGCCTAGGCGGCGGAACGCCCGGGGGCCAAGCGAAGTTTCGACGCGCCTATCCGCGGATCACGTCGGTCCCCAGATACGGGCGCAACGGCTCGGGCACGACGACGCTGCCGTCTTCCTGTTGGTGGGTTTCGACGAGGGCGACGAACAGGCGGGCCAGCGCCGTGCCGCTGCCGTTGAGGATGTGCGGGAACCGGTTCGCGCCGTCCTCCGTCTTGTAGCGGAGATTCATGCGGCGCGCCTGGTAGTCCTCGCAGTTCGAGCAACTCGACACCTCGAGGAACTGTCCCTGCCCCGGCGCCCAGACCTCGATGTCGTAGGTTTTCGCCGAGGCGAAGCCCATGTCGCCGGTGCACAGGTTGATGACCCGGTAGTGGAGTCCCAACAACTGGAGGACCTTCTCGGCGTTGCCCACCAGGCTCTCGAGTTCCTCGTAGCCCGCCTCGGGCGCCACCACCTTGATCAATTCCACCTTGTCGAACTGGTGCACCCGGATCATGCCGCGGGTGCCGAGTCCGGCGGCGCCCGCCTCCGCGCGGAAACACGGCGAATAGGCGACGTACCGGACGGGCAACTGTTTCTCGGCGAGGATTTCCTCGCGGTGGATGTTCGCCACGGGAGCCTCGGCGGTGGGCAACAGGTACAGCTTGCCCATCGTGGTGGCGTCGTTGCCTTCCTGAACGGCGTAGGCTTGGTCGCGGAACTTCGGGAACTGTCCCACGCCGACCATGCAGTGTTCGCCGACGATGTACGGCGGGGCCACCTCGCGGTAGCCGTGCTCGCGGGTATGGAGATCGAGGAGGAAGTTCACCAACGCCCGCTCCAACCGCGCGCCCCAACCCGTGTAGAGGAGGAAACCCGAACCGCTCAGCTTCGCCCCGCGCGCGAAGTCCACCAATTGGAGCCGTTCGCAGAGTTCCACGTGGTTGCGGGCCTTGAAGGCGAACGACGCCGGCGCGCCCCAGCGCCGGATCTCCGGGTTGTCTTCCGCCGTCTTGCCCAGCGCCACGCTCGCGTGCGGGAGGTTGGGAATCGCCAGCAGCAACGCGTCACGGGCCGCGCCCGATTCCGCCACCGCCTTGTCGAGCTCGACGATGCGGTCCCCGAGTGCCCGGACCTCCGCCTTGCGAGCCTCCGCCTCGGCCAGTTCCTTGCGGGCCATCAAGGCCCCGATCTCCTTCGAGACCGCGTTGCGACGCGCCTTGAGTTGCTCCACTTCCGCCAACGAAACGCGCCGGCATTCGTCGAACGCGAGCACCTCCGCGACGCGGGCCTCGTCCCCCGCCCCGCGCGACGCCAACCGTTCGCGCACCTGGTCCGCCTGATCCCGAAGCAACTTGATGTCGAGCATTCGCGGGAGAATGGGAACCGTTGGGCGCGCGGCAACTGCGAACTTTCGCGGGCCGGACCCAAACAACGCGCGCGCCGCGGCGACATCCCGGGTAGCTTCCGCCGCGTGGCCACGGACTTCGACATCGCCATCGTGGGCGCCGGCTTCGCCGGATCGCTCGTCGCCATGATCGCCCGCCGCCTCGGGCGGCGCGTCGTCCTCGTCGAGCGCGACCGGCATCCGCGCTTCGCCATCGGGGAATCATCGACCCCCATCGCCAACCTCCTGCTGGAGGAACTGGCCCGCGCGTACGACCTGCCCCGGCTGTTGCCGTTGACGAAATGGGGAACGTGGCAAGGCGAGTATCCCGGGATCGCCTGCGGCTTGAAGCGGGGCTTCAGCTTCGTCGCCCATGCGCCGGGAACGCCCTGGACCGCCGATCCCGCGCGGTCCAACGAATTGCTCGTCGCCGC
>WBXI01000080.1 GCA_008933025.1 Verrucomicrobiota bacterium
CGAGCAACGACGGCGTGCTGGTGCTGGGCGCGACCAACGCCCCGTGGCATCTCGACGCCGCGTTCCGCAGGCCCGGGCGGTTCGACCGCATCCTCTTCGTGCCGCCGCCGGACGCCGCGGCCCGCGCGGACGTGCTGCGCCTCCACCTGCGCTGCAAGCCGCAGGAAGATCCCGATTGCGACGCGATCGCCAGGAAAACGGACGGGTTTTCGGGGGCGGATCTCAAGGCCGTGGTGGACATGGCCATCGAGGCCAAGCTGCGCGAGGCGATGAAGTCCGGCGTGCCGGTGCCGTTGCGGACCAAGGATCTGGCGTCGGCGGTGGCGGGGCTCAAGCCGACGACCCGGGAATGGTTCGCCACGGCGCGCAATTACGCGCTGTACGCCAACCAGGGCGGAACCTACGACGAGATCCTGAAGTACCTGAAACTCTGAGCCGCAGCGATCCCGGCGGAACACGGTGCCGAGGGACCGGACCGGAGGGGCATTCGGTGGCCGGCGTTGCCATCCGATCCCGGTGGCTCGGCGAGCGGTGGCCGGGGCACGGTTCCCGCCGCGCGGGCATCAGCCGATGCCGCTGCGTTTGAATTCGGCCATGGCTTCCCGCAATTGGGACGGGCCGTGGGTCCGGCGCAGGCGATCGATGGCCGTGGTGGCCAATTCGTCGCAGCGCTCGTTCCAACGGTGGCCCGCGTGGCCCTTCAACCAGCGCCACTCGATGTGGTGTCGCGTCGCCAGTTCGTCGAGTTCCACCCAGAGGTCGCGGTTCTTCACGGGTTCCTTCGCGGACGTGCGCCAACCGTTGCGTTTCCAGCCGTGGATCCACGAGGTGATGCCCTGGCGCACGTAGTCGGAATCGGTGTGGATCTCGACCGCGCAGGGCCGGTTCAGGGCGCGCAGGGCCTGGATGGCGGCCTGCAATTCCATCCGGTTGTTGGTCGTGGCCGGGACGGCGCCGGAAATTTCCCACGCATGCCCGCCGTACTGGAGCACGGCGGCCCAAGCGCCGATGCCGGGGTTGGGCGCGGCCCCGCCGTCGGTATGCACCTGCACGCGGGGCAGCGGCTTTTCCGACGGTTCTCCCGCGGGTTGTGGGACGGGGACGCTCACGACACCAACTCGGTACCCACGCCGGCGTCGGTGAAGATTTCCAGCAACAGCGAGTGGGGGACGCGGCCGTCGATGAACTGCACTTTTTCCACGCCGGCCTTCAAGGCCAGGACCGCGCTGTCGACCTTCGGGATCATGCCGGCGTCGACGATGCCCGCCGCCTTGAGGCCGGCGACTTCTTCGGACGCGAGATGCGTGATCAGCGTCGACGGATCCTTCGGGTCGCGGAGCAGGCCGGGGACGTCGCTCATGAACACGAGACGCCGCGCCTTGAGGGCGATGGCGGTCATGGCGGCTGCGACGTCGGCGTTGCAGTTGTAGATCCTGCCGTCCTCGCCGCGGGCGGTCGGGCTGATGACCGGCGTGAAGCCGCGCTGGATGCAGTCGAGCAACGGTTCGACGTGCACCCCGGTGACCTCGCCGACGAGGCCAAGGTCGATCGGTTGGCCGTCCTTGCCGAGGATCCGCGCCTTGCGGCACCGGAAAATGTCGGTGCCGGCGAAGCCGACGGCGACGCCGCCGAGCCGTTGGATGGTGCGGACGATGTCGGGATTGATCTCGCGGGAGAGCACCTGGTCGACGACGGCGACGGTGGCCTCGTCGGTGACGCGTTGGCCCTGGATGAACTGCGTCTTCACGCCGGAGCGTTCGAGGGCGCGGGTGATGGCCTTGCCGCCGCCGTGGACGACGACGGGATTCAACTCGACGGATTCCAGGAACACGACGTCGCGCGCGACGCCCTCGCGGACGGCGGGGTCGGGCGAGTCCATGAAGCTGCCGCCGTATTTGACGACGAACGTGGCGTGGCTGAAGCGCTGGATATAGGGCAGCGCCTCGAGCAACACGGCGGCCTTCGAGATCAATTCTTGCATCGGAAAACGCGGGTGGACCCGGGTTGGAAGCGTGGGGATGGCGACCGGATCAGCCGCCGAGGGTGGCGGGGTCGGCGACGTTGCCCTTGTTGAACTCGACGTAGTGCTCGGTGAGGTCGGCGGCGTACATCACGGCCTCGTGTTTGCCGAGGTTGAGGCGGAGGTGGAGTTCGAATTCCCCGGGGGCGGCGGCACGGCAGAGCTCGGCGTAGCTCACCCGCGTGGGTTGCCCGCGGCGCAGGCTCCAGACGACCTTGCGGCTTCCGGGCGCGCTGTAGCCGATGTCGACCTTGTCCTCGACGACGGTGGCCGGGCTGTAGCCGAGGGCGTCGATGATGCGGCCCCAGTTCGGGTCGCCGCCGTGCCAGCTGGTCTTGACGAGGGCGGAATTGGCGACGGCCCGCGCGGCGGCGTCGGCGTCGGCGAACGATTTCGCCCCGGAGACGCGGACGGTGACCACGCGGTGCACGCCCTCGCCGTCGCGCACGATCATCTTGGCGAGGGTGAGGCAGACGTGCTGGAGCGCCGACTGGAACGCGGCGAAGTCGGGGCCGCGGCGCGTCTTGACCTTGCGGTTGGCGGCGAGGCCGTTGGCGATGACCAGCACCGTGTCGTTGGTGCTCATGTCGCCGTCGACGGTGATGCGGTTGAAACTGTGGGCGACGGATTCCCGGAGGGCGGCCTGGAGGACGGTGGCGTCGATGGCGGCATCCGTGGTCACGAAGCAGAGCATCGTGGCGTGGAGTCCGGCGGGCACGCCCGGGGCGGCTGCGGGGCGGGCCCCGGTGGCGCTCATGCCGGGTTGGATCATGCCGGCGCCCTTGCAGATGCCGCCGATCCGGACGGTCTTCCCGCCGAGCTTGAACTCGACCGCGACCTGCTTGGGTCGGGTGTCGCTGGTCATGATGGCCTCGGCGGCGTGCTCGGCGTGTCGGGGCGACGAGCCGAGGACCTTGGCGGCGGCGGCGATGCCGACGCGGACGCTGTCCATGGGCATGTGGACGCCGATGCGGCCGGTGGAGCCGACCATGGCGTAGCCGGCGGGCAGGCCGAGGGTTTCCTCGGCGAGGTCGGCCATGGCGAGGGCGTCCTTCATGCCCCGGCGGCCGGTGCAGGCATTGGCGTTGCCGGAATTGACGACGACGGCCTGGGCGATGCCCTTGGCGGCGCGCGGGACGCAGAGTTTGACGGGCGCGGCGCAGACCTGGTTGGTGGTGAACATGCCCGCGACCGAGCCGGGCACGTCGGAGACGATGAGCGCGAGGTCGCGCTTCTGTCCCTTGTCGGAACCCTTGCCCGTACCGAGGCGCTTGATGTCGCAGAAGACGCCGCCGGTGCGGAAACCCGTGGGCGCGACGATGGAACCGTCGACCGCCTTGAACCTTGCTTTCATTGCGTTGGCGGCGGGAGTTAAGCGGAACGCGCGCCGGAAACAATGAGGGTTTTCAATCCACGCCGTAGAATCGCGCGCAGTTGCCGCCCCAGAAGCCCTCGGCGTCCCCCGCGTCCAGTCCCCGGAAATAATCGCGCGCCACGCCCTCCACGCCCTCGTAGGGCGCGGCCAGCAGGCAGACCGGCCAGTCGGACCCGAACATCAGGCGCCGGGGCCCGAAGGCCTCCGCGACGACGTCGAGGTACGGCCGCAGGTCGTCGGCGGTCCAGCGGGCGTGGTCCGCCTCGGTGACCATGCCGGAAACCTTGCACAGCACGTTGTCGTGGCGGGCAAGCTCGCGGATGCGTTCGCGCCACGGCGCGAGTTCGCGTCTCTTGATCCGGGGCTTGGCGATGTGGTCGAGGACGAAGGGTTGCCCGGGCAATTGCCGGACCAGTTCGATCGCCGCGGGCAACTGGCGCTCGTAGACCAGGATGTCGTAGGTGAGCGCGTGCTTCGCCAACAGTCCCACGCCGCGCACGAACTCGGGCCGGGAGAGGAACCCGTCGTCGGGTTCGTCCTGGGCCACATGCCGGACGCCCACGAACTTCGGGTGGTCGGCAAGGCGTTCGAGGTCGGCTTCGGCGTGGGGCGCGCGCAGGTCCACCCAACCCACCACGCCCTTCACCCGCGGCGCGGCGTCGGCGAGCCCGAGGAGCCAGTCGGATTCGGCCAGGGATTGCCGGGCCTGCACGGCGATCGAGCCGTCGAAACCCAGCGGGCGCTGGAGGGCCTCCAGATCGGCCGGCAACCAGTCGCGGTGCAGCGGGGAGCCGGCGGGGATCCAGGAATACTCGGCCGCGCGGTACCGCCAGAAGTGTTGGTGGGAATCGAGGCGCATGGCGGGAGGTCGGGGTGTTCGGGGTTCGGGCCGGTGTTCAGCGGCGGACACCCGTGCGTTCCTTGACCCAATCCCAATCGGTCGCGGGATCGGCGGGGAAGATGCCGCCGGCGCCGCCCTTCACGTTGGGGCGTACCGTGCCGCCGGGACCGCCGACGGCCCAACGGTGCGATTCCGTGTGGCCGTCGACGAAGGCGAGGCTCGCGGCGCCGCCGTGCCAAGAGGCCGGGAGATTGCCCCACTTCGGCGCCTCCTCGAGGCGGTTCATGAAGAACCCGTCGTTGAGCGTGTCCGGATGCTCGTCGAGGAAGGTGAAGATTCCGGCGGGATTCGGGACGTCGGATGCCTTGAAAAACTGGACGTACGAGGGGTTGAACTTGTTGGTCAGTTCGCCCGGGTCGCCGACGAGGGAATTGAGCGAGAACGACCGGTTGCGAAGTCCGAGCAGGCATCGCGCGGTGTCGGCCGGGCACCGGAAAACCGCGGGGGTACGGCCGGTGTAACGCCCGAGCAGGGCGTCGACGAGGTACGCGTTGTTGGTGTTCTCGGGGCTGTCTTCCCAATTGAGAACGTTGTTCGCCCAGCTGTTCCGGAGCGTGCGGGTCTGTCCGGCACCGAGGTTGTTGGCGAAACGTTCCTGGTGGTCGTCCGCGTAGAGTCCCATGCCCAGTTGCAGGGTCCGCGCGTTGTTCATGCACGCGGTGGACTGGGCCTTGGCCCTGGCCTTGCCCAGCGCGGGCAGGAGCATCCCCGCCAGGATCGCGATGATGGCGACGACCACCAGCAGTTCGATCAGCGTGAATGCGGCGCGGGCCGTGCGCGGCGCGGGGAGGGGGATGGGGCTCACGGTTTGCGGGTGCCGGCGGCGGGGAGGAGCTTGCCGAGGACCGTCTCGGTCAGTTCGTGGCCCTCGAGGAACGGGAAACCTTCCCAGCGCACGACGCCGTCCGGATCGATCACGACGACGTGCGGGATGCCGGTGACCTCGAACGCCTTCTTGGTGCGGCCCTTGGTGTCGATGGCCCTGAAGTAGTCCATCGCCGGGCTCTTCATGCGTTTCACGATCGCCTCGGTTTCGTCGGAGATCCCGACGACCACGAGTCGGTCGCCGAAGGTCTTGTGGAATCCGTTGAGTTCGGGAATCGCCTTGCGGCAGGGGCCGCACCACGTGGCCCAGAAGTCGACGAGCAACCAGCGGCCCTCGCGCTGGGGCTCGGGTCCCAGCCATTTTTCGACGACGAGCGCCGGCGCCTTCTTTCCGAGGAAAGATTTGGCCCACATCTTCTTTTCCTCGGCGGCCAGCGCGCGGAGCGATACGGAGGGGGCGAGGAGCGCGGCGGCGCCGGCGAGCGCGGTGCCCAGGGCGGTGCGGCGGGTGATGGGATTCATGGGAGCGAGTTGGGGGCGGACATCCGGACGGGAGTGCGTGCGACGGGCAGGAGTGAAAGGCGCGAAGGTGCCGGCGGCAAGCGCGGAGGAGGGGCAGACACCGACCCATGGCGAGGTCTGGGGTTGCAGGGACCGGCCGTGCGGGCATCCGCGACCGGTGGTTGCCGGACGGGACGTCCGCAACGGACCCCGGGGGCGCCGGACACCGCCCCCGATGTTCCCCGTTTCTCCCCGGCGGCAACCGCGCTAGGCTGTCCACCATGTGGTATCCGCTGACTTTCCAGCCGCTGTTCATGGAACGCGTCTGGGGTGGACGTCGCCTCGCCGACCTTTTCGGCAAGGCCCTGCCCGCGGGCGCGGTGATCGGGGAATCTTGGGAAGTGTGCGACCGGCCGGACGCGGCCAGCGTGGTCGACGCGGGGCCCATGGCGGGCCGGACGCTGCGCGGGTTGATGGCCTCGGATGGCCCCGAAATCCTGGGGCATCCCGTCGCGCCCGGGGAACGTTTCCCGTGGCTCTGCAAATTGCTCGCCGCACGCGAAGACCTGTCGTTGCAGGTGCATCCCCCGGCCGGTCTGGCGGCGGCGCTCGGCGGGGAGCCCAAGACGGAGATGTGGTACGTGGCCGCGGCAGAGCCCGGTTCCGTGGTGTACGCCGGCATCCGGCCGGGCGTGACCCGCGACGCGTTCGCGGCGCGCGCGGCCGACGGCACCGTGGCGGGTTGCTTCCATCGGTTGCCGGTCGCGGTCGGCGACGTGCTGTTCCTGCCGAGCGGCCGCGTCCATGCCCTGGGGGCGGGCATCGTCATTTTCGAAATCCAGCAGAATTCCGACACCACCTATCGCGTGTTCGATTGGAACCGGGTCGGGCTCGACGGACGGCCGCGCGAGTTGCACCTCGGGCCGGCGTTGCAATCGATCGATTTCTCGGACACGGCGCCGGCGTTGGCGTCGCGGGCGACGACGCGCGAAGGGGCGTTCGCGGTGCGGCGGTTGGTCGAGGACCCGCTGTTCCGGATCGCCGAACATTCGGGCGCCGGGGAGGCGCCGGATCCGAGGGGTCCGGGCCAGCCCGCTTTGCTGGCGGCGGTCCGCGGGACGCTGCGGTTGTCGGGCGGTGGTCGGGAGACCGAGTTGAGGCCGGGGAGTTTCGCCTTGCTGCCCGCGGCGCTGGGGAGAGTCCGGATCGAGACGGTGGGCGGGCCGGCGATCTGGCTGTCGACGTTGCCGGGTTGAACCCGGGGAAAGGGAGATTCGTGTCGAACTGGGTTCCATGGCGGCGGCGGCGGGGAGCGGACGGGGAGTTGTTGATCCCGGAATTCGCGGTCGAACGTCCGTGGTTGCGGCAGATGTACTGCGATCCGAAGTGGATGGTGGCAGTGTTGGCGATGGCCGTGGCGGCGCTGGGAATCCTGCTGTGGTTCCTGCCGGCGTTTCCGAACGGACCGCGACACGGCGGCGGGTTGCGGTGGTTGTCGGGCCGACATTGGGTGCACGCACGGATGGCGGCGCGCGCGGCAAGGGCGGCCACCGCGGCGGGAAATGCCGCCGGCGCGGCGGAAGCGTGGCAGCGCGCGGTGTCGAACGACCCGGAGTGCGTCGGGTGCGAGCGGGCGCATCTGGAGGCGTTGCTCCGGGAGAGTCCTCCCCTTCGGGCCTCGTTGACGAATGGCACGCGCCACGGGTTGTGGCTGCTGCGGATTGGCGGGACGAATCCCGCGGACGTTGCCTTGGTTGCCCGTTTGCTGTCGCACCACGGGGAACCGCGCGAGGCGGTGGCGCTGATGGAACCGTCCGTGGCGCGGTTCTCCGCCGCGGAATTGCCGGTGTACTTCGCGGCCCGCATGGCGGAGCGGACGTTCGCCGGCGTGGGGCCGCTTTGGGCGGCGATGGATCCCGGGACGCGGAAGGATCCGGCGGTGCACCTGCACGAACTCGCATGGCGGATCGGCTGGGGGCCGGCGGGGGACGCGCCATCGGCGCGACGCGAGATGGCGGCGGCCGCCAAGTCCGGGCCGCCGGGGTTGGTGGCCCGACTGGAGTTGGAACTCGCCTTCGCTTTCGGCGCGGCGTCGGACGCGGATGCCGCTTTGGCACGTTTGCGGGGAGCCGGCTTGGACGGGCCCCTGGACCACGTGGCCGTCGCCCGGCTCTGGCAATCCGCCGGCAGGCCGGATCGGGCCCGGGCGGGGTTGGCGCGCGCGCCCCGGCCGCGTTCCGCGGACGAGGCCCTGGCATTGACGGGAATGACATTGGCATTGGGCGAGCGGGACCAGGCGATCGCGTGGTTGCGCGACGCTGCGCCGCGGTTCGACCAGGCGGAACTGTGGTTGCGATGGGGTTCCCAATTGGTCGAGCGCGGTGACTGGGCGATGGCGGGCGAACTCGGGAAGCGCATGCGGGACCAAAGCGGCGAATCCGAGGTCCTGCGTCCCTACGCGGGCTTTCTCATCGCGATGTCTGCCGAAAAGGCCGGGCGTGTTCCCGAGTCGTCGGCCGCCCTTCTCGATCTGGTCCGCACGGTCCGGGGGGATCCCACGGTGCTTTGGATCGTCTCGGGTCTCCTGGTGCGGCACGGACACCCGCGCGAGGCCCAGGCCTTGCTGGGGGCCTGCGAGGCGGCATGGGCGGGAAAACCGGACTATTGGGAGTTGGCCTACCGGGCGGCGACGGCCAGCGACGACGTGGAAGGCATGGCGAAGGCGGCGCGACACGCCTGGG
Organism: Verrucomicrobiota bacterium; assembly: GCA_008933025.1. GTDB lineage: Bacteria > Verrucomicrobiota > Verrucomicrobiia > Limisphaerales > UBA9464 > UBA6176. The sequence goes on from WBXI01000080.1 coordinate 8,364, forward strand.
AATTGGCGCCGGGGGATCCGTCGAAAGCCGATCGGCTGGGCGCGGCGTTGGTCGCCTTGCGGCGGGACCCGGCGGAAGCGGTCCGGTTGACGATGGATGCCGTCGGGGCGCGTCCGGACAACCTCCGGTTCCGGGCGACGTGGGCCATGGCGTTGATCCAGATCGGGCGGGACGACGAGGGGTTGGCGCTGCTGGCGGGTCTGGAGACGGCGATGCGGCGGGACCCGTGGATCCGAACAATGGTTTACCTCGGCCGCTTCGAAGTGCATTCTCGCCGCGGCGATGCAAGGGCCGCGCTGGAGGATTACGGCGGGGTCGACAGCCGGCAGTTGCTTCCGCCGCAGGTGATGTGGTTGGAGAAACAGTTCGAGGGAATCAACGGGGTTTCCGGACCGGAATCCGGCCGAAATCCAGCCAAGCGACCATGAGTCAGGAACCAAACTTGATCGAAGCGGAAAAAGACGACTCCTTGGGGCGGCGTCTGGGAAGCAGCGGCACGCTCCTGGTGTTGTTTTACGACCATTGGTTTGCGGTCATCAGCCTGGGCATACTTCTGTCCGGGATTTTATTCGGGCTCTTCCTGCCGCGGATCTGGCGGCAGACGCCGGATGGATTCACGCCGGTGGTGAAAGTGAGCGGGCTGGATTTGTGGCAGGCACGTTCGCTGCGGCGGGCGGCGAACCGGCATCTCGAGGGCGGGCGCTTCAACGAGGCGGTCATCGCATGGTCGTCCGCCATCGCGAACAACCTCGGCGATACCGAGGTGATCCGTGAGGCTTTGAGGGCCTTGGTCGCGCAGCCCCGGGTATCGCAGGAGCATTTGGGGTTCGGCGTGGGACGGGCCTTCTGGTTGCTGCGGTTGGGCAAGACCAACATCGCGGACCTGGAGTTGACGCTCGATGTCCTCGGGCGGTACTCGCTCGACAACTACGTCCTCGTGGTGGGCGGACCCTACCGGGACCAATTGTCGTCGGCGGGCAAGATGCGGATCGAGCGGGCCTATTTCGATCTCGGGAAGAAACGGGATTTCGGGGAGTTCTGGGACAAGAACGCCGCGTTGTTCGAGAAGGACCCGGAGATGATGATCTACCGGAACGCGTGGGTGGTCACGGTCGGCAACGTCGGCAATCCCTTCGCGGCGCAGGAAGCGCTGAACAGTGCCCGCAATGACCCCGCCCACCGCATCCTGGCCAACCGTCTCCAATTGAGCGTCAGCTTTGCCCGCCAGGATCTCGAGACGTTCGCGGACGCAATGCGCCAACTCGAGGACGAGCATGCCGACCAGCTCGGTCACCACGTCTACCAGTGGTTGCTGCTGTTTTCGTCGGGACGGCAGGAGGAGGCTCGGGAATTGGCTCGCAACTACAGCCATCCGCCGGCCACCCCCTCCGAAGTCTCGTTCGCCGCGGAGGGCTTTCACCGGATCGGTTTGGCCGACAACGCCATTGCCTATCTCGAACAACACATTCGCCGGTTTTCGTTCGAACCCGAGCTTTGGCTGCTGGAGGGCACCTATCTCATGGAAGCCAAGCGTTGGACGGACCTGCGCGCGCTTGCGCTGGCCATCCGGAACGACCCGTCGCTCCAGTCCCAACTCGACGCGTATTCCTATTTTGCCGAAGCAATCGCCGAAGGCCGCCTCGACCGTCCGGAAGCGGCCTCCAACGCGGCCAGTCGCATAACCCGGTCGGCCATCCCGTCGCAGTCGTTGGCACGCGAGATGGCGCGGACATTGCGGACGGAGGGCTTTGCCAAGATCGCCGTCGACATTCTCCGGCCCCTGAAGGAGTCGTTGAAGGACAGTTCCGAATTCTGGTTCGAGTACACGGTGGCGGCCTTCAGCGCCAACTCCGACGAGGACATACTCCCCGCGTCGCAGCGGGCGCTCGAATTGCTGCCCAACGACCTCAGCGCCGCCAACAACCACGCGGCCGCGCTCATCGCGTTCCGCAGTCGTCCCGACGAGGCCATCAAGCTCACCCTCCGCGTTGTCTCCGGAAGACCGGGCGACAACGGTTCGTTGCTGAACCACGTTCTGGCGTTGCTCCAAAACGGACGCGAGGCCGACGCCGAGAAGTTGCTTCGGGGGATGAACACGCTGAATCTCGGACCGGCGGGGACCTCGGTCTACTATCTGTGTTGGTTCGAGTTGAACACCCGGCGAAAGGAGTGGGCCGAGGCCCGGGCCTCCTACGGCCGGATCGACCCCCACCAACTGCTCAACGTGCAGGCGCGTTGGCTCGACGAGACGTTCCGCGCCATTCCCCGCGGATCGTAGACCGCGGCGTCCGCGTCACCACCGGCCGTCGCCGCGGGCCGGCTTGCCCTCCCGCGACGGCCAGACCAGATAGACCGTGCGGCGCGAATGCTTCCAGGCCCGGTCGAACGCGTCCCGGGGCACCACCCTCGTGCCCCGTTCGCGGTTCACGCCCGGATCGTTCACCCAGACGTCCCCGGTCGCCGTGAAACCCGTCACGACCACCAGGTGTCCGTCGCCGGGCAAGGGAATGGGGGCGCCTTTCAATTGCGCATACGAAACCGAGGCGGCCACGGGACGGCCCGCCGCGATCCATGCCTCGATATCCCCAAGCCCCGCGAAGCGCGCGACGCAGGCGGACAACCCCGGTTGCTGGCCCGCGAAGGCGGTGTTGAACGGCCAGTTCCCGGTCCCGGGCCATGCGGGATCGTTGACCCCGTGCGCCACCGCGCGCACGTCGACGTCCGGGATGCCGCCCAACCCACGGCTTCGCCACCATCCCAGAAGCATCGCGATGCTCGCCGGACTGCACCAACTCTGCACGCCTTCGGGGTAGTCGGCTTGGGAATGCAGCGGCACGTCGAGGTGCCGGCCCCGCGCCGCCGGCACGGCCGCCGGCGGGACCGGGGCGTTGGTGGCACCGACCAACGATACTCCGATCCGCAATGCACCGGGATCGACCTCCTGCCCGTCGACCTTCCGGGCCCGGACGCGGATGCGCAGCATGCGGGCAGGCTGGTTCGCCACCAGCGTGTCGGTCTCGACCTTCCCCCAGGCATCCTGCTGCCCCGGCACGCTCGAACGCGGCGCCGCGTTCGTGTCGGCACTCCAGCGGCCCAACGCGTATCCATGGGGCGAGCCCTCTGGCCACGCTTCGACCTCCAGGACCACGTTCGTCGGCGCGTTCCACGACACGATCGCTTCGTTCCAACCGAACGGTGGATCGATGGGCGGCGACGCGAATTGGACCTGTCCGGGGACCGACCCCGCCGAGCGGGTCCATTCGCCGAGGTTGGGATACCACCACAGTCGCACCGCGGGAATGCCATCGACCGGTCCTGCCCAAACGCGGGAAGGAAGCGGGGCGATGGCGAGCCAAGACAGGCACGCCGCGATGGCACGAATCCGACGGTTCACGGGGTGGATTCCGCCTTGCGCCGGAAATGGCGGACCTTGAACGAAGGATCCTCGAGGACGATTCCGGTCTCCACGAAATCGTCCTCGAACGGCGGGAAAAAGGCGTCGCCCTCGGGTCGGCCCGGGACGCAGGTCAGGAACAGCTCGGAACAACGCGGGAGCAGCAATCGGTAGATTTCGGCGCCGCCACAAACCCAGACGTCCCGGGATTCGCCACGCAGACGGGCGGCGAGGGCATCGATGCTGGCGGCCGTGGAGATCCCTGGAGCGGTCCACGGGCCGCGCGTGAGGACGATGGTTTCGCGCCCGGGCAGGGGACGTCCGATCGACTCATGGGTTCGGCGGCCCATGACAAGGATGCCGCCGAGGGTGGTGCGTTTGAACCACTGGAAATCGGCGGGGAGATGCCACGGGATGCGGTTGCCCGCGCCGATGACGCGGTTTTCCGCCATGGCCGCGATGGCTTTCCAATGCTGCATCGGCGTCATCGCGCCCGAATGCGAAGGTCGTCGCAACCGAATAGTGCGGCGAAGGTTGGTGGAGGCGAGGGGAGTTGAACCCCTGTCCCTGGCAATTCTACAAGGAACGAACTACATGCTTAGCCAGCCTTTGGTCTCGAGCTCCGGGTAAAGGGCTGACGGCCAACCCGGAGATCCAGCTCGCATGAAAATGTCGGCCGACGACGCGCGAACTCCGCCATCGACCCAACCTGCTAATAGCGTCTGTCAAGCCAGCAGGCGTCACCTGACAGACGTCTCAGGCAATTAAGCCGCGAGAGCCAACTCTTCGGTAGCAGTTGATGTTTTGGTCCGGTGTTTTACGAGGCCAACGAACCATCCTCGGCATGCCGTCCCAAGCAGGACTCCCAGGTCGAAACCGGTGCGCCCCCATTGGAACCAACGCCAGCAACGTGGTGGCTGGAGGGGAGGGAGTCAAGGGCCCGGGTTGTTCCGGAACTTGAAACTGGCGCCCGGTGTCCGGGCCGCGTTTGATCGCTCCATTCCGCACCCGTCTCCCGCCATGAAATTGACCCGTCGCTCCGCCCTCGCCACGGCCGCCGGCACCGCCGCTGCCGTCTCCCTCTCGCAACGCCTCGCCTCCGCCGATGCCGCCGTCGGTTCCAAGGGCCGCATCCATCATTCCGTCTGCAAATGGTGCTATCCGAAGGTGTCCCTCGAGGAACTCTGCCGCGCAGCCAAGGACATCGGCCTCGCTTCGATCGAGTTGCTCGGGCCGGGCGAATGGCCGGTGCTCGCCCGACATGGGTTGACCTGCGCGATGACCAGCAATCCCACCCGGGACGGCCTCGGGGGCATCAACAAGGCTTTCAACCGCACCGAGCACCACGACGCGTTGGTCGCGGCGTATTCCGAGTGGATTCCCGCGGCCGCCAAGGCGGGGTTGAAGAACGTGATCTGCTTCTCCGGCAATCGCGGGGGCATGGACGACGAAACCGGCCTCGTGAATTGCGCCGTGGGCCTGAAACGCCTGATGCCGCTGTGCGAGCAACACGGCATCACCCTCGTCATGGAATTGCTCAACTCCAAGGTCGACCACAAGGACTACCAATGCGACCACTCGGCGTGGGGCGTGGAGTTGTGCCATCGCGTTGGCTCGGATCGGTTCAAGCTGCTCTACGACATCTACCACATGCAGATCATGGAGGGGGACGTCATCGCCACCATCCGCAAGCAGCACGCCCATATCGCCCACTACCACACGGGAGGGGTGCCGGGACGCAACGAGATCGACGAGACCCAGGAACTGAATTACCCGGCCATCATGCAGGCGATCGTCGCCACCGGGTTCCAGGGGCACGTGGCGCAGGAGTTCGTCCCCAAGCGTCCCGATGTCCTCGCCTCGCTGAAGCAGGGCGTCCGGATCTGCGATGTCTGACGCGATTCAGTTCCGGGCCGTGGCGCCCGGTTCGAAGGGCTTGCGGAACGCCTCGGTGAAGTCGTAGCCGCCCACGAAATCCTCGCGCCGGTCGCGCTCGGTCTTCTTGAGGACCTGGGCCTCGATCAGGTTGAAGACGATCTCGCCGAAGTCCTCGCAGCGCCGGATGCCCCACTCATCGAGGACGAGGAGGGTCATCGGGCCGTACTGTTTGAGGGCGTAATCGCGGATTCCCTCGAGCAACTCGAGCGCGCTGACGTGCCCGCTCTTGGCGTACAAACCCTGGGTGTGGTCCAGGGCCTCGCGGACGAAATGGTAGGCGTCCCGGTGATACCGCGCGTCGCGGGTCACCAACGATTCCAAGGCCGTGTCGAAGTCCTGCATGGCGGGGTCAGGGTGGGGCGGAGGGAACGCCTTGGGCTTGGCCGGCCGTGGGATGATGGCGCAGCCACCAGCGACCGCCGCCGCCCGCGCACAGCAGGACCGCGAGGACCCAGAGGGTCCATTGTTCCTGGCGGGTCAGGCGTGCCATGGCCGGGAGCGTAACACGCCGTCAGCCGACGACAATGTTCACCAACCGCCTTGGCACGACGATGACCTTGCGGATCGTCTTCCCGGCGATGAATGGTTGCGCTTTCTCGGCGGCGAGCGCGGCGGCCTCGATGTCCGCGGCGGTGGCCGCGGCCGGAACGTGGATAACGTCGCGCAGCTTGCCGTTGACCTGCACCGGCAATTCCAGGGTGTCCTCCACCAGGAGCGCCGGATCGTGCCGCGGCCAATCCGCGTACGACAGGCTCGGGGGCGTCTGGCCGACGTGGGCGTGGAGTCGTTCCCACAGTTCCTCCGCCAAATGGGGCGCAAACGGCGCGAGCAATTGGAGGAATCCCTTCAGGATCGACGCCGGTTTCCGTTCCCACGGCAGCGCCTCGTTGACGAACATCATCATCGCCGAGATCGCGGTGTTGAACCGCAGGTGCTCCAGATCGTCGGTGACCTTGCGGATGCAGGCGTGAAGCGCCTTGAGTTGCGCCGCCGAGGGTTCCGTCTCAACGACGTTCGCGGCGAGTTGGATCTGGCCGAGGAAATCGGCGCCACGCCCGGGTTCGGCCGCGAGGCGTTGCTCGAACTCGGTCTCGGAAGCCTCGTCGACGAAGAGTCGCCAGACCCGACCGAGGAACCGGTACACGCCCTCGACCCCCTGGGTGTTCCAGGGCTTCGTCTCCGAAAGCGGGCCCATGAACATCTCGTACAACCGAAAGGCGTCGGCACCGTACTCGGCCAGAATCTCGTCGGGATTCACCACGTTCCCGGTGGATTTCGACATCTTTTGGCCGTCGGCCCCGAGGATCAGTCCCTGGTTGACCAGCTTGAAGAACGGTTCCGGCGTGGACACGTGGCCGAGATCGAACAGCACCTTGTGCCAGAACCGCGCGTACAACAGGTGCAGCACCGCGTGCTCGGTGCCGCCCACGTACAAGTCCACGCCCGGCGTCGCCGCGGCGCCCGCGGTGCCCATCCAGTAGCTCTCGGCGGCGCGATCGACGAACCGCGAGTCGTTGCGGGCATCGAGGTAGCGCAGGTAGTACCAGCAGGACCCGGCCCATTGGGGCATCGTGTTCAGTTCGCGCGTCGCCCCGGGAATCTCGCGCACCCAGTCCGTTGCCCGGGCCAAGGGTGGCTGGCCGTCGGACGTCGGCTTGAATTCTTCCAGCGCCGGCGGCAGGAGCGGCAGCGACGATTCCGGCAACGCCTCGTGGTACGGCGTGCCGTCGGCATCCGTGCGCCAGAGGATCGGGAATGGCTCGCCCCAGTAACGCTGCCGGCTGAACAGCCAGTCGCGCAGTTTGAAGTTCACCGTCTTCTGCCCCAGTCCGTTCGACTCGAGCCACGCGGTGATCTTTTGCTTGGCGTCCGGCGTGGGAAGTCCATCCAGCGCGATCCCCGCGCCCGCGGAGTTGATCGCCGTTCCGGCATCGCAGAAGCCAATGGGATCCGCCGTCGGGTCGGGCGGTTGCACGACCGGGCGCACGGGCAATTCGAACTGCCGGGCAAACGCCAGATCGCGTTGGTCGTGCGCGGGCACGGCCATGATCGCCCCGGTGCCGTAGGTCGCGAGGACGTAGTCGGCGATCCAGACCGGGATTTGCTCGCCGTTCACGGGATTGATCGCGAAGGCACCCGTGAACACGCCGGTCTTCTTGCCGGTGGCGTCGGTGCGCTCGCGGTCGGACTTCTTCGCGACCTCGGCGCGATAGGCATCGACGGCCGCGCGCCGCGCGGGCGCGGTGATTTCGTCGACGAGACGGTGTTCGGGAGCCACCACCATGTAGGTCGCTCCAAACAGGGTGTCGGGACGGGTCGTGAAGACGCGGAGACGGGCGGGATGGGCGGCGAGTTGGAAATCGACCTCCGCGCCCTCGCTGCGGCCGATCCAATTCCGCTGCATTTCCTTGAGGGAATCGGACCACTCGATGGTGTCGAGATCGGCGAGGAGACGATCGGCGAAAGTGGTGATGCGCAGCATCCATTGCCGCATGGGCTTGCGGACCACCGGATGCTTGCCGACTTCGGACAGTCCATCCACGACCTCCTCGTTCGCGAGCACGGTGCCGAGGGCCTCGCACCACCAGACGGGCGCTTCGGACACGAAGGCGAGACGCTTGGAATCGCGAAGGGCCCGGCGCTGGGACTCGGTGGTGCAATCCGGCGGGAAAACGAGGGTGGCGATGCTCTCGGCGCGGTTCGATGCGGGGTTGAACCAGGAATTGTACAGCTGGAGGAAGATCCACTGCGTCCAGCGGAAGTAGCCGGGATCGGTGGTATCGACCTCGCGGGACCAATCGTAGGAGAAACCGAGGGAGCGGATCTGCCGGCGGAAATTGGCGACGTTGCCGGCCGTGGTGATGCGGGGGTGCTGCCCGGTACGGATGGCGTATTGTTCGGCGGGAAGGCCGAAGGCGTCCCAACCGATGGGGTGAAGGACGTTGAAGCCCTTGGCGCGACGGTAGCGCGCGAGGATGTCGGTGGCCGTGTAGCCCTCGGGATGCCCGACATGCAACCCGGCCCCGGACGGGTAGGGGAACATGTCGAGGATGTAGTATTTGGGCGGCAGAAGATCGGTCTGGCCGGTCTTGTCGGGAGTGCCGTGGCGGCGGGCGAAGGGGTGGAGCGGTGGGACGGCTTCGCCGGGGTTGAAAGCGCGGAAAGTCTCGCCGGCCAGCCAGAATTGCTGCCAACGGGGTTCGATCAGGTGAAACGGGTACTGCCGGCGTGCCATGGAAGGGCGAGGATGCGGCTGAGGGCGGGTTTCCGGCAATAGCGGGATGTGGGAAAGGCTTGGCTTGGTTGCCTCTTGGTTGGGTTGCCGACCGCGGTGGCGCCCGACGGGGGTTGCCACGGATTTCCCGACCGAATGGAAGAAGAATGAGGCCCGAAGGATACCGGTGCCTTCGCCGACGGCGGTGGGCAGCGAGGTTGATCACAACGGCGGCAAAACGAACCAAAATCAGCCTTCCTTTTGAGCTCGAATCCGCTGGACTGTCCTAGTCTGAAGGGAAATCCACAAACAACTTTATGAACAAGACTTTGATTCGGGTGCACGACGGAATCGTTGGAATGTGGATTTAGGCGGCCAAGGCAAGGGAGTCGTTGCGGGCCGAGGCGGCATTGGCGCGGTCGACCCAGAAAGCATCGAGCCGGCG
>WBXI01000081.1 GCA_008933025.1 Verrucomicrobiota bacterium
CCGCGCAAGGATTGGCTTCAAAGCCCGGACCGTGGCCGCCGGCCACATCGAGCGTTCGGTCATGATCGAGTTCCGGAGGGCCTCGTGGCAGGGCCAACAGGGTTCCGCGGGAATGGTTGGCAAGACGCCGGCCACGATGGCCTTGGCCTGTTCCGCGTTTCGCCGGAGGTTTTCGACCACCATCTCGACGGTGACGTGGGCCTCGTCCTCCTTCCAGCAGTCATAGTCCGTGACCATGGCCATCGTCGCGTAGGCGATCTCGGCCTCCCGGGCGCACTTGGCCTCGCCGAGGTTGGTCATGCCGACGACGCCGAAACCCGCCTTGTGGTTGGCGATCGACTCGGCGCGGGTGCTGAAGGCGGGGCCCTCCATGTTGACATAGGTGCCGCCATCGTGGACCCGGGCCTTGTTGGCGCGGGCACTGGCAAGGATCAGTCCGCGCAACTCCTCCGCGATGGGGTCGGCAAATGCCACGTGGGCGACGATGCCGCGGCCGAAGAAAGTGTGTTCGGCGGCCTTCTTGGTGCGATCGACGAATTGGTCGACCAGGACGATGTCGCGCGGACGGAATTGCTTCTGGAGGGAGCCGACGGCGCTGACGCTGATGATCCAGGCGACGCCGAGTTTCTTCATGGCCCAGAGATTGGCGCGGTGATTGAGCTCGCCGGGCAGGATGCGGTGACCGCGGCCGTGGCGCGGGAGGAAGACAATGTCGCGCCCCGCCAGCTCGCCGGTGAGGAATTGGTCCGAAGGCGGGCCGAACGGGGTTTTGACCCCGACCCATTTCTGCCGGGTGAAGCCCTCGATGTGATAGAGGCCGGATCCGCCGATGATGCCGATGCGTGCATTCGCCATGCGGGGAGGATGGGACGGGGCGGGGTGGCCGCGCAATGCCCGGGGTGCATCGGGAGCTTGCTTGCGGGAGCGTGGATGGGTTCCTATCGCTCCCAATCCACGAAATGAAAGCATCCAACGTGCGTCTCTTGGCGGTGCTCGCCGCCCTGTTGTGTCTGGTCACCGCCTTTCAGGAGGGACCCTGGGTCGCCTTGCTCAAGGGGAACGATGTCACGGCGTGGCGCGGCTTCCGGCAGAAGGAATTCCCCGCGAAGGGCTGGGATGTCGCGGACGGTGTCCTGCACCACGCCAAAGGCGGCGGTGGCGGCGACCTCGTCACCCGCGAGACCTATGGTGACTTCGAGCTCCGCTTCCAGTGGAAGGTGTCTCCCGGCGCCAATTCGGGGGTGATGTACCGTGTCAGCGAGGAATTCGCGGCGCCCTATGAATCCGGCCCGGAATACCAGGTGCTCGACGACGCGAGGCACGCGGACGGGAAGAATCCGAAGACCAGCGCGGCGGCGCTCTACGCGCTGATCGCGTGCAACGCGTCGAAAGCGACCAAGCCCGTCGGCGAATGGAACAAGGGCAGGATCGTGGTGCGGGCCAACCACGTGGAGCACTGGCTCAACGGCGCGCGGGTGGTCGAGTATGACTTCAACGGCCCGGCGCTGGCGTCGCTGGTGGCGGAATCGAAATTCAAGGCATGGCCCGGTTTCGCAAAGCAGGCCGCCGGCCACATCTGCCTCCAGGACCACGGCGACGAAGTCTGGTACCGCAACATCCGCATCCGTCGCATCACGGCGAATTGATTTCCATGAATCCGAGATCCTTTCTGGCGGCCTTCTGCGGTGTTTCCCTCCTCGCGGTGGGCTGCGCGACGAACGCGCCGTCGTCCGTGCACAATGCCTTGTCCGCGTCCCAGACCCGCGCCGGTTGGCGGCTGTTGTTCGACGGGACCACGGCGGGTTGGCGTGGGTTCAACAAGGCCGGGTTTCCCGCCCAGGGTTGGGTCGTGGAGGACGGCTGGCTCCATCACGTCGCAAAGGCCGGTGGCGGGGACATCGTCACCAAAGACCGGTTCGGCGACTTCGAACTCGAGTTCGAGTGGCGCATCGGGAAGGGCGCGAACAGCGGGGTGAAATATTTCGTCGACGAACAACGTGGCGCGCCAATCGGGCACGAATACCAGGTGATCGACGATGCCCTGCACCCGGACGCCCTCCACGGGCCGAAGCGGCAGACGGCGGCGCTCTACGACGCCATCGCTCCCGACCATCCGCCGATCCGGCCGGCCGGCGAGACCAACCAATCGCGGATCCTGGTGCGGGGAAACCACGTGGAGCATTGGCTCAACGGACGCCGGGTCGTGTCGTACGAGATCGGCGGGGACGCGCTGGCGACGGCGAAGGCCGCGAGCAAGTTCAAGGCGGAGGCGCGATGGGGGACCAAGTTCCCCACACCCATCCTCCTCCAGGACCACGGCGACGACGTGTGGTACCGCGACGTGCGGATCCGGGTGCTGCCGGCTTCCTGAATCGCGGCGGTCGGGCACGGATCCGGATGGCACGGATCCCCGACCGCCGCGAGGCGGGGATCGAGAGAATCCTGTTAGCGCTTGCCCGTAGCGGCTACTGGTTTGGCGTGCGAGCCGTATTTCCAATCCGTCTGGGTCTTTTCGCGATCGGCGTCGCGGCCGTCCTCGCTTCCGCCTGCGGCCGGTCGCTCGGGGAGGACGTCCGGTTTCCCGCCGATGCCGGCGTGATCGATGTCACGAAGTCGCCCTATTTCGCGCATGCCGACGGGAAAACGGACGACACCGAGGCGATCCAACAGGCCTTGCTCGACCATCCCAACGCGAACCGGATCATCTATCTTCCGAACGGCGTGTACCGCGTGAGCGCGCCCTTGCGGTGGCCGGGCGGGACCAACGACGAGTCCCGGCAGCGCGCGACCATCCTCCAGGGACAAAGCCGGGTCGGAACGGTGATCCGCCTGATGGACTACGCGCCGGGATTCGGTCCCGGCGGTCGCGGGCGGGCGATGCTCTGGATGGGCACCGATCCGGCGGACCGCACGCGAAACGCCATCCGGAACCTCACGGTCGAGATCGGGATCGGCAACCCGTCGGCATCCGGCATCGCGCTGATGGCGAACCACCAGGGGGGAATCCGCGACGTCACGGTGGCTTCGCGGAAGAAGGGCGACGGGATGGTGGGCATCGATCTGTCGCATGCGGAGACGATCGGGCCCTGCCTCGTCAAAAACGTGCGGGTCGAGGGATTCGAGTTCGGGATCCGGGCCGAGAACGCGGTCAATTCGTGCACCTTCGAGGGGATCGAACTCGCGGGGCAGGGAACGGCGGGCATCCGGAATTCCGGTCAGACGCTGAATATCCGCGGACTGCGGAGCACGAACGCGGTGCCGGCGATCCAGAATCCCGACCCGAGCGGGAGCGTGACGTTGGTGGATGCGGTATTGCAGGCAATGCCCGCGCGCCGTTCGTTTTCCGCGATCGTCAACCGGGGCTTCCTGTTCGCGCGCGGGATCGCGGTACCGGGCCATACCAACGCGATCGAAAGTCGGGTCGAGAGCTCGATCAACGTGCCGGGCCCGAGTGTCGCCGAGTTCCATTCCCACGAACGCATGGCGTTGTTCATGGCGCCCCCGTCCTCGTTGTCGCTGCCGGTCGAGGAAACGCCGTCGGTTCCCTGGGATCCCCTGGACCAATGGGCCGGACCCCAGTCGAACGGAGGCGTGCCCGACGATTTGTTGGACGACGGCGTGGCGATCCAGCAGGCGATCGATTCGGGCGCCACCACGGTCTATCTGCCCAACGGATCGTGGCGCGTGAACAACACCATCGAGATCCGCGGCGCCGTCCGGCGGATCGTCGGTTGCGAGGCGCGGATCATCAACGGCCCCCTGCGGTCGCAGCCCGTCTTTCGGGTGGCGGACGGGGATTCGTCCGTCGTGGTGATCGAACGTCTCGACATCGAGAGCGGCAAGGGACCCTTGGTGCAGAACGAATCGGGCCGGACGTTGGTGCTGTCCTCGTGCCACAACGCGGGATTCGTCCTGGGGGGCAAGGGATCGTTGTTTCTGGAAGACGTCTCGGGCGCGGCACCGGTATCCATCAAGGGGCAAAAGGTCTGGGCGCGCCAATGGAACATCGAGTGCGAGGGTCCGAAGATTTCCAACGAGGGCGGGATGTTGTGGATCCTGGGCTTCAAGACCGAGAAGGCCGGCACGTTGATCACCACCACGGCATCGGGACGGACCGAATTGCTCGGGGCGCTGGCGGTCTCCAGCGGGTCGTTCAAAAGCAGCCCGATGTTCGTGATCCGCGATGCGGCGGCCTCGTTGGTCGCCGGCGAGGTGGCTTTCCAGAGCAACCCTTACAGCGCCGTGGTCCGCGAAACCCGCGACGGCGTCACCAAGACCCTCGAACGCGGCACCGGCATCGAGTTGGGGCTGGCGATTCGTTCGGGCGGGTCGTGTCTGGCGCTCTATTCCGGCTACGACGGCACGAACTCCGTGCCTCCCCCCAAGCCGCATCGCCGCATCGACGACAAGATTCCCGTGCGTCCGTGATGCTTTTCCTTGCCGGATCCGGGCTGCTGCTTGCATTGAAAAGCCATGGCCGAGACGCTTTCGAAACAGGATCTGATCGTCGGTGTCGATCTGGGGGGAACCAAGGTGTTGGCGGGCGTCTTTGGTTCGCAGCTGAAGCTGGTCGCCAACTCCAAGATCAGCACCAAGCCGGAACGGGGTTATGCCGCCGTGGTCGAACGCGTCGCCCGCGTGGTCGCCGACACGGTGGACGAGGCAGACCTGTCGCTCAAACAGGTCCGGGCGATCGGCATCGGCGCGCCCGGGGCCGTGAATCCGGATTCGGGCGAGGTGATTTTCGCGCCGAACCTTCGCTGGAAGGACGCGCCGCTTAAGAAGGATCTCGAGAAGATCCTCGGCATCCCCGTGTTCGTGGAGAACGACTGCAACGTCTGCATCCTCGGCGCGCACGCCGTCGAATATGGCGGTCGTCCCAGACACATGGCCGGCATCTTCCTGGGCACTGGCATCGGCGGGGGATTGATCCTCAACGGGGAATTGTTCGGCGGATTCAACCGGACCGCCGGCGAGGTGGGCCACATGGTGATCGAGGTGGGTGGACCCAAGTGCAGCTGCGGCAACCGCGGTTGTTTCGAGGCATTGGCGAGCCGCACCGCCATCTTCCGCCGGATTGCCGAGGCCGTGAAGGGCGGCGGCAAGACGGTCCTGACCGAAATGCTCGGGCCCGGGGAGGAATATGCCGACCTGAAGAGCGGGGATTTGCGCAAGGCCATCCGCAAGGGCGACAAGCTCGTCGAGAAGATCATCGAGGATTCCGCCGAATACACCGGGATCGCCGTCGCCAACCTGATCAACATTTTCAACCCGGAGGTCGTGGTGCTGGGCGGCGGCGTCCTCGACGCGCTGGAGGACGAGATGATGGCGATCATCGTGGCCACGGCGCGGGACTACGCGATGGCGGGGACCGACAAGGGCATCGAGATCGTGGCCAGCAAGCTGGGCGACACCGCGGGCATCACGGGTGCGGCGGTGCTGGCGCGTCGCGGTTCGAAAGCGTGAGGCCGGGAACGGACCAGTTCGCGAGGGCGGCACGGACCGCGTCCACCGGAAGTCCCACGACGTTGCTGTAGGATCCCTCGACGCTCTCGACGATCCGGCTGCCGTGTTCCTGGACGGCGTATGCCCCCGCCTTGTCGAGTACCGGCACCAAGGCGAGGTATTCCTCGATCGACCCGGCGTCGAGGGAACGGAATTTCACCCGGGTCACCTCCGAGAACACCCGGGCACGGGCGCCGGCGCGGTGGACGAGGGCGATGCCGGTGACGACTTCATGAACGCGGCCGGAGAGCCGTGCCAGCATGCGTCGGGCGTGGTCGAGATCCGAGGGCTTGCCGAGGGGGTGGTCGTCCAGAAACACCAGGGTATCCGCGCCGAGGACGAGGTGTTCCGGATAGCGCTCGGCGACGAGCCATGCCTTGCGTTCGGCATTCATTTCGCACAACCGGCGCGGCGCGATGTGCGGGTCCTCGAGTTCGCTGGCGTTGCTTTCCACGACCTGGAAATCCGCCAGCACCTCCCGCAGCAGCAGGCGTCGGCGCGGGGACACCGACGCCAGGATGACCGGCGGGTGGGGGGGCGTGGATGAAGTCGTCGATGGCATCCGGCAGGATGCTACCGGCGGAAGACGGCGGGGACAATGGGGGGAGTGGGGCCGCCCAGGGCGCGGCGCGCGCGATCGACGGCGGTTCCGCTTTCGCGTGACGATGCGGGCCGCTAGGGTTGCCGGACCGGTGACTTTCGAAGAAGAGATCCAGCGCCGGCGGACGTTTGCGATCATCTCGCATCCGGACGCCGGCAAGACGACGCTGACCGAGAAGCTGCTGCTTTACGGCGGCGCGGTGCAGTTGGCCGGGTCGGTCACGGCCCGCAAGAACCAGCGCGCCACGACGTCCGACTGGATGGAACTCGAGAAGAAACGCGGCATCTCGATCAGTTCCACGGTGCTGCAGTTCGAGTACGGCGGCTACCGCATCAACCTCCTCGACACGCCCGGCCACAAGGATTTCTCCGAGGACACCTACCGGGTCCTGACCGCGGTCGACGCGGTCATCATGGTGATCGACGCGGGCAAGGGCGTGGAGATGCAGACGCGGAAGCTCTTCGAGGTCTGCGCGCGCCGCGGCGTCCCGATCTTCACCTTCATGAACAAGCTCGACCGCCCGGCGCGCGATCCGATCGCGCTGATGGACGAGCTCGAGGCGGTGCTGGGAATCCGGACGGTGGCGATGAACTGGCCGCTGGGGAACGGGGCGGATTTCCGCGGTGTCTACGACCGCAAGGACCGGCGCGTGCATTTGTTCGAGCGCGTGGTGGGCGGCATGTACCGGGCACCCGTCAGCGTGACCGGGCTCGACGACGCGCTCGTGCGGGAGAAACTCGACGAAGGCACCTACCGCACCGTGCGCGAGCAAATCGAGATGATCGAGATGGCCGGCGCGGAGTTCGACCACGGGTTGGTCCTCGAGGGGAAATTGTCCCCGGTGTTTTTCGGGTCGGGCGTCAACAATTTCGGCGTCCAGCTGTTGCTCGACAGTTTCCTGCGGTACTCGTCCGCACCGCGCGGCCGCATGGCGGCCGCCTAGCGGGCCGCGGGCACCGCGGCAGCCACGGGGGCGGTGCACCCATTCCGCTTCGGCAAGACGCTCCGGTTGGCATCCCGCGCTTTCGCGGCGATGCTTCGCCCATGGCCAAGCAGCACTGGTTGGTTAAATCGGAGCCGGCATCCTACGCGTGGGAATCCCTCGTGAAGGACGGCGGCACCGCCTGGACCGGCGTCCGCAATTTCGCCGCACGCCTTCACCTCCGCGCCATGAAACCGGGCGACCTGGTGCTCTTCTACCACAGCGTGACCGACAAGGCCGTCGTCGGCATCGCCACCGTCTCCCGTGCCGCCTATCCGGATCCCACGGCGGAGGAAGGGGACTGGTCGGCGGTCGACCTGAAGCCCGGGAAATCCCTGCGCCGGGCGGTGACGCTGGAGCAAATCCGCACGGACCCGGTCACCCGGGAAATCCCCCTGATCCGCCAATCACGGCTCAGCGTGATGCCGATCGGACCGGACGTTTACCGGCGGATCGTGGAACTGGGGATTTGACCGGCTAGAACAACTCGGGTTGTCCGGGTTCCACGCGCCGGAAGGCGGCGGCGGAGAGTTCCGGGAAGGCCGTTCCGATGCCATGGCGGCGTTTGGCGACGGCGAACAACGTGGCAAGTCGATCCGCGGCGGGGCCCGTGCCGCGCATCCGGTCGCCGAACCCGGCCGCGTTGAGGCCGCCGTCGCGGAATTCGCGGAGTTGGCCGAGGACCTTCGCCTCGCGGTCGGGAAAATGCCGGCGCAACCACTCGAGGAACACCGACCGCACCGACAACGGGAGACGCAGCAGGGTGTAGCTCGCGTAGGCCGCCCCGGCCCGGACCGCGGCCTCGACGACCCGCGGGATCTCGTGGTCGTTGATCGCGGGAATGATCGGCGCCATCAGGATGCCCACCGGCACGCCCGCGTCCGCGAGGCGACGGATTGCCTCCAGACGCGCGGCCGGCGGGGAAGCGCGGGGTTCGAGGACCGAGCGCAGCCCGGGATCGAGGGTCGTCAGGCTGACGAAGACGGCGACCGCCCGGTGGCGCGCGAGTTCGGAAAGCAAATCGATGTCCCGGGCCACCAGGGCGTTTTTCGTGACGATGACCGTCGGATTGCGGAATTCGGCAAGGACGGCCAGACAGCGGCGGGTCAGGCCGAGTCGACGTTCGACCGGTTGGTAGCAGTCGGTGACGCCGCTCAAGGCAATCGCTTCCGGCGTCCAGGAGGGTTTCGACAACGCGTCGCGAAGCAGGACGGGCGCGTCGTGTTTGACAAGGATGCGGCTCTCGAAATCGATGCCGGCCCCATAGCCCAGGTACTCGTGGGTGGGCCTCGCGTAGCAATACGCGCATCCGTGCTCGCAGCCACGGTACGGATTCACGCTCCAGGCGAAGCCGACGTCCGGGCTGTCGTTGCGCGAGAGGACCGACTGGCTTGCATCGGGGAGGAACCGGGTGACGGGCAGCGGTTCCTCGGCCGGATCGATGTCGGCGAAATCCGCGTCGTGGCTTCGCTGGAGCGCGAGGAATCGGTTGGCTGGATTCGCCAGCGCGCCGCGCCGTGGTTTGGAATTCCCTTCGGACATCAACGGGTGCCGACGTTGATGCTCATCGCGCCGCCGAGGAGATTGTGGATGCGGGTGTCCCGGAACCCGAGGGCACGGAGCCGTTGGTCGACGCCGCGCTGGGCCGGGTAACGATCCAGCGAGGCGAGGATGTACGAATGGGTGTCGGCATCCCCGCAAAAGAGCCGGCCGAAAGCGGGCACGAACCGCCGCAGGTACAGCCGGTAGACCCAGCGCCACGGGGCCCAGTCGGGCCATCCGAATTCAAGCACGGCCAAGGTTCCCCCGGGTTTGAGCACCCGGGCCAACTCGGCGAGGCCACGATCCAGATCCGCCAGATTCCGGAGTCCGTAGGCGACGGTGACGATGTCGCTGGAACCGTCGGGGACGGGAAGCGACAAGGCATCGGCCACGGCGAAATCGGGCGCGCCGGCGCCGGACGCCGCCGCGCGGCGGCGGGCCACCGCGAGCATGGGTTCGCTGAAATCGAGTCCGGTGACCTGGGCACCCTTGCGGGCCAGGGCGAAGGCGACGTCGCCGGTACCACAGCAGACGTCGAGTGCCCGAAGCCCGGGGCGGGCGCCGGAGAGGGCGACCAGCCTTCGTTTCCAGAGCCGGTGGAGGCCGAGGCTTTGGAGGTCGTTGACGAGGTCGTAGCGCGGCGCCACGGCGGCGAACAGGTCGCCCACTTTGCCGGCGCGTTCGCCTCCCTCGACGTAGAACTTGCTCACGCGGTCGCAGTCTACGCCCCGAATCGCGGGGCGCCAACCCGGAGGAGGCCCGCGCCCCTGGCGCCGGGCGCATCGGGAGAACCGCTCCGTTGGTTGCCCCGTGGCCCGATGGTGGAGCCCCCCGTCGGGCGGGACCGCATGGAGCCATTGGCCACGGGTTTCGGCTTCACCGGGGGGGCGGTGCGACGGCACTCTCCCGCCGTGCCAGCGCCCCGTCGTCCCCGCGTTCTCCTTGTCGACCACGTCAGCAAGGTGATGGGCGGCGCGGAAATGAACGTGGTGGACCTGCTGGGGCATCCGGCGGCCCGGGCCGCGTGGGACGTGACGGTGGCGTGTGCGCCGGACGGGCCGTTGGCGCGGGCGATGGCCGCGCAGGGATGGCCATTGCGCGGGCACGCCTTCGGGGCGGCATTGAACGAACTCCGGGTGGTGGGACGACGGTTCGATCCCATGGCCAAGTTCCGCGGATGGCGGGAATTGCAGCACGCGACCAACCGGCTCAAGGCGCTGGTCGCCGAGGTGCGGCCCGACGTGCTGCTGTCGTGCACCAACAAGGATCACTTCGCGGCCGGGGCGGCCGGACAGGCCCTCGGGATCCGCACGCTGTGGTGGGTCAACGACATCCTGTCGGCGGATTTCTTCGGTTGGCCGGTGCGAAAAGTGTTCGCGGCACGGGCACGGCGGCATGCGCCCACCCTCGCGGCGGTGTCGGAATTCGGCAGGAACGCGTTGATCCGCGAGGGCATTCCCGCCGGATCGGTCCGCACCGTCCACAACGGCATCTCGCCGGAACGCTATCGGCGCGACGGGACCCGGCCATTGCGGCGGGAACTCGGGATCGCGGAGGGGGAACCGTTGTACGGGGTGGTGGGACGGTTGACGGCATGGAAGGGGCAGGACGTTTTCCTGCGGGTGGCCAAGGCATGGGCACGGGAAGGGAAGCCGGGCAAGTTCGTGGTGATCGGCGGGGCCTTCAACGAGGACGAACCGTTCGCGGCGCACTTGAAGGAGTACGTGCGCCTCCATGGGCTCGGCGAGCGGGTCCGGTTCGTCCCGTTCCTGCCGGACGTCGTCGGCGCGTTGTCGAGTCTCGACGTGCTCCTGCACACGTCGACGAAGCCCGAGCCCTTTGGCCGGGTATTGATCGAGGCAATGGCGGTCGGGGTGCCGGTGATCGCGTCGCGGGAGGGCGGCGTGCCGGAGATCGTGACCCACGACCACGACGGGGGCTTGGTGGCCCCGGGGGACGTGGCCGGGTACGTGGCGTTGCTGGCGGGTTTGGCGGGGGATCCGGCGCGGTGGGGACGTTGGCGCGACGCCGGGTTGGAGACGGTGCGGCGGCGATTCACGCTGGATCGGGTGTTCCGCGATTGGGACGGACTGATCCGGGCGGGATGGGAGACGGACGGATAAGGGCCGGGAGCGGGGTCAAGTTCGGGCTTGCCCGGGCCGCCGACGGCGGGCGAACTCAACCCCACAATCCATGAGCGACATTCCGGAACGGCGGCGGACGCGGAAACGGCGGGGTTCCGGCAGTTTTGCCAGCACCCAGCAACGGGATACCAGTCTTCTGGGCATCCTCCGGGACGAACCGAAATTCCGTTGGGCACTGGCGGGCGTGGCGGTGTTCGTTTTGGTGGTCGCGGGCATGTTGCCGAAGGTGTGGATCACCTCGCCGCCCGGGTTCATGCCGGTCGTGAAGGTCAGCGGTCTGGACCTGCTGCAGGCGCGGTCGTTGCGGCATTCCGCGATTCGGCACGCGGAGGAGGGCCGGACGTCGGAAGCGCTGCAGGCATGGTCGTCCGCCATCGCCAACAATCTCGGCGATCCGGAGGGCTTCCGGGGCATCCTGCGGCTTGCCAACGGCGTGGAAAAACTCGAGCAACGGTGGATCGGGCCCACGCTCTCGCAGGCGGGTTGGCTGCTGCGACTGACCGGGACCAACGAGGCGGACCTGGAGTTGGCGTGCGCGGTCTACCAGAAGAACGATCTCCACGACACGGTGACGCGCCTCTTGGGGGCGACCAACCGCGTGCTGACGCCCCAGGGCAACGCGATCCTGGCGCGCTCGTTGTTCGAGTCGGGGCGCATGGAGGAATTCGGGAACGTGTGGAAGAAGAACGAGGCGCAGTTCGGGGCGTTTCCCGAGCTGCAGGTCTACCGCGCGGCCTGGGGCGCCGCGTGGGGGCCGGCGGCGGGAATGCAGGCCGCCGCGAAGGCCTTGGCCGAAGCGACCACGAAGCCGGACCTCGCGACCAACGCGCTCCGCCTCCAGTTGTCGGTCCGGGCGCAGCGCATGGATACCGCGGCCTTCGACGAGACCTTCCAGCGACTCCAGGCGCTCCGCGCCGACCGGATCACCGACCACGTCCGCTACTGGCTGCTGCTCGATTTCATCGGCCGCCGGCAACAGGCCATCGATCGGGCCCGGAACTACGTGACGCCGCCGCAGACCGCCGCGGAAGCCGAGATGCTCCTCCGGGTCTGGGCGCGCCTGGGTTTGCACGATCTGGCGGTGGATTTCAG
Source organism: Verrucomicrobiota bacterium (assembly GCA_008933025.1). Lineage (GTDB taxonomy): Bacteria > Verrucomicrobiota > Verrucomicrobiia > Limisphaerales > UBA9464 > UBA6176. Next base: position 11,867 of record WBXI01000081.1, read on the forward strand.
CCGGACCCAGATGGTGGCCTTCCAGAATTCATCGCAATTGTGGCTACTGCTCAGCCGGATGATCATCGCCGGCCAGAAATGGGACGATGTGCGGACGGTGGCCGTGGAGTTGCGGAACAACCAACGCCTGAGTCGTTTCCTCAGCGGGTATAGCTACTATCTCGAGGGCGTGGCTGAGCACGGCGCCGGCTTCTCGTCGCGGGCCGAGGCGGCGTTCAAGAGTCTCCTGAAAGACCCGCCCGAGGACGCCATGCTGGCGTTCGAGGCCGCCACGGTGATCCAGCGTCTCGGTTATGCCGAGCCGGCCCGCCAGTTGTACCGCGGGCTCGAGAAGGAGATGGGCGACAAGTTGGTGTTCTGGCAGCAGATGGCACGGGCCGCGCACGACACCCACGAGACCGCCCTGCTGGTCGCCGCCTGCGACAAGGCCCACCAATTGGCGCCGGACAATCTGGTGCTCGCCAACAACCACGCGGCCGCGCTCCTGATCACCCGGAGCAATGCCACCGAGGCCGTGAAGTTGACCCTCGCCGTCCTCAACAAGGCGCCGGAATCGCCCATCGCGCGCATCAACCACGCCCTGGCCCTCGCGCAGTTGGGACGCCATGCGGATGCCGCGTCCCAGTTGGACAAACTGCAACTGACCACCCTCGACGAGCAGGAGCAGACCTTTTACCACGTCGCGCGCCTCGACTGCGCGATCGCCCGGGGACGCGTCGAGGAAGCCCGCAGGGAGATCGAGCTCGTCGAACTCCGCTACCTCTTCCCGCCCCAGCTCGAGTGGATCGCCCAGATGCGCGTCCGGCTCGCGCCCAAGAAGGCCTGAGCCCTACCAGATCCTCGCCCGGTCCGATTCCTTGCGGAACATCGGGGTGCCGGCGCGGATGCCGAACGCCGCGTGGAATTCGTCGAGATTCACGTGGGGGCCCACCGCCCGGTATTGGCCCGGCGAATGCGGGTCGACCGTCAGCCGCCGTTGCAGTTCCGCCTCCCGCCAGTTCGTGCGCCAGAGTTGCGACAACGACAGGAAGAAGCGCTGTTCCGGCGTGAAGCCGTCGATGGTGCGGCGGCCCGACGGATCCTTGGCCAGGGCCCGCTGGAGGGCCTCGTACGCGATGCTGGTGCCGCCAAGGTCCGCGATGTTCTCGCCGAGGGTCAGCAACCCGTTCACGTGCTTGCCCGGCAGGGCCTCGTAGGTGCCGTATTGCTCCACCAACTTCTGCGCCCGGGACTGGAACTCCCTCGCGTCCGCCTCCGTCCACCAATCGTTCAGATTCCCGTCCGCATCGTACTTCCGGCCCTGGTCGTCGTAGCCGTGCGTGATCTCGTGCCCGATGACCACGCCGATCGCCCCGTAGTTCACCGCATCGTCCAGATCGAGGTCGAAGAACGGCGGTTGGAGGATGCCCGCCGGGAACACGATCTCGTTTTGCAACGGGTTGAAATACGCGTTCACCGTCTGGGGCGTCATGTGCCATTCGCTGCGGTCGACCGGTTTGCCGACGCGCGCCGCTTCCCGGCGCGACTCGAACACCGATGCCCGTTGCACGTTGCCCAGCAGGTCGTCCGGCGCGATGCGGAACCGGTATTCCCGGAACTTCTCCGGATGCCCGATCTTCTGGGTGAACCGGTCGAATTTGGCCAATGCCTTGCGGCGGGTGTCGGGCGACATCCATTCGAGCCGGCCCAGACGGTCGCGAAAGACGGCCTTGAGATTGTCGACCATCGCGGCCATGCGGGCCCGGGCCGCGGGCGGGAAATGTTTCTCGACGTAGAGGGCGCCGAGCGCCTCGCCGATGCTGCCGTCGATGGTCTTCGCGGCGCGCTGCCAGCGGGGTTCCTGCTGGGGTTGGCCGCGGAGGACGGTACCGTAGAAAGCGAACGATTCCCGTTCGGCCACCGCGTGAAGGAACGGCGCCGACGACAGCACCAGATGCCAGCGCAGGTAGGTCTTCCAGTCCGCGAGCGGCCGCGTGGCCACCATGCGGTCGAGGGCGGCGAAGAAATTCGTCTGGCCCAGATTCACGTCGGCGGGCCGCGCGACGTGGGACGCGTCCAGATAGGCGCGCCAGTGGATCGCGGGCATCCGGCGCTCGATTTCCGCGAGCGGGAGCTTGTTGTAGTTGGCGTCGGGGTCGCGCATTTCGACGCGGCTCTTGCAGGCCCGGGCCAACTCGGTCTCGAGATCGAGGACGGTGGCGGCGGCCGCCACGGCTTCCGCGGCGGGGTCGCCCAGCAACGAAAGCATTTTGGCGACGTGGGCCCGGTACGCCTCGCGCTGTTTCGCGAACCCGTCCGAGAGATAGTAGTCGCGGTCCGGCAACCCGAGCCCGCCTTGCCCGAGTTTCAGTTGGTACACGCTGCTGTTCTTCGCGTCGGGAACCACGCTGCCGCCGAACATCCCTCCCACGCCGCGTTCGTGCAGGTCGCCGAGCAGCCGGAACAATTGGTCCGTCGTCCGGATGCGCGCGATCCGCCGAAGGTCCCCGTCCAGCGGATGGAAACCGAGTGCCTCGAGACGGTTGGTGTCCATCGACGACTTGTAGAACGCGCCGACCTGCCGGACCTCCCGCCGCTCGCGGTTGCCGGTGTGCCGGGCCGCGTCATCGAGCAACGCGTGGATCAGTTGCCAATTGCGCTCCTGCAATTCCTCGAAGCCGCTCCAACGCGACTTGTCGGCGGGCACCGGGTTCTGTTTCAGCCAGGTGCCGGTGGCGTACCGGTAGAAGTCGACGGTGGGGTCGACCGACCGGTCCATGTTGCCGACGGAAAAGCGGGGCACCTTCGCGATCTCGTCGGCGGCCTGGGAGGCCGGGACCGCGGCGAGCGACAACATCAGGACAATGGGCCGGAGAAATCGCTTCATGCGCGGAAAACCTAGCCGACCCGCCGCGCGGCGGGAAATCCCAAACCCTGCCGCTTGTCCGCGGCCCCGGAGGTCCGGAGGCGGGCGCGTGCGGCCTTCCTTGGATCCGCCCTCCGAAGACGTGTCGCCCACGGGCCCCGCCGTCCCCACCGAAACGCGCCGCTGCCGCCGCGCGCGGCTTTCGTTTTTCCCGATCCGGGGCATGGTGTCGCGGGTCGTGGTCCCATTCCGCACTCGGCGGGGCAACCCGGAATGATTCGTGCGGCATTCCGGGCCGCGCGGGTTCGAAATGGTTGTCCCCACCCGGTGGATGGTGGGTAGGCTCGTGGCTCGCGCGGCATCACGGAAGGCGTCAATGCGGTGGTTTTATAACATCCTTTTCAACATCGGGTTCGTGCTCGGCGCGCCTTTCTATTTGCTCAAGATGGTGCGGCGGGGGAATTGGGAGGACGGGTTCGGCCAGCGATTCGGGAAATACGACCACCGGCTCAAGCAGGCGCTGACGAACCGCCACGTGGTCTGGCTGCACGCGGTTTCGGTCGGCGAGGTGAATCTCTGCACCCAGCTGATCCGGGCCCTCGAGCCACGCATCCCGCACCACAAGATCGTGGTGTCCACCACCACGTCCACCGGCATGGCGGAACTCGAGAAGCATCTCCCGTCCCACGTCTCGCGCATCTATTACCCGATCGATCGCCGCAAACACGTGCAACGCGCCATGGGCACGATCAATCCCGAGGCGGTCGTGCTGGTGGAGGCGGAGATCTGGCCGATTTTCCTGTGGGCGCTCCAGCGTCGTGGCATCCCGCATTTTCTCGTCAATGCCCGGCTCTCCGAGCGCTCGTACCGCGGCTACCGCCGTTTTGGTTTCCTGTTCCGGCCCTTGTTCGCCGGATTCGACGGGGTGGGCGCGCAAAACCCGTCGGACGCGGCCCGGCTCGTCGAGTTGGGATGCAGGCCCGAGGCGGTCCGCGTGGTGGGAAGCCTCAAGTTCGACGCGGCGCGGCTCGACGAGCGGAAGTTGGTGGACATCGACGCGTTGCTCGCGCAGTTGGGCGTACCCGCGGACGCGCTGGTACTGGTCGGCGGGAGCACCCACGCCGGCGAGGAAGCGATCCTGGCCGACATCGCGTCGCGTCTCCGCGCGCGTTTCCCTAAACTCTTCCTGGTCCTGGTGCCGCGCCACCACGAGCGGGGGCGCGAGGTGGGCGACATGCTGGCGTCGAGGGGCGTGCGGTTTGCCTACCGCACCGAGGTCACCCCGCGGATGCAGCGGCGCGGCGACGACCTCCAGTGCCTGTTGGTGAACACCACGGGCGAACTGCGCTTCTTCTACGCCCGCGCGGACCTGGTGTTCGTGGGCAAGAGCCTCACGGCGGAAGGCGGGCAGAACCCGATCGAGCCGGCCGCGCTCGGCAAGCCGGTGGTGTTCGGTCCGAACATGCAGAATTTCCCCCAGATCGTGCCGCAGTTCGTCGACCGCAAGGGCGCGGTGCAAGTGGCGGATGCCGCCGAACTGGAACGCACCGTCGAACGGCTTCTCGCCGATCCCGCCGAACGCCTGGCCCTCGGCCAACGCGGCCAGGCCGTGGTGAGCGCAAACCAGGGAAGCCTCGAGAAAACCGTCGAGATGATCCTCGAACGCATCGCCCCGGGACGGTAGCGCCTACTTCTGCGGGAACATGCCGGCCGTCCACCCGCCGTCCACCGCCAATGCCGAGCCCGTCACGAAGCTCGCCTCGTCGCTCGCCAGGAACAGGGCGGCCGCAGCGACCTCGTCCGGTTGCCCCATCCGGCCCTGTGCCTGGGTCGAGGCCATGTCGCGGTACGCCGCCGCGGGATCCGGGTACTCGTTGATCCGGGAGCGGACGAACGGCGTTTCCACCCGGCCCGGACAGACGCAGTTCACGCGCACGCCGGTCCGGGCGACGTCGAGGGCCGCGCTGCGGGTCATGCCCACCACCGCGTGCTTGCTGGTCGCGTAGGCGAACCGGTCCACCAGCCCGCCGAGGCCCGCGGTCGACGCGGTCAGCACCACCGAGCCACGGCCGCGCGACACCATGCCGGGCAACCAGGCCTTCATGGTGCGGAACGCCCCGTGGACGTTGACGGCGAAGATCCGTTCCAAGTCGGTCGGCGTGGTGGTCAGTACGGTGCCGACGTGGCCGATGCCGGCGTTGCACACCAGCACGTCCACGACGGGCACAAGGACGAGGGCGGCGTCGAAATCGGCATCGCGGCAGACGTCGAGGCGGACGAACTCCGCGGTGCCGCGGGCCTCGCGGATGCGGGCGACGGTGGCGTGGCCGCCGGCGGCATCGACATCGGCGATCCAGACGACGGCCCCGGCGGCGGCGAAGCGTTCGGCGATGGCCTGGCCGATGCCCGAGCCGGCCCCGGTGACGAGGGCGGTCTTGCCGGCGAGCGAGAATGCAGAGGACATGGGGCGAGGTTAGGGACGCGGCGTCGGGGTGGAAGCGCAACGTTCAGAACAGGGGGCCGCCGATCCATTTCACCGAGAACCACGGGAAGACGACCTCGACGGCGGTGACGACGAGGAAGGTGACCCCGATGACGGCGTTGAGTTTGAAGAACGCGAGGTTCACCAACTCG
>WBXI01000082.1 GCA_008933025.1 Verrucomicrobiota bacterium
GCGTCGAAGTGGTCAAACTTGCCCCGACTCCCCCGCCAGCCGCCCAACCGGCGGCGCCCAAGGCGAAGCCCGTCCGTTGAACCTTTGCTGGAACGCTGACTCCCATGGATTTCCTGAAGAAGCACTACGAGAAGCTCGTGTTGGTCATCGCGTTGGCCGCGGTGGCCTTGGCCGCGTTCCTTCTGCTCCGTGAGGTCGACGTGGTGAAAGAGCAGCTCGACCAAGCCCTCAAGGCGCGCACGACCAAGAAGGGTGCCGCATTCGAGCCCCTGAACCTCTCCACCAACGAAGCAGCGCTCAAACGGGTCAACAGCCCGGTCAAATTCGTCTTCGACGGCGAACACAACACCTTCAATCCCGGCACTTGGGACAAGACTGCCGATGGCTTTCGTCGCAAGAGCAGCAAAGGTGGGCTCGGTGGTCTCAACGTGACGCGGGTCATCCCGCTGAACTTGATCGTGAGCTATGTCGGTGTGGCCAGTGTCGCGGAGACCCCCCGCTACCAGTTCTCGTTCACCCGGGAATACGAGAAGTTGGCCAACAAACGGCGCGCCGTCATTGCCTCGCTCTCGGTGGGCACCAAGAACGACGTGTTGTTCCTGCGCGACATCAAGGGCCCGAAGGAAGAGCCGACCGAATTGATCTGCGAATTGATCGAGTCGGGGGAGCGCTTCGTCCTGTCGAAGGAACGCGATTTCCGAAAGCCCCTCGGCTATGCCGTCGATCTCCGTCACGAGAACAAGGATTTTCCCGCCAAACGCGTGGATGATTCGGTCACGCTCTCCGGCGTGACCTACAAGATAGTTGCCATCGGAAAAGATGAGCTTGTAGTGTCTGCGCCCAATCAGGTGCGCACCACGATCCCTGCCGTCATGCCCCAGCAGTAATCAGTCAGAAGTCTTTCAGTCTCAACCGTGAACAAACCCATGACCAACGCGTCCCGTCTTCTTAGCGTGCTGCTTGTTGCGGCCTCTTCCCAAGGGGTACTCGGCCAGAGCTCGGGCCTGAGTGCGGAGGAAGAAGCCATCCACCGCGAGGAAAAGAAAATCCTTCTGCGCCAGACCATCGAGTCGGCCAAGCAGCTCCAGAAGCAGAATGATCTGCCTGCGGCCGCCAAGGTGTATGAGTCGGCGTGGGACCTCGTCGAGCAGCTCGGCGCTTCCGTCGAGTCCGAGAAGTCCCAGGCCGCGCAGGGATTCGTCGCGGTGCGCATCAACCTCGCCAACGCCGCCATCAAGGCCGGCGAATACAAGGAGGCCGATGTCCATCTCAAGCGCGTGTTGTGGGTCGATCCCAACAATACCCTGGCCAAACAGCTCAAGAAGGGGAACGACCAGCGCCTCGAGGAGTTGAAGGGCCGCACGCCCGGCGATTCCGCCCTCCAAAAGGTCGGCGAGCATCGCGAGGAACTCATCAAGGCCGGCACCCACGAGCAAAATGGCCGTCTCTATTTCGAGATGGGCAAGCTCGACGACGCCGAACGGGAGTTCAAGGCCGCCGAAAAGATCAACCCCGACAGCCGCGCGGTTCACCATTACGTCGCGCTGATCGACGAGGCCCGGTATGGCCGCGCCTCCCGCCGCCGCGAGTTGACCACCAAGGACAAGTTGGTGGACGTGGAGGCCGAGTGGGCGCCCAAGCAGTCCAATCTCCCGGATGCAAATCCGTTCGCCCGGACCAACCGCGTCTATACCGGCCGCGGTCGGCAGGCGATCTTCAACAAACTCGACCGGATCACGCTGAACGAACTCCGCTTCGAGGGGCTTCCCCTCGGCGAAGTCGTCAAGACCCTCGAGGAACAAGCCCGTCTCCGTGACCCCGAGAAGCGCGGCATCAATTTCATCATCAGTTCGTCGATCGACATCCCGCAACAGCAGGGTCAGGCGCCGCAATTTGATGCCAGCGGCCAACCGATCCCGCAGCAGCCGGTCGAGGCGCTGGACCTGAGCACCGTCAACATCAAGCTGGTCCCCGGCCTCCACAACATCCGCCTCGCGGATGCGCTGGATGCAATCTCCAAGGTGGCCGACAAGCCGCTCAAGTACACGGTCGAGGACTACGCGGTCATTTTCACCCAGAAGTTGCCGGAGCCGGTCCAACTCTTCACGCGTCGTTTCCGGGTCAACCCGAACACCTTCGTGCAGGGCCTTGAGAACGTCGTCGGCCTGCAATTGCCCATCGAGAGCCAGAACAGCGGCGGCGGCGGTGGCGCGGGTGGCGGCGGTGGTGGCGGTGGCGCGGGCGGCGGTGGCGCCAGCGGTGCCGGTGGAGCAAACGGTGGCGGCGGTGGTCTCTTCACCATTCCGCGCGTCGAAGTTACCCTCGGCGGCGGCATCGGCGGCCAAAGTGGCGGCGGCGGCCTCGGTGGTGGTGGCGGCCTCGGCGGCGGTGGTGGCGGTGGTCTGGGCGGCGGCCTCGGCGGTCAGGGTGGCCAAGGCGGCGGCTTCGGCGGCCCCGGCATTGGCGGTGTTACCCGCGTCCAGTATGCCATGAGCATCCAGGACATCGTCCGCCAGTTCTTCAACGCCTGCGGCGTCCAGTTCCCGATCACGGGCATCGGTGCCGCCGGCGGTCTCGGCGGTGCCGGTGGCGGTCTTGGCGGTGGCGGTCTCGGTGGCGCCGGCGGTGGTTTTGGCGGCCAGCAGGGCGGCCTCGGCGGGCTCCCCGGTCAGGTTGGCCAGTCCACGGACCAGAAGGCCCTGTTCTTCAACGATCGCACCGGCATCCTGTTCGTCCGCGCCACCTTGTCGGATCTCGACATCATCGAGCAGGCCATCCAGGTGCTCAACGTGGCCCCGCCCCAGGTCCAGATCGAGGCGCGTTTCGCCGAAGTCACCCAACAGGACAACCGGGCCATCGGCTTCGATTGGTACTTGGGCAACTTCATGATGAACGGCGGCGGATTGACCGCCGGCGGCGGCACCGCCCCCTCCTACAACGTCCGTCCGTCCCTCGGCAATCCCGAGGCCGTGTTCCCCGGCAGCGTCCAGGGTGGCACGGCATTGGGCCAAGCCCAGAGCGACGGTCTGCTCACGGCCGGCGTTCGGAACGTCGACTCCAACCAGTCCGCGATTCCCACCATCGGCACCTTCAGTGGCATCCTCACGGATCCCCAGTTCCGGGTCGCGATCCGAGCCTTGGAACAACGCGATGGCGTCGACCTGCTCTCCGCTCCCAAAGTCACCACGCTCAGCGGTCGCCAAGCCCAAGTCTCCGTCGTGGATGCCCGCCGCATCGTTCTGGATGTCGGCAGCAACGGGAACAACAACAACAGCGCCAATGCCTCGGTGCAACCCACCGGCACGGGGCAGGTCATCCAACAGCAGGCCGTGGGTTTCAACTACACCACCGGCACCCTGCCGTTCGGTCCCACGCTCGACGTGATCCCGTACGTGTCGTCCGACGACGTCTCGATCCAGATGTCGATCATCCCGGCGTACACCGAGTTCATCGGCTATGATTCTCCCGGTGATTTCGTCCCGGTGCAGACCGGACCCGGCGTCGCGCCGGTTCGCGCCCAGTTGCCCTTGCCCCACCTCCGGTTGCGTCAGGTCACGACCTCCGCGATCGTCTGGGACGGCCAGACCGTGGTGTTGGGTGGCCTCATCGCGGAAGACGTCAAGAAGACCCGCGACAAGGTGCCGATGCTGGGTGACTTGCCGGTCATCGGCCGTTTGTTCCGCAGCGAGGCAGCGCTCAACTCCAAGAAGAACCTGCTCATCTTCGTGACCCCGACGATCATCGATCCCGCGGGCAAACGGGTGAATCCGCCCGAAACGCTGCCGTTCGATCCGAACACGGTTCCGCCGCAGGCAGCGAAGTAACACGGTTTCGGTCTGGCGCGCTCCGTGCTAGCCATGACCGAGATCCCTTGGGTCCTAAAACCGATACTTTGAGCGAAAATGACTGACCGTCTAAAATCCACCGGGCGTCACTGGGGCAGCCGAGTCGTCTTGGCCGCCGTGGTGGGTGCCTGTGCCGGGTCGGCCCGTGCCGAGGTTGCACCGGAGGGCGCCAACTATCCGATCGTCGGGACCCCGGCTGGCGACCAAACCAACCCCGGAGCCGCCTTTGGTGCGTCGCGCGGCTTCTTGGTCTGGCAAGACAACGCCACCGATGGCGACGGCTTGGGCATCAGCGCGCGGCGTCTCGATTCCAGTGGCAACCCGGTGGGCGATGCCTTCCGGGTGAACCAAACGGCTGCGGGGGACCAAGAGAATCCCAAGGTCACGGTGCTTCCGGACGGTTCGACCGTTTTCGTTTGGCAATCGGGCGAACGCGGCAGCCAGAAGGTCTTTGCCCGCATCCTCGGGGCCAACGGCATCTTCAAGACCGGCGACATCGAGTTGAACGCCGAGGGAAGCGACAACCGCAACCCCGTCATCGTGGCGTTGACCGATGGGTCGGCGGCCATCGCGTGGGCTTCGTCCGCGGCGGATGGCAACCAGTTGGGCATCCATGCTCTCCGGTTGGGTGCCGACGGGCAAAAGGTCGGCGACCTCGTCGCCGTCAACCAGTTCGCGGCCTACAACCAACGCCAGCCCGCCATCGCGTCCCTTCCGGCCGGTGGATTCGCGGTTGCCTGGATTTCCGAACAACAGACCGGCCAAAACCGGACCGACGTCTATCTCCGGCGCTTCTCCAACGCGGGGATCGCATTGGGCGACGAGGCCCGGGTGAATGCCGGCGAGCAACCCTGCGCCGGTACTTCCCTGGTGGCGTTGGCGGATGGCGCGCTCGCCGTTGCCTGGAGCCAATTGGATTTGTCGGGTGCCAAGGCGAACTGGACGGTCGCGGGCCGCTGGCTGGACTCGCAGGGCACGGCCGGTGCCGTGGTTCCGCTCTCCGCGGACCTCGCTGGCGCCAATACCCAGCCCCAACTCGCGGTCTCCGGCGATCGAATTTTGGCAACGTGGCTGGGCAGCGGCGTCCACTCCAAACGGATCGGAGTCGGGGCCCGTTTGGTCGATCTCGCCGGCAATGCGGTGGGGCCGGTCATGACCCTCGATGTCGCCGGCAACGGCGACCAAGTGTCGCCCGCGGTCGCGTCGCGCGGCGGCGGGAAGTTCGTCACCCTCTGGTCGAATTGGTCCGGATTGGCCGCGGGAATGGACTTGGTGGCGCAACGATTCGCTCCGGAAGCTGCCCCTCTGGCCGCCTTGGATGCGCCGGTGGTACAGGGTTTGTCCTCGTGGCAGATCAAGGCCGCATGGGCGCCCGCCGTGGGGCTCGCGCTCAAGCAATACGAGGTGTATTTCGACGGTTCCGCCACGCCGGAGGTCACCACCGACAGTTTTTGGGCTTCGCCCGATGTCCTTCCCGGCAGCACCCACAGCGTGCAGGTGGCCTATGTGCTGGTCGATGGGCGCCGTTCGCCGCTCTCGGCGGCGGCCCAAGGCAAGTCATGGGGCAAGGACTCCAATGGCGACGGGTTGCCGGATGATTGGCAGGCGACCTATTTCGGGCCAAATTCCGCCCAATGGCCTGCCCCGGGCGCCGATTCCGATGGCGACGGCGTCAGCAATCGCGACGAGTTCTTCTCCGGCACCAGTCCGGTCGAGAAAGCCGACGTACTCAAAGTCAGCGTCGGGGTCACCGGGCAGGGTTACCTCCTGAACTGGTCCAGCCACGCCGGCGGCGTCTACCAACTCCAGTCGTCCACGGACTTGGCCAATTGGTCCAATGTCGGTGGGTACCGCTTCGCCACTTCGGGCGGCGATTCCGTGATCGTGAACAGCGTTCCGGCCAACTCCTATTTCCGCGTCAATCGTATCCGCTGAGTTATGTCGAAACTACTCTCCCAAAGTCTGGCGACGGTGGCGGCCCTCGGCGGGGCGGCGACGTTGCAGGCGTTCTCGCTGCTCGGGCCGTTCGAGACCTGGCAGGTCGCTGGGATTGGATACAATCCCACCGGACCCGTCTACGATTGGTCCTCCCAGGGCGACGTGGGTGCGCCCAAACTCATCGGCGGTGAATTTCGCGTTGCCGAGCCCATTTTCACCTACGGATTCGACGCCACCTTCCTCGACTACTTCGGAGCCGAGGGTGTCCAGGCGGTCGAGGCCGCGATGAAGATTTTCAACGACATCCCGGCGGTCAGCACGATGTCGGCGGACCTCTCCGAGTTTCCCCTCGCGGCGTCCCGGGTGAACTACGCGGCCCAGCGCCTCAACCTTCTCGACATCAAGACGGTCACGATGGGGTTGATCATGGAGCAATTGTGCGTTGCTTCGCCGGAGCGGTATGTATGGGCCATCCGGCAGAACAACGTCAATGCGGCCGGCGCACCCAATTTCATCAACGTCCGCCGGAACTACGATCCGGTTACCCAACTGGCCTCCGGGTATGTGAACAACACGTTGTATACTTATCACAACGTGGCGTTCCTTGGGCCGGATGGAGCGGTTCTTTTCTACGATGCCGAGGAAATTTCCCTGGACGCGGCGGAACCCAACGTCTCGCTGGCCGCCTACGCGGGAAACCAAGTCTCCACGGTGGACGGGCGGGTGTCCCGTCAGATATCGGCGTTTTCGTTCGGAAGGTACTACACGGGGTTGACCCGTGACGACGCGGGTGCCCTGCGCTACCTCTACCATCCGAACAACAAGAACTACCAACCGCTGCACCCCAACACCACGTTGCGTACCACGCAAAACGTGACGGTGGTGGGCTCGGGTACGAGTGGTTCGTGGGGCGGTCTCACGCCGGCCGTTGGGTTTGCAAGCGGCGGGACCACGAATGCCGCGACCGCGATCGGCGATGGCGTCCGTGGCGGCGTCGACAAGTTGACCTTCGTGCGGATCGACTTCGATCCGCTGCTGAACCGGTTCCTGAAACCTGTGGTCCTGCGTTACGCCGACACGGTGATCACCAACGGAGTGAGCCGAACCCAGTCGGTCGAAAGGAGCCTGACGGTTCCCCACGTGCTCTTCATGGCCCAGGACATCGGAGTCGGCGCGGCGCCGGGCGCACCGTATCCTTGGGTTTACGGACGCGGCGCACCGAGTTTCGCGACGGCGACCCGCAACACCACCCTGACGCCGCCGCCCGAAGCCGCCGCCGGGCCCGGCATTGCCGAGTTCGGAACCTTGGGCCACGTCTTTGCCTTCAACAACATCGGGGCCGGTCTGCTCAACCAATTGGGCGGGACCGAAGAAAGCGGCTTTGGTACCTATATCTGGGGTAGTTTCGACGGCACCACCAACGCGCCGGTCCTGTTCCCGAAGGGCCAAGTGACCCTCGAAGAAATCGCGCGCGCGGCCTACGGCGGCAAATGATACTTCCTCATCCACCTTCCATGAAGCGATTCATCGCCGGCCTCGTGGCCTTGGCAACCGCGGCCCAGTTGGGTCTGGCGCGGACCGATGCCGAATACGTCAACAACGGACTGGTCACGGACGCCCCCCAGATCGACGCGAAGCTCTTCCTCAACCGGGGAACCTTCAATCTGTCGGGTGTCGATCTCGGTTCCCCGTTCGGCACGCTCAACACCGAGACGTTCCTCAATTACGGCAGCATCAGCGCCAGTCCGGGGATGCGGTTCGAGTACGTCAACAGCAAGGGAGTCGCCTCGCCGGCGACGCTCTTCACCAACGCGCCCAACGCGAGGGTCATCGCGGTCGAATCCCAGGGCCGGTTTGGGTTGTTCAACACCTATCGGGATGCCGCGCCGTCCTACCTCGACATCTCGGCGGTCACGGTCAAGAACCGTGGCCTCCTCCAGGCGAGCATCGGCGGCGAAATCAGCATCAGCGGCGACGATGTCGACCTGTCCAATTCCGCCGTCGACATCCGGGGATTCGCCGGCGGCAGCAATTCGGGCGGAGGCACCGGCACCGGTTTTCCTTTGGCCGGCATGCGCGATGTCTTCTGGCAGTACGAACAGGTGCGGGTGCCCTATGGCGACTTGTTCGCGATGAAGAAGATCACCAACGTGGTGTTGGGTGTCACCAAGGTCGACAATGCCATCAACGTGTCGGCTTTGACGTTCCCCGTCACGGATTCCAAAACGACGGCCACCTCGCCCACGCGCCGGGGCACGGTCAACCTCGAGACACCGGGAAGGGTCAACATTCTGGGACGGGACGTGCTGCCATTTGTCTGGATCACCACCAATCCGCCCAGCGGCTCGAGTCCGACCAATCCCGCCACCAACCAGATCATCACGGTCGTGCTGGTGAAACGCCATGACACCAACGTGTTGGTGGACGCCGTTGCCTTCTCCGGCCTTGACCCCGTCAATGCGCCCCTGCCGACGGTCAACCTTCGCTTCACGAAGGTGTCGACCAACCTGATCACTGGTTTGGCGGACGCCACCGTCCTCAAGTTGAGCAACACCTATGGCTCCGCGCCCGACACGTTGCTGGTGACCAATTACGTGAGCGGAAACACTTTTTGGCCCACCAACATCACGTTCTCCCGGGAGACGATCGCCGGCGTGCCCAATCCGGGCTCGTCGCTGATTTCCGCGGATCCGGTGAAGTTCAACGCCGCGGTGACCAATCTTCTGGCGGCGATCAATGCGAGGGCCCAGTTCACCCAGATGTCGGGCAATCCGACCAACACGCCACTCCGGACCAACATCTTCACGGCGTGGACCGGCGGTGGGATCACCAACGTTCTGACCTATACCAACAACGCGGCGACCAATCCCTTCGTGGCCTACTCCGCCTCGTTTGATTTCGCCGCCACGGCCGTGCCGAAGCCGGCGAACGTTCCGGACGCGTCGACGACCAACCTCGCCGGCCGGATCACGATCAACGCCAAGAAACTGGATCTGACCAAGGTCCGGATGCGTGGACAGGGACCCGTGGTCATCAAGGCCGACAATCTCACCGGCAACGCCGGGGCCACCGTCGATGCGCCCTATGTGGATGCCGACTTCGGTTCGGATTCGGGCAATCTCAGTCTGTCGGGCATCTTCCGCACCTCGGTCGAGCGCTTGAGGGGCACGAACGCGATCTTCTCGACCCTCTGGACCAACACCGTCGACTACACGTTCACGGTCACCAACGCCCCGGTCAACGCGGGCGATCCTCCGACGACCACCGACACCACGGTCACGCTGACCTCGATCTTCCACTACATGATGGTGGATTCGGATCTGATCGGGGAATTCCAGACCCCGACCGTCGACCTCAAACTGCGGGCAACGGCAACGAATGTGGTCCTCGGCGACAATTTCCTGGTCAACCGGTTCACCGCGGTGGCTGCCGATAGTCTCACGGTCAACGGAAGGCTGAACGTGGTGGGCAGTGATCTCGGAACGCGCGATTGGAACGCGGCGAGCTTTCCGAACCTGCGGTTCCTGACGAACAACGGGACGATCACGGTTCCCAACGAGATGGTTCTCGGAAGCGACCGCGACGTGGCCTACACGAAGATCTGGAACCTTGGTTCGATCACCGCGGGTTACTTCTCCGCCAAGGCGGATCTCTTCCTGCAGGAGGTAGCCGGTTCGATCACGACGTCCAGCGGTCCGGTGTTCCTCGAGGGACATCGGTACCAGTTGGCGGGCAGCATCTCGGCGCCCGGCCGCTACGTGCGGATCGATGCCGACCAGATTGCCTTTGCCTTTCCGGGTCCGCTGGCCATCACCACGGACTTCTTCGAACTCGATGCCAAGGAATCGATCGAGAGCAGCCCCAGCTTCTTCTCGCTGGCAACCACCTTGGGATTCACGGTGCATCCGTTCCCGGCCGCCACGTCCACCTTCACCTGGAACGTCGAGGTCACCGCCCCGGCCTTCCAGGAAGCCGTGATCTCATGGCCCGGGGTCGACCGCGGCGTGGTTCCCGGCGACGACACCCGCATCGCCGGCCTCAAGCTCGACGGCGGATTCGGGAGCAGCTTCCGGTTCCTGCGCAGCGCCGCCAAGGTCGACAAGGGTGCCATC
The DNA here is from genome assembly GCA_008933025.1 of Verrucomicrobiota bacterium. Classification (GTDB taxonomy): domain Bacteria; phylum Verrucomicrobiota; class Verrucomicrobiia; order Limisphaerales; family UBA9464; genus UBA6176. The sequence continues at coordinate 9,896 of WBXI01000082.1, forward strand.
TACGTGGATTCGCTCACGCTCTCGCCGAATCTCGTCACCACCAACTCGGTCACCAAGAATTTGGTCCTGACCGGAGACTTCAACGTGGCCGACAATGTCGTGATCTACTTCGCCACGGCGAATGTTCCGGCAAAGCAACTCTCGGATCTTCCCGGGAGTCCGTTCCGCTGGCTCGGGGGCGCCCCGGCCGCCGCCAACGCCTTCGCGTTGGTCAACGGCAAGCGCACCGCCGTGCAGACTTCCCTCCGGTATTCGGCTCTCGTGGATTCGGATGGCGACGGCATCGTGAACGCCTTGGACGAAACCCCCTTCGAGGGCGTCGTGGTCGAGAACGCCAAGGTGCTCACCGACGGCGCGCCCGGATTCCGCATTACTTGGGAAGCCAGTGCGCACCAAGCCTACGAGGTGCAGTACACCACCGACGCGTCGTTCGGCGACTGGAAGACCCTGCAACGGGTCTCCAATGACTCGAACGATCACCAGACGCTCTGGGTCCGCGATCCAATCGCCGAGGGCGACGGCGCCCGGGCCTACCGGGTGGTCTACGCCCAGTAAGCCGACAGCAACAGCCGCCTCCGGGCGGCTGTTTCGTTTATGGGGACGGCTATTTTCGGCCTGACGGGTGGCATCGGAATGGGCAAGTCCACTGCCGCCGACATCGTGCGGTCGCTCGGCATTCCGGTGGTGGACACCGACCAGATCGCCCGTGAAATCGTGGCGGACGGTTCCGAGGCGCTTGCGGAAATCGTCGCCCGGTTCGGGCCCGGCATCCTGCACGACGACGGATCGCTGGACCGACCGGCGCTTGCCACCCGCGTGTTCCGCGATCCGGAGCAACGCCTCGTCCTGGAGTCGATCCTGCATCCCCGCATCCGGACGCGGTGGCGCGGGCAATCGGAAGCATGGCGGAGCGCGGGCGTCGCATTGGGTTGCGTGGTGATCCCGTTGCTTTTCGAGAAAGGATACGAACGCGACTTCGATGCGGTCGTCGCGGTGGGGTGCTCGCGCGGGACGCAAAGGGTTCGGATCGCCGGGCGTGGTTGGGACGTCGCGGAACTGGGGCGTCGCGAGGCGGCGCAGTGGACCCCGGAGCGCAAGCTTGCCGCGGCGAACTACCTGCTTTGGACCGAGGGCACCCTCGAGGTCCATCGCCGCCAATGGCTGCGGATCATCCCGAGCCTTGGGAACGGCTGAATCCCGGGGAGGTCAGCGGGTCGGCGTGACGTAACCGTTGGCCCGAAACCATTCGACCGCGTCGGTGAGTGCCGAGGTCGGCGGGGTCTGGGGCAATCCCAGTTCGCGGATCGCTTTCGCGGGGTTGAACCACATCTTGTGCTTGGCCATGCGGACGCCGGCCAGCGGGGCGCGGGGCGGGCGCTGGGTGAAACGCGAGATCCATTCGTCCACGTGGGCCGCCGCCAGCGCGACGCGGTAGGGGACGCGGCGGGTGACCGGCGGGAGTCCGGCGATGCGGGAAAGCTCTTCGAGCGCGTGGCCCATGCTCCAATTGCCCTCGGCATGGCCGAGGATGTAGCGCTCGCCCACGCGGCCCTTTTCCGCGGCCAGAACGTGCCCGATGGCGACGTCGCGGACATGGACCCAGTTCAAGCCGGTATCGAGGTACGCCGGCATCCTGCCATTCAGGTAATCGAGGATCATCCGGCCCGTCGGCGTGGGTTTGACGTCGCGCGGACCCACGGGGGCGCTGGGGTTCACGATGACCACCGGCACGCCGGTCATCGCCGCCTCGCGCACCGCCACTTCCGCCTGCCACTTCGACCGCTTGTAATGGTTGGCCATCTGGACCTCCGAGACCGGGGCCGACTCGTCGGTCGGGATCACGCGTTGTCCCGGGGTTTCCTTGGGCAGCCCGATGCATCCCACGGTGCTGGTATAGACGATGCGCCCGACCCCGGCGTTGTGCGCGGCCTTCAGGATCTTCTGGGTGCCGACGACATTGGTCCGGTACATCGGCGCGTAGTCGGGGAGCCAGAGGGCATAGCTCGCGGCCACGTGGAAGACCCAGTCGCATCCACGCATCAAGGCGCACAGGCTGTCGGATTTTTCGGTGATGTCGCCCTGCACGACCTCGAATGCCGCTCCCCGCAATCCGCGGACGTCGGCGCCCGGCCGGAGGAGCGCCCGGACCTCGTGCCCGCGGGCGACCAATTCATGGACCAGATTGGCTCCGATGAAACCGCTGGCGCCGGTGACGAAGCACTTCATGGGCGCGATCGTAGCGAAGTGCCGCGGCGAATGGAATCTATGCCCCGTCCCCGACCAAGCCCAGCAACCCGGCCTCGTCGATCACCGTGATCCCCAGACTTTGGGCCTTCGCGAGTTTCGATCCGGCGTCGGCACCGGCCACGACGCAATGCGTCTTCTTGCTGACGCCGGAGCCCACCTTGCCTCCGGCACGTTCGACCAAGGCGGTGGCCTGCTCGCGGGTCAACGTGGGCAGGGTCCCGGTCAACACCACGGTCTTGCCGGCCAGCGGTCCCGCCGCCACCGCGTCCTCGGGACGGAATGTCGACGAGGTGAAGGTCAGTCCGGCGGCGCGCAGACGTTCGATCAGCCGACGGTTGTCCGGTTCCCGGAACCAGGACTCGACCGATCGGGCGATCGCCTCGCCGATGTCCCCGACCAGGACGAGGCGGTCGACGGTGGCGTCCGCCAGTTCGTCGAGGGAAGGGAAGGCCCGGGCGAGGGCCTTCGCCACGCCGGCACCGACATGGAGGATGCCGAGACCGAAGAGGAGGCGCCACAGATCGCGTCCGCGGCTGGCGTCGATGCCGTCGAGGAAGTTCCGGGCGGACTTTTCCCCCATGCGCTCGAGGCCCATGAGTTCCTCGGGTTTCAGGCGGTACAGGTCCGCCACGTCGCGCACGAGCCCGGCGCCGACCAATTGGGCGACGAGGGCCTCGCCGCCGCCCTCGATGTCCATCGCGCCGCGGCTGCACCAATGTTCCAACCGTCCCCGGATCCGTGCCGGGCAGTCGGGATTGCCGCAGCGCCACACCACGCCCTCGCCGTCGGCCGTGTTCTCCCGCGCGACCGGCGTGTTGCATTCGGGACAATGCCGCGGGAAGAGGAACTGCCTGGTGTCCGCGGGGCGTTTCTCGGGCACGACGCGCACCACCGCCGGGATGACCTCGCCGGCCTTTTCCACCACGACCGTGTCGCCGACGCGGATGTCCTTGCGACGGATCTCGTCCTCGTTGTGGAGCGTGGCGCGGCCAACGGTGCTGCCCGAAACGAAGACCGGTTCGAGTTCGGCGACCGGCGTGAGGGCCCCGGTGCGGCCGACCTGGATGGTGATCGCGCGGAGGCGGGTTTCCGCCTGTTCCGGCGCGTACTTGTAGGCCACGGCCCACCGCGGCGCCTTGGCGGTCACGCCCAGTTGGTTCCGGAGCGCGATGGGGTCGAGTTTGATCACCGCGCCGTCGGTTTCGTAACCGAAGTGCTTGCGCGCCGCGTCCAATGCCGCGATCGCCTCGAGGATTTCCTCGGTGGAGCGCGCGGTCCAGAGGCGCTCGGGCACCGGGAGCCCGAACGACTGGAGCCAGGGCAGCAGGGCGGACTGGGTCGCCGGGGGCTCGGCCCCGACGACCTCGCCCAACCCGTAGACCACCACGGACAGGCGGCGCCCGGCGGTGACCTTGGGATCGAGTTGCTTGAGGGAACCGGCCGTGGCGTTGCGCGGGTTCACGAATGCCTCCTCGCCCGCGCCCGTGCGCTCTTCGTTGAGCCTGCGGAACGTCGCGTTCGGCATGTACACCTCGCCCCGGAGTTCCAGCACCCCGGGAATTCCCATCCCGTCGCCGCCGAACAAATCCGATGCCGCGTGGGGCGCGACCAGACGCAACGGCAGGTTCCGGATGGTCCGCAGGTTCGCCGTGATGTCGTCCCCTTTCGCGCCGTCGCCCCGGGTCGCGCCCAGGACGAACACCCCGCGCTCGTAGCGCAACGAGACCGCGACGCCGTCGATCTTGGGCTCGATGGTCCATGCCAGCCGCGTTTCCGGCAGTGCCTTTTGCACCCGGGCAGCGAATTCGCGGACTTCCTCGGACGAGTAGGTGTTGTCCAGACTCATCATCGGCACGCGGTGGGTCACCGGGGCGAATCCCTCCATCGGCGCGCCACCGACCCGCTGGGTGGGGGAATCGGGCGTCGCGAGTTCGGGGAACAGCGCCTCGAGATCGGCCAACTCGCGGTGCTGCCGGTCGTATTCGGCGTCGCCGATGACCGGCTTCGCGAGGAGGTAGTACGCGCGGTCGTGGCGCCGGATTTCCCCGGCGAGGTGTGCGTGGCGTTTGCGGGCCTCGGCAAGCGTCATGGGCGCAGTGTGGAGCGAGCCGGCTTCGCGCGCACGCACGGAGACCCGCGGGGCACCGAAACTTCAGAAGGGCGGCGGACCCAATCGCTGCGGAGACCTTGGGCGCGGTCCGCCGGGCCCACCCATTCCCGGGCCGCCCGGCCGGCCCGGGCCACCGACCCGCGGACGCGTGCCCGTCTTCTCGCCGGCCAATTGCGCGGCGACCTCGCGTTCGCGCCCGCGAATCCAGTCCGGCAGCGGCACGGTCGCGAACGGCGGCGGCACCGGGCCGCCGGGCCCCCCGAGACGCGGCCCGCGCACGGCGGCGTTGGTTTCCCCCGGCGCGTTCCGGTGGAAATTCGCCCGCGCCAGTTTGGATTCGTCTTCCACCGCCGGCCCGATGGCCGCGGCCACGCTGCGGGCGTCCGACAGGAACCGGTCCGAGGAGAGCGCGTTGGTCGCGAGTCGCGTCAATTCGTCGCGGTAACGGCGCGCGAAGTCCGGATGCGCGAGAAAACGGTCGAGGAAGCGGATGCTCGGCGCATGGGGATGCAGCACGTCGAATCCCAGTTGCTGGGAGGCCGGGCCCGCGCCGGGATGGCCGCCGAAAGCCTCGTTGAGATCCCAGGGAATGAACCGGACGCGGCCGTCGGGCGCGACGTGGAGGTAATGGTTGTGCCCCGTGCCGAGCAGCGAGTCCATGTTCGCCAACCACGCGTTCACGGCCACGAAACGGGACAGTTCGCCCACGTCGACGAAACTCCCCAGCCGTTCGGCGAACTCCGTCTCGGGAGCGCGGTCGGCAAGGCGGGCGAAGTCGATGAGCCGGCGTCGGTCGGCTTTGTTCCCCGCGCGTTTCACCTCGAATCGCTCGGCGTAGGTTTCCCAGTCCTCGCCGAAGTACCGCGGGCCCGGCATGCGTTCGGGTTTCGCCAGCAGTCCGTCATGGCTGCCAAACCGCGCTTTCAGGAAGCGTCCGTCGACCGGTTCGACCGCCGTGTACAAACCCACGTAGCCGTCGGCAATGCCCGGCACCTCCAGATGCAATCGCACGAAGGCCGTGCGCGGGGCCGGGACGCCCGCGCGGGCGAACGCCGCGTAGGCGAGCGCCTCGTGCATCTGCGAGGGATCGTTCGCGTTGTTTCCCAGCATCAGGCCGCCGAGGCCCGCGAAGGCCCGGCCCGGCGCATCCCGGTCGAAATCGATCCGGAACGGACGCTTCAGGCCGCGCCGGGACATCATGAACGAGCTGTTGCCCTTGAAACGGACCGCGACGTTGCTCAGGACAACCCCCTCGCATTCGAACCGCGCCTTCGCCCAAGGATACTCCCGTTTTCCCCCGGGCGGTTGGTCCGGGCGGGGCCCGCCGTCCCGCGCCGATTCCACCGGTTCCATGGACTGCCAATCGTCGGCGGAGAGGGCGAGGCGGACGTCCCAGATGCGGGCAAGGCCGAAGAAGTCGGCCGGGGTCCGGGGCGGTCCCGCGGCCGCGGCCACGGCACACGCGAGGAAGGCGAACCACCGGCAGAACCGGATCCGGGCGTTCACCCGACGAGCTCGCGGATGGGTTGGACCCCGTTCTCGACGAGAAACTGCGGCCGTCCCGTGAGATCCGGTACCGTCACCTTGTTCACGTCGAGTCCAAGGCAGTGGTACAGCGTGGCGTGGACTTCCGGAAACGTCACCGGCCGGGATGCCGCCTCGCCGCCGAGCCGGTCCGTCGAGCCGATGACCTGTCCGTGCCGCATGCCGCCGCCCGCGAGCAAGGCGCAGCTCACGCGCGGCCAGTGGTCGCGTCCGGCGTCCTTGTTGATGGTCGGGGTCCGGCCGAATTCCCCCCACACCACCACGCTGACATCCTTGTCGAGCCCGCGTAGCCGGAGGTCCTCGATCAGCGCGCTCAGGCCCTGGTCGAGCAACGGCAGATCCTGGCGCAAGGCGCCGAAGTTGTCGCCGTGATGGTCCCAACGGCTGAACGCGAGCGTGACGCAACGCGCGCCCGCCTCGACGAGACGCCGCGCCACCAGGAAATGCTCCATCAGCTTGGGCCCGCCGTCGTCGCGGTTCTTCGGATCGCCCTTCCCGTAGCGCTCGATCACCTTCGGATCCTCGCGCTTGAGGTCGAGCGCCTCGACGAGTTCGCTGGTGGTCAGGATCCCCAGGGCCTGGTGGGTATAGGCATCGAGACCACCCATCTGGCCCGAGGCATCCGTCTCGCGGCGGAAGCGGTCCATCGACTCGAGCAATTGGCGGCGGTCGGCGAGCCGGCCCAGCGTGACGCCGTTGAGCACCATGTCCTCCATCCCGCCGCCCTTGTTCACCTCGAACGGCGCGCACGCCGCACTCAGGAACCCGGCCATGCCGTTGTCGGCCCATTCCATGTGGCCCATTTTCGGCGCGAGCCCGACGAATGCCGGTATGGCCGGATTGGCGGTGCCTTGGATCCGGGTCAGGAACGAACCCACGGACGGCCACCCGCCCGGGGGTTGGCCACGCTGGAGCCGCCCGGTCTGGCACTGGAAGGCATCGTGACGGTCCGTGGCGCCGACCATCGAGCGGATGATCGTGTATTGGTCGGCCAACCGGGCCAGACGGGGCATGTGCTCGCAGATCTGGATTCCCGGGACGTTGGTGTTGATCGGCCGGAATTCACCGCGGACTTCCGCCGGTGCATCCGCCTTCAGGTCGAACATGTCCTGGTGCGAGGGCCCCCCGGGCAGGAACACCATGATCACCGCCTTGTGGCGGTTGCCGCGGCTGCGTATCCCGGCCGATGCCTCCGCCCGCAACAATTGGGGCAGCGACAGGCCGCCGAGACCCAGCGCCCCGATCCGCAGGAAGTCGCGTCGCGACACGCCGTCGCAAAACGCGCTGCGCGCGGGTTGGGGGGCAAGGATCTTCAGCATGGTGCGTTCAGATGACGTCGGACGGGGATTTAACGGGGAAGTATTGCCCCGGAACGGGGCGGTACGCAAGCCGCGCGACGGGCCTTCGGCGACCTCGGGTGCACGACGGAATCGTTGGAATGTGGATTTAGGCGGCCAAGGCAAGGGAGTCGTTGCGGGCCGAGGCGGCATTGGCGCGGTCGACCCAGAAAGCATCGAGCCGGCGGCTCAGCAGGA
>WBXI01000083.1 GCA_008933025.1 Verrucomicrobiota bacterium
GCCGCGACGAACCCCGTTGGGAGTCCCCGCGGCAATGAGCTTGTTCACCTCAGATCCCTGGCTGGTTTTGAAGTGCCCTTTGCTGGCTGGTTTTGAGTGCCCGCTGACATTTGTCCCGACCGACACCACCTGGCATCATTTCGAACACTTCCGCCGCGCCTTCCTCCGGCATGGTCGCCCGGTGGCTCTCTACACCGACGGATTGGCTCTCTTTGGCTATCAGTCCTCGACCGATGGCGGGGATCCCCGCTCGGAATTCCAGCGGGCGCTCACCGCGTTGGGAATCTCCCATCTCGTCGCTCCGAGTCCCCAGGCCAAAGGCAAGATCGAGCGCCGTTTCGGCACCTTTCAGAATCGCCTTTTGGCCCTGCTCGCCTTCGAGCGCATCGCCGATTACGGCCCCGCCCAGGGACTCCTCGACCACGAATTGGAGCAGCAAAACCGCACCGTTTGCCGAACCACCCACCTTTCCCCCGACGATGCTTGGGACAAGGCCATCGACGAACGACGCGACGCCATGCGCCCCCGCCCCGATCCCAGCCTCCTCGATCTCCACCTCGCGCTCCATTTCTCTCGCCGCCTCAACGCCGATCACCAGGTCGACTTCCTCGGACGGAGTTGGCCCATTGGCGCCACCCAACGCCACACCGTCGCCATCATCCACCATCCCGGCCGCCAATTCTGGGTCGTCACAACGCCCCCGAAACCACCCGAAAACCGCTGGTCCGACGTGCTCGGGAAATTCTCGCTCTGAACCAGTCTCCTTTTGTTCCCACACCAAGTCTCATTTTGAACTCCCGCCGACACAGATCGGCTTGGCACTTGTCATTTGATGTCCGGCTCGGTAATGGTCCTCCGTCTCCCCGAATTTAACACACCCGAGTGGGTGCGTTGGCGGCCTTGGGCGGTGAAAACCGTGTGTCACCCCCAAGGCCGCTTTTCTGTATCCAGCGGGTGTACAGATATTTGGAGATCGGATTCCAAGGAACGCTCGCTCAGAAGGTGAAGTAGATGAAATCGACGCGGGCACCGGCATAAGCGAGCACCAGGTAACCCGCCGCGAGGGCCAAAAACCACTGAAGGGGCAACCGCAATGCGGTGAATCGGGAACCCACGAAAGTCCAGGCCAAGGGCCGGTGGAGGGCAGCGAAGACGATCAACCAACCGGCGAGAGCGCCGGGCACCTTGGAGGCGGTGAACGGAGGGAGGATCAACTTTCCGAAATACACGCGAGCGACGTCTAGCGATGGGGCCCGGAACAAGACCCACAGCAGGCAGACGCCATGGAAGACCAATACCATTTTGACGAACCGGGTCCACCATCCAGTCCGGAATGTCGGCCAATTCGGGGAATGCCGTTCCAACAGGAGCCACAGCCCGTGGCCGAATCCCCAAAGAACAAAGGTCCATCCGGCCCCATGCCAGAGGCCCGCGGCAGTCATGGTCAGCAGCAAGTTGAGGTCGCGGCGCCGCCGGTTTCCCCCGAGCGGGATGTAGAGATAATCGCGAAACCAAATCGACAGCGTGATATGCCAGCGGCGCCAGAAGTCCTGGAGGCTTCCGGCGACGTAGGGAACATCAAAATTGAGCGGTAGGACCAACCCGAACAACGCCGCGAACCCAACCGCCATCGTGGAGTAACCCCAGAAATCCGCGAACAGTTGGAAGGCGTAGGCGTAGAGCCCGGTCCAAGCGCCGACCGTCGTCAGGACATCGGGCCTCTTGAAAGCCTCGTCCGAGAACTGGGCCAACACGTCGGCGACGCCGATCTTCAACGCCAACCCGGCCATCACCAGCCACAGGCCCTGATGAAAGGCCTGGGGGTCGAAGCATCGCCGCTCCTGCAATTGCGGCAGGAAATCCCTCGCTCGGACGATCGGACCGGCGATCAGCTGCGGAAAGAAGCACTTGAAGACCGCGAAGCGCAGCAGCGACGGCTCGGGCTCGACCTCTCGTCGGAAAACGTCGACCTGATAGGCAACCACCTGGAAGGTGAAGAACGAGATGCCGAGCGGTAGGAACGACGGCGGTCTGGGTACGGCCAGCTTCGCTCCCAGCAGGGCGAGCATGGCATTGACGTTGTCGGCGATGAACGCGGCATACTTGAACCACAACAAAAGCGAAAGATTCACCGCGACAGCCGCCACCAGAAGGGTAGCCGACCTTGAACGTGCCTGCAGGCGCCCCATCACGTAGTTGAAGCCAATGGTTCCCAGCAGCAGGAAGACGCTGGGCCAATGATGTGCCGCGTAGAACACCATCGACGCGCAGAACAGAACGCCGAGTCGAGCCCGCTGCCACGGCAACGCCCAATACAAGGCAACCGCGGGGAAGAGCAGGGCGAAGAAACTGAGCGAATTGAAGAGCATTCAATGGTTCCCGAGCAACCGCGCACTCTCGATCGCCAAGGCCCGGGAATAATGGGCGCGTCCAACGTCGCCAAGATGGGAAGGGTTCCGGAAAAAACGGCCGGGAAGGGAAATCGACGAAAAGTCCCAGACTTCGCAACCGCTCCGCCGGGCAACCTCCGCGAACAGGGGTTTCATCGAGTCCCGTTCCGGTGCCGGGGTCCATTCGCGGCTCAACGGAGGCGAGGCGAATGCCACCTTGATGCCATGGGCGTGGTATTTTGCCGCGATCGCGGCATAACGGCCCGCGATGGCGCTGGTTTCGGTGTCAAGCCGCTGGAGGGGGGCATCGCCTTGAATGATCGTGGGCCTCCATAAAGAGGCATCGAAATCCACCGCGGGTTGTTCGCGACGCCCCAACCATGTCGCAACCTGATCAATGCCCTTCACCTCCCATCCGCCCAGGGAAGGACCGAAGACGAGCAAAGCGGGCAATCGGGCGATGTTGTCCGAAACGAATGCAGCGCGGTGTTTAACGAACCGCAGACCCCGAACGAATTCGGCAAGTTCAGCCTCGACGGTCCCCTCCTCGAGCGGCGGGGCGTTCCAAGGCGTTGGAGGATTCAGGTTCTGTGGATCGGATAACTCAACGACGACCCATTTCAATTCCGGCCGCGACACGAAACGGCCCGCAAGGGCCTCGAGGGCGTCGATACTCGAACTGGTGAACGCTGCGTTGTACCCGCGGAGGGCGCCCAATGAGGGCGCGATCTCCGACAACGACCGCGAGATCAAGTCGGGCGAAACCCCGTCCTGGGTACGGGAAGTGCCGAAGAGCAGGAAGTCCACCTGCGGATGTCGGTCGAACATCGCGGCCTTGGCCAAGGCCCGGTGGGTTGCGGACGCGAAAAGCGGCTCGTTCCGGCGTACCAAAGCTTCCAGACAAGCGACCAAAACGACGAGCCCGACGACGAACCGGGTGAGGATCCGAGCGGGGCCGGCGGCGGAATGTTGTGCACTGGCGGGCAACGGACCAATCCTGGAATCAGAGCTTCTTGGCGACCAAAGTGACGTGGGCCCGATGGTAGAGGTTGGACGACCGCAACACGTCGAAGCCCATCCGGGCCGCCATCGTCCGCATGGATCGGGGCGTGAAATACCAAAGATGGTCGGGAGGTCCGAGGTACTTCCATCGATCGCCCGCGATCCGGGCCTTGATGTGTCCCGAACACGGGCAAACCACGTACAGCAGTCCACCTCGCTTGAGGAGTCGGGCGGCGTGGGCGATGACGGCTCCAGGATCCCGGACGTGCTCCAGAACGTGGAGCATCACGATCCCATCGAGTGACTCCGGCCCAACCGGCGCCTCGTCCAGTCCGCCCAAATGCGCGTCGAAGCCGCGTTCGCGCAAATGACCTATCGGGCCGGCGGCGTAGTCCATTCCGGTTACCCGTACCGAGGCATCGCCCGAAAAGGCTTTGAGCAAATCGCCTTGCCCGCATCCCAGTTCGAGGATCCGGACGGCGTCGGCCGCCGATTCCCGGTGGCGGAGAATGGCCCTCTTGAACCATACCGCGAAGGCACGGTACTTGAGCCGTCGTAGAAGTCCCCCTTTGGGCTGGAAAGTCCCGTCGGATTGGCAATAAGACGATCGGTAATGCGCGCGCAGAAACTCGTCGCTCGGAAGCTCCGAAACATACCGGAAGCCGCACCGCTCGCACTCGACGACGTCGTAGCCATTCTTGCGATGCCACGGATGGCGTTGCTCGCAAAGGCAGGCCGGGCAAGCCGGCACGGGCGAATGATCGGGTAACATGGGATCGGATGAGCGCATCGCGCGACGGTTCCCCAAGAGAAAACCCGCCGAGGTTTCCGGAGGTTGGACAAGAGGAGCCGCAAATCCAATCTGCTTTTCACCAATGCGGCGTCACGCCCCGGCTCCGCATCTGGCCTTGTCCCATCCCGACCTTGCTGCTGCTGCGATTTCCCGCAGCAGCGCGTAGCGCTTTTCGTAGAGGCTCCGCTTGTTGGGCTTGATCTCATCCCGGCTCCTCTCGACGTGGCGCAACGGCAGGTCGAAGCAGCCGTCCGAAGGGGACAAGACGCCGCCCGATTCGATCCAGAGCGCGTCGTAGGATGCCCCGATGGCCTTTCGGTTTTGGAAATGCTGGTAGATGGTCTCGGCATCGGCGACGCCGCGCAGTTCGACCGCCCCCACCCATTCCGCCAATTGCTGGGCCATGAACAGGGCAAACGCCTTGGGCCGCAGGCCGTACATGTCCTTGGTAAGATCCCGGACCATTTCCGGCTGGGCAGGATCGTTGCCACCCTGCAGGCCCCCGATGAACAAACCGCGCTTCCCATCGGGTCGTTGGGTGACGACGCAGGTGATCGTGAAGATCATCTTCTCGCCGGGCGAAAGGTAGATTCCCAACGTGAACTCCCCCTCCTTCTCGTAACGATCGCTGTATTCGAGGCGGAGGGTTGTCGAGCGACCCTCGCCCAATTCAATCGTCGCAAGGGTGAGTCCCGGGTGGGTGTAAATCGCGACGATGGCCTCTTCCGGAAGGGTTTCCTCCAGGATCCGGCAGTGATCTTTGAGCACCGCGAGGCGGGCAGCCACGCCATGGCGCCGCGTCAGGTAGGGGCGCTGGAGCTTGGCGAATATCCTGGGGCGTATCGCCGTCGCGATCCTCATCTTCGGCGTGTCGAGGGCTCGGAACCACTCGATGGTCCAAGGCAACAGCAGAAGACTTCGGCCGACGAGTTTCCAGCGCCGGAGCACGCTCTGGTGGTCGCTTCCCGGATACAGCACCGGGGCCAACCCGACGATGCGTCGGAGTACGTTCGGGTGGCTCACGTTGGACGGGTCAAAGCCCGGAAGGATTCCACCGAGGGCAGCCCGTGGGGAACCAAAGCGCGGCGGATCTGGTAGACGATCTTGTTCCATCCCGAAACCCGTCCGCCGAGGGCGGCACATTCCGCGAAGCGTGAAACGCGTCGGTACAGTCGAAGCTTGAGATCGCGGTGGCGATGGGCCTCCGCGACATCGTGGACCCGTTGGGCCCAACCGATGGAGCCGCACAGGCCGCACGCGCCGAAGCCGGGGTCGAGCAACACCCGGTTGGCGAAGATCTGGCTGGGTCCCTCGAACGTGTGGAGGACGTCGTGGAAAGCAACCACCCCCCCCGGAGCTAGGTGGGGGGAGAACGCCTCGAAATCCCGCCGGGCGCCTTCATAGGAATGATCGCCGTCGATCCAAAGGAACCTCAACGGTTCGCGCCAGGCGGCGGCGGCGTCTTCCGAGCGCTCCTTGTGGATGGTGACCAGTTCCCGAACCCCCGCGGCATCCAGATTGGCCAGAAAGGTCCGGTAAGTCGACTCGTCGACCGCCAGTGGCTGACCGGGCGTGGGGGCGGAAAGGAAAGGATCGATCGCATGGAGCCCCACGCCACCGATCGCCCGCAGGGCGCGGGCGATGAGGACGGTGGACTTCCCCTTGAACGAGCCGATTTCAAGAATCGATCCGGGCGAGGTCGGAACCGACGCCAAGAGCGCGAGGATGTAAATTTCCTTTCGGGTCAGGTAACCGTCGACGCGAGCCACCACCGGCGCGAGATCTGCCAACAAGGCGTCGAGCTCGGCTTGGGTTTTCAAGCCGGGCGGAACGGGATCGGGAGGGACTGACATGGCGCGGAAAGGGATCGAGAGTCGACGGCGACGAACCCGAGTTCAACAAGAGTCTTCTCGCGGAACGGCCGTCTCGCGTTCGGCCTCCTGCAGGCGGGCATATCGCGCAAACACGCTGATGGAATACATCACCGCGTAACAAAACCCCGGCCAACCGTCGAGGAACCCGCCCCGGAACACATAGCCGCGAAGGAAGCGCCACGCCGGACGGGACACGATGGCAAACCGGGAAAACCGCCTTCCACTCTGCGCGGTTTCGATCCGGAAAAGCTCGGCATAGCGTCCATATTTGGCGAGCTGGCCGCCGATGGATTCGACACCGTAGTGCAGCAGGTCCCCCCGCAGTCGGCCGACGGGGCCATCGACCTCCAGACGATAGTGGGGTTCGGAGCCGCCCCAGACCGCGCGGCCGCGTTTCCAGAGCCGGGTCTTGCGATCGGGGTAACAGTCGCCATGGCGCAGCCAGCGGCCCATGAACCAGAGTCGGCGCGGCATGGACCAGGCAACGCAACTCTCGAGTCGGGCAGGTGCCGCGAACAGCGCCTCGATCTCTCGGCGCAACTCCTGGGCCACCGCCTCGTCCGCATCCAAGGTGAGCTGCCATGGTTGGGAACCCTTTGCGGCGGCCGAAACGGTCTGTCCGAGATAGCCCTTCCACGCTTCGCGAACGACAACCGCGCCATGACGACGGCAGATCTCCTCCGTCCGGTCGCGGACGTCGTCGTTGAGGACGACGATGGTTTCCGAGGTCCAGTCGGCGACGCTGGCCAAAGCCCTGGCGATGCCACGTTCCTCGGCACCGGAGATCATGCAAACGGTGATCGGCAACCGGCTCATTGGGTGCGCTGGAACAGGAAGTTGTTGCAGTAACCCGGGGCGTCCCAGAAACGGGGCCCGACGGCCCGTTGATGGATGTCCGGGCTGAATTCGCGGATGGGACGGAGGCCGGCGGGGCCAAAGAATTCCCCGGCATAGCCGCGGTCCTCCAGCCAAGCGAAGACCTCGCGCATCTCCCTGCCGCCAAGATGGCGCGCTTCGCATTCGAACAGCAGGGTGGGACCGGATTCGCGCAGGAGGCGTTCGCCCCCCCGAAACACACTGAGTTCGTGTCCTTCCACGTCGCATTTGATGAAGGCGACCCGCGGACCCCCGGCGAACAAACCGTCCAGCGTCTCCACCTCGACCGGCACGGAGTGCGAGCCCGGGTTTCCGGCGATGGAGGCCTCGAACGACGCCCCGGGCGAGGTTCCGTCCCCGCCGGCCGGCACGCCCAACAGCAGGGTCCCGGCCCGTTCGGACAATCCCTTGCCCTCGATGACGACGTTGCTCCAGTGCCGGGCCAAGACGACGTCGCGAAGATAGGCGGCCAGTATCGGTTGGGGTTCAAAGGCCACCACGCGCCCCGAAGGTCCCGTGGCGCGGCGGAGCCAATAAAGGTAGCTGCCCTTGTTGGCGCCGATGTCCAGCACCGTGTCCCCGGGCCGGACGATGCGAAGCAAGGCTTCCATCTCGGGACGCTCGCCGCGACGTCGGGCCTTCCAGACCCGGTGCAGGTAACGAAGCTGGGCGAGGGGACTCATTGTCGCGGCGAGGTTACCGGCGGTGGGACAGCCGGACAAGCTCGCCCCGGTTGGTTGACACCGGCAATTCCCTTCGACGAGGCTCGCCCTCATGCACGTGCCGGAAGGCCATTCGGCCCCCAAGATCCGCCCGCTCGGTGGCGCCGGAATTCTCCGCGCCCTGGACCGGGTCTTGCCCTTGGGGCGCCACCTTCATCCGGTGTTGTCGCTCCTCAACGGAAGCGAGGGCCTCACCGCGGTTCCTTTCGCCGGACGCCAACTCGTGCATCCGCTGGCGTGGCGCAAGTCCGTGGCCGCCCTGTTGCTGCGCGGCGAGCACTGCGTCCCGGAAGCGCGGCTTTTGCCGCCACTTCTGGCGCCGCTTCGCTCGGGGACCCTGTTGGATGTCGGCGCCAACATCGGCATCTACACGCTCCTGATGCGCAATGCCTCGGCATTGCCGATCATGGCCTACGAACCGCAGCCACTCCTGTTCCGGCTGCTGGAACTCTGCGTGGCCCACAACCGTCTTCCCAACGTCGAGTGCCGGGCGCTGGCCTGCGGGGATTCCAAAGGCGAGGTCCCTTTCAGCATCGGTTTCAACGGCGAGGTCGCCACCGGCGAGGAGGCCCGCGAGGTCACCACGCTCGATGCTTTCGACCTGGAGCAGGCCATCCGGGAAACGGGCGCTGCCCAAGCGGTGGTCAACGTGCCCGTCACCACCCTCGACGACGATCTGGGCGAGACGCCGGTGGCATTCCTCAAGATCGATTGCGAGGGATTCGAGCATCGGATCCTGCGCGGCGCCGCACGCCTTCTGGAACGGCAACGTCCCCTTCTGTTCATCGAGGTGCATCCGTTCGGATTGGAGAAGTTCGGCAGCTCCGCCCGCGCGGTCGTGGATCTTTTGTCGCCCCTCTATTCCCTCGAGGGCTGGGACTTCAGCGAGATCCGCTTCGCTTCGAAGCTGGTCCGCAGCCTGCGCAAGCATCGGCCCACCGAGGGCCGAAAGTTTGCCTCGATGGACGAGTTCCTCGCGGCGGCCCGGAACGAGCCGCGTCCGGCCCAGCTTTATCTGGTTGGCCGTCCGCTCTGACGATTGGGCTTTCCCCGGGCCGGGATTCCTCTCGCGGAGCCAGGGAACCCCACCCACAATCCCCGCGTTCGCATGGCCGGTTTCCTTCGTCATCTCTGGAGCTTCGTGCGCCCCTACCGCGGCCGATTCTGGCTTGGCGTGTTCGCGGGCCTGCTCTATGCCGCCGGCTGCGGTGCCCTGCTACTGGCCGTCAAATTGGTTTTCGATGCCATCTTCCCGAGCGAGGGGGCGAAGACCATCCAGCAGCTTGGAGACTCCCACCTGCCGCCGTTGCTCCGCGACCTGCTCGTCGATGCGTTCAACAACATCCGCGTGGATGCCAAATCCCCGGCGATGTTCGCCATCATCGCCACGGTCCCGGCGGCGATGGTGCTGCGCGGCCTGGGCGCGTACCTCAACCTCTACACGATGTGTTGGCTCGGCGCGACCGTCGTGCACGACCTGCGGGTGAAGATCTTCGCCCACCTGCAAAGGCTCTCGCTCGACTTCTTCGGGTCGGCGCGCACCGGGGATTTGCTGTCGCGTCTTACCAACGACACCGTGGCCATCCAGAACACCGTGGCCACCGGGTTTTCGACGATCGCCAAGGAACCCTTCGCGGTGGTCTTCCTCGTCGGCTACCTGCTGATCCTGCAGCGACGGCTCACACTGGTCGCCCTGGTGGTCTTCCCGCTCGTCGTCCTTCCGGTGATCATCTATGGCCGGAAGATGCGGAAGGCGTGGAAGGCGGCTCAGGTCCACACCGCCGAGCTCAGCGACGTGATGCAGGAGACCTTCACCGGGAGTCGGGTGGTCAAGGCCTACAATCTGGAAGGCGTGGTTTCCGACCGATTCGCGGCGACCTCCCGCAAGATCACCAACCAATACATGCGCTACATCCGCGCATCGGAGCTGCCCGGACCCGTCATCGAGGCCACCGGCTCGGTCGGTGTCGCGCTGATGCTCGCATACGTGGCTCGCCTCACCGGTGGCGAGATGCCGTCGGCCGGCGATTTCACCAGCTTCGTCGGCGCCTTGTTCTCCCTGTACCAGCCGATCAAGAACCTGTCCCGGTTCTGGGGCCAACTCGAACAGGGTCGTGCTGCCGGCGAACGCCTGTTCAGCCTCTTGGAAATCGAGCCCACCGTCGTCGAGCCGGCCTCGCCAAAATCCCTCGACGCTTCGGGAACCGACATTGAATTCGCCGGGGTCACCTTTGGCTACGGCGAGAAGATCGCGGTTCAGGACGTCCGCCTCGTCGCCAAAGCGGGCCAGCTCGTCGCCCTCGTCGGCGCCAGCGGCTCCGGCAAGACCACGCTCACCAATCTGCTCCTCCGCTTCTACGACCCGCAGGCCGGGGTCGTCCGCATCGGAGGCACCGACCTCCGCGAGGTGTCCACCGCCGACCTCCGCAACCAGATCGCGGTGGTCACCCAGGAAACGATTCTCTTCAACGACAGCATCCGCGAAAACATCCGTCTCGGCCGGCCCGGGGCCAGCGACGCGGAGGTCGAGGCGGCGGCCCGCGCCGCCAATGCCCACGAGTTCGTCGTCGCCAAGGAGGGCGGCTACGACTTCGTCATCGGCGAGCGCGGCAACAGCCTCAGCGGCGGCCAACGCCAACGTCTGGCAATTGCCCGCGCCATCCTCAAAAACGCGCCCATCCTCGTTCTCGACGAGGCCACCAGCGCGCTCGACACCGAAAGCGAACGGGCGGTCCAGACAGCGCTGGAAACCCTGATGCGGGGCCGCACCACGCTGTGCATCGCCCATCGTCTTACCACCGTCCAACACGCCGACCTCATCGTCGTCATGGCCGACGGCCGCATCGTCGAACAGGGCCGGCATGCCGATCTGCTCGCTGCGAACGGCACGTATGCCAAGCTGCACGGGCTGCAATTCGGCGCCGTCGCCACCGAGTGATCGAACCCCCGGATCTCATGGACTTCTTCACGCAGGACGCCATCGCCGAAGCCATCGCGGAGCGCCAGTGGGCGTGGACCGAACAATGGCACTCCGGTCCCTCCGCCCCGTCCACCGCCGAACCGTGGACCTGGATCGAGGCCAATCACCGGATGAACTTCGATCTCTGGCACGAGGAGGACATCGCGCGGCGCGACGATCTTCCCGCGGAACGGATCCGCGCCGCCAAGCGGGCCATCGACCGGTTCAACCAGGCGCGGAACGATGCGGTCGAGAAGCTCGATGTCTGCCTTCTGACCCACCTGCCGCAACCGGCGGCGGACGTGCCCCTGCATTCGGAGACCGCCGGAATGATCGTCGATCGCCTCTCGATCCTCGCCCTCAAGCTCTACCACATGCGGATCGAGGCCGAGCGTCCTTCGGCGGCGGAGCAACATCGAGCGACCTGCACGGGCAAGGCGATGGTTCTGACGGAGCAACGGTCGGATTTGGCCCGTTGCCTTCGCGAGCTCCTCGGGGACATGCGCGCCGGCCGCCGGCAGTTCCGCCTCTACCGCCAGTTCAAGATGTACAACGACCCGAGCCTCAATCCGGAGCTGTACGGTCAGGGTCGCGGCCGCTGAGTCGCTTCCGCCAGGGCGATTTCGGCCTCGCGCCAGATCCGCTCGACCGGGATGCCGGTCAGCCGGTCGTCCGGAGAGGTGATCCGCCAATCCGGATGGCCGTAGGGCCATACCGAGCCGGATGTACCGGGCATGATCGTTCGTCGGCCCAGCGCGGCGGCCAGATGCAGGAATCCGGTTTCCCCGCCGACGACCAAGTCGGCCATCCCCAGCAGGCCGATGTCGGTCATCCGCGGCAGGCCGTCGATCACGTGGAATCCGGCGGCGGCGGCGCCCGCCAGCTTCTTCCGCTCATCGGGTCCGGCGCCAAACAGCACCGTCGCCCCACGCTCGCGGAGCAACTGGGCGAGGGTGAGGTAACGATCCAGCGGCCAACACCGGGCCGCGTCGCTGCCGAACGGTTGCAGGTAGACCAAGGCCTGCCCCGACGGAATCCGGTGGTCGGCGAGGTATCGCCGGGCGTCGGCATCATGGCGTTGGTCCAGCCGGAATCGATTGGCTGCCGCAGGCAGGCGCAGTCCCGTCTCGGCAAGACCCGAGGTGTACAGTTCCGCCGTATGCCGGTGATGGGCCAGATCGAAGGACCGGGTATAGGCCGGACGTCGTGAAGCCCGATGCGTGAACCCCAACCGAACCGGCGCCCCCGACCAACGCGTCAACCACGCCGTTTCCCCGTACCCTTGGAAATCCACCACGAGGGAGAATCGCGTCCTGCGGAGACGCAGGACAAGCCCCGCCAACGAGAGGAGTTCCCTCGCGAATCCCCGGCCGCGAAGCGCGTTGCGGTCCAAAGTCCACACCTGGTCGACAGCGTCGAACCCTTCCATCAGGAAACGGTTCTCCCGCGATACGAAATAGGTGATCTCGGCGTCGGGGTAATTCTCCCGGAGCATCTCGGTGGCGGGCAGCGTGAAAAGCACGTCGCCGATGCATTTCCAGCGAATCACCAGGATGCGCTTCGGCGCGGGCGTGGACGGGGTTTCCATGGCTAGCCACCGCCTTCCGTGGACAGACGCGATTTCATTAATGTCGGCCGCCACAATGGCGACGCGCGTGTTTGCGTCAACCGGCCCGGTCGGCGCCCGACCGCACGGCACCGGGGAGTCCGGTCGGGATACACAGGTGGGCCCTCGCCGGCGGGCAATTTACCTTCCCTTTACAACTTTCCCCCTTGGCCCACACACGGCGCTTACACGACTGGGTTCTCTTGTCACCGAACACCGGGGGCAAATGCCACCGGGCCGAAAAACAAAGCGGTAAAAAGTCTCAACCGAAAGATCCCATGAAAACCAACGTCTCGATCCTCGCCCTCGCCCTCGCGGGGGCCCTCAACCTCAGCACCGCGGCCCAGGATGCCAAGGGGCCCGGACAACGGCCGCATCCTCCCGGCGCCGCCGGACAAGGACCGGAGGGTCGTCCCGGCCGCGGCGGTGGTCCCTTGGGCGGCGCCTTGGACGCCAACCACGACGGGGTCATCGACGCCTCGGAGATCGCCAACGCCTCCGTGGCCCTGGCGACCCTCGACAAGAACAACGACGGCAAGCTGACGGTCGACGAGGTCCGCCCCCCCCACCGTGGCCCGCGGCCCGAAGGCGCCCCGGACGACGGTCAGGAGCCGCCCAAGCCTCCGGGCGACGAGGCAAATGCCAAACGGCCGCATCCGCCGCTGGTCGCCGCGCTCGACGCCAACGGTGACGGCGTCATCGACGCCGCCGAGATCGCCAACGCGCCGGCGGCGCTGAAGTCCCTCGACAAAAACGGCGACGGACAGCTGACCCACGACGAGCTGCGCCCGGCCGGTGGTCGCGGCCCCGGCGGTCCCGGCGGCCCGGGAGGTCGTGGCCAAGGTGGCCGGCGCGGTGGGCCCGGTGGCCCGCGGGGTCCGCAGGGCGACGGCGCGGAGCAGTAATCACGACGGACTCGCCGGGAGTCGGTGAACCCACATGGGGGAACGGCGCGCGGGCGCCGTTCCCCCTTTTCCACGGAATCGCTAGCCTCCCGCCCATGTCCGCCGTTCTTCGCCTCCGGGTCCTGTGGATGATTCTCCTGCTGTGGGCAGGCCGTGTCGCGCTCGCCGCCCCCCCGAACGTCGTCGTGATCGTGGTGGATGACCTCGGTTGGGCCGACACCGGGGCCTACGGCAGTCGTTTCCACCGCACGCCGAACATCGATCGATTGGCGCGGTCCGGGACCCGGTTCACCGATGCCTACAGCGCCTGCACGGTCTGCTCACCCACCCGGGCCGCGTTGCTCACGGGAAAATATCCGGCACGCTTGCACCTTACCGATTGGATTCCCGGGGAAAACCGGACCTCGGGAAAACTGCGGCCGCCGCAGTGGACCCAACGCCTCGATCCCTCCGAGCCCACGCTCGCTCGGGTACTCAAAGCCACCGGCTATGCCACCGCCATCGTCGGCAAGTGGCATCTCGGCGGCACCAACAGCCTGCCGAGCGCCTTTGGCTTCGATGTCAATCGGGGCGGGGATCAACGCGGGCAACCACCGCGATATGTCTCGCCCTACGGTCTCCCGACCCTGCCGGACGGTCAGCCCGGGGAGTTCCTCACCGATCGCGAGGGCCTCGAGGCGGTGTCTTTCATCGAGCAACATCGCGCGAGCCCTTTCTTCCTGTACCTCGCGCACTACGCGGTCCACCAACCCATCGCGGGCAAGCCCGATGTCGTCGCGCGCTACCGGGCCAACGCGGATGCG
Source organism: Verrucomicrobiota bacterium (assembly GCA_008933025.1). Taxonomy (GTDB): domain Bacteria; phylum Verrucomicrobiota; class Verrucomicrobiia; order Limisphaerales; family UBA9464; genus UBA6176. The sequence continues at coordinate 13,931 of WBXI01000083.1, forward strand.
AAGGCGCCCCAACACAACGCGGAGTACGGGGCGCTTCTCGAAAGCGTGGACGACAGCGTCGGTCGCATCGTGGCCCGGCTCGCGGAACTCGGCCTCGCCGGCAACACTTTGGTCGTGTTCACGTCCGACAACGGAGGTCTCGTCCTCGGCGGCCCGCGCGCGCCCACCAGCAACCGCCCGTTGCGTTCGGGAAAAGGCGATTGCTACGAAGGGGGCGTCCGCGTGCCATTGATCGTGCGATGGCCCGGGGTGGTGAAGGCGGGGGTGGTCTCGCGGGTCCCGGTCCACTCGATCGACCTGTACCCGACCGTGCTGGATGCCGTCGGTGTCCCCGACCTGCCGGGCCATGCGAGCGATGGCGTCAGCCTGATGCCGGTCCTGCGGGGCGACGGCCCGGTGCCGGATCGGAGTTTGTTCTGGCATTACCCGCATTACCACGGGGGCGGCGCGACTCCCTACGGGGCCAGCCGATCGGGGGACTGGAAATTGATCGAGTTCTACGAGACCGGCCGCCACGAGTTGTTCGATCTGGCGTCCGACCCCGGCGAGTCGACCGATTTGGCCGCCAAGAATCCGGAACGGGTGGCGGCAATGGCCGCCGAGTTGGATGGGTGGCGCCGGCAGGTGGGCGCGCAGATGCCGGTTCCGAACCCCACGCCGGAAAGTCAGCGAGGTTCCCCGGCGACCGATTCGCCCATCCGCCGGACCAACTCCTCGAAGTAATCCGGAACCGTCGGTCCGAAAAACGACATGGTCCGCGGTTCGTAGCCGTCGAGGTGATAGTACTTCCCGGGGATGATGTAGCCGATGTAATCGCCGTTGAAGCTGGTGACGGTGAGGCGACGGCCCCGCGGCGCGAAGTGTTCCTTGAGCGGCAGCGCGAGTTCGCCGCTGAAATCGCATGGCGTCGAGATCCACAGGGCATCGCCGAAACGGACGGCCTGCAGGAATGTCGAGCCCTTCACCGGCAAGAGGTTTGCCGCGAGGGCAGGCCGCAAACGTCGCTCGTCCTGCACGCGCAGGTGGATTTCTGGCAACGCCACCTCGAGGCCAACCGTCGCGAAGGCGATGTCCGGTTTGGCGACCAGCTTGGGCAACAACGCGGCGGTGCGTTCGGCGAGGGCTTCTCCCATGCGGCGCGTGCCCTCGAAGCCGTCGGCGCCCGGCGCGGGCGAGTGGCTGCCGACGCCACCCGCGAAGAAAACCCCCATCGCGCCGGTCTTGGCCTCGACGGCCCGTTCCCATTCGCCCGGCCAATCCCCGCTGAACTGCAGATTCCGGGCGCCCAGTACAGTGGCATGCGCCGCGTAGGCACCGATCACCGCGGTCTTGCCGTCGTCGCGCCTCACCAGCACAACGCTGAATTCGGGATCGACCCGGCCCCGTTCGCCTACCAGCCGGTTGCGGACAAAATCGGGGGCGGCGAACGAACCGCACGCGAGCGACGCGGGGGCGGCATTGGAAATGGCCTCGGTGACGGCGGCGACCAACCGCGAGGCGAACCATTCGCGGATGCCGGGATGGAATTCCCCGGCGAAAGCTTCCGGGACAAAGCCCTCGCCCCAGCCACCGATGCTCGAATGACTGTGGGTGGCCCCGAAATACAAGGCCTCGCGCGGCAAACCCAGTTCCCGCTGGAGCCGGCCAACGGCCAGTTCCGAAACCTCGCGCGGCACGATGAGGGCGTCCGAAGCCACGAACACGGCGCGGCGTCCGGCCACTTCCAGCGACACCGCCTTGACCCAGAGGTCGTCGTGCGTGCCCGTGGCCGGCTTGCCCTTCCGGGCCCCGAATCCCGCCAGGGGCAGCAGCCGGAACTTCCCGTGTTCGGGATCATCCACCGAGGCGTTCACCTCGGGCGTGAGGCGCACGCGGGCAAACCCCGCGCGAAGGACCCCGGTGGAAACCCAATTGGTTTTGGTTCCCTCGACCAAGCGGTCCGAGGTGGACTGGAAATAGGGCGCGAGCAAATAGGGCCGATAGTCGATGCCCACGAACGCCAGCAACAGCACGGCAAGAACGAGAACCACGAAGCCGAGCACGAGGCGAGCGAGGATGCGGAGAACACGACGCATGGGACCCCCACCATGGGTGATGGCGGCGAAACGGGAAAGCACTGGCTCGAACCGAGGCGCGGCGGGCTCCAGCTTGCCGCGGTCCCCGTGCCGGTTTGGGGCGGGCCCGACCGCCCGAACCTCCCGGCCGGCCTCGGTTTCAAGGCGGTGTCGCGGCCTTCCGAAGGCGCTCCGCGCGGGAGACAGGCCGAGCGTTTCCCCGCGCGGAGCGCCGTCGGAGTGCGGCGGGAAGGAGCGTCAGCGAAGCCACGCCGCTTTGCGACGAGGCCGACCGCGCAAGCCCCACCGTCAACCACGCCTTCCACCACCACGCCCGGTTTCAAGGCGGTGTCGCGGCCTTCCGAAGGCCTTGCCACCGCAGTCCGAAGGCGCTCCGCGCAAGGGCTGGTTCTGGGAGCGTCCGGCGAATTACCGAGCCCAGCCAAACCGGCATAGACAAACCCGCGCCCCGCGCGCGTCCTTGGACAGAAGCCATGTCGCCGACCGAACTCGAGGCACTCTACGATGCGCACGCCGATGCCGTGCATGCGTTCGTGTTGAACCTCTCGCGCGACGAGTCGGACGCGGCCGACGCTCTCCAGGAAGTCTTCCACGAGATCGCCCGACGGCCCGCGATGCTGAACGACGTCCGCGACCCGCGCGGATTCCTCCTTCGTCTCGCCCACAACCGGGCCATCGACGCGATGCGGCGACGCGACGCCCGGAGCCGGGCGCACGAAGCCCTGGCGGCCGAGTCCGTGGAGTTGTTCGCGGCCACGCCCGATCCCGACGAGGCCGCTTGGCGCCGGGAAATCGCGGCGGCCCTCGGCGAATTGCCGCCCGACCAAAGGGCCGTGGTTCACCTGAAACTTTGGGAAGGACTGACGTTCGACAAAATCGCGGAGGTATTGGCCATCCCGCCCAACACCGCGGCCAGTCGGTATCGGTACGGCCTAGACAAAATGCGCGAGCGCCTGCGTCCCCTTTTCGAAGAACGGCAATGAGAGCCCAGCCATGAACGAATCCCTCGATCCTTTCCAGACCCGGCTCAACCGGCAACCGCTGCGGTCCGCACCTTCGTACCTGCGCCGGCGAATCCTCGACTCCGCGCCCGTCGAACGGGGCGGGGGTGCGGCGGCGCGTCCGGCATTGCCGTGGTACGCCAGCGTTCCTTGGTCGTGGGCGGCCTTGGGCATGGTCTGGGGCCTGGCGATGCTTGGGACCCGGGTCGATCATTGGCTCAATGGCGGCTCGGTCGTGGCGCCCGCGGTTCCGGCGGAACAGCGGGCCTTGGCCCGGCTGCAGCGCGAGGA
>WBXI01000084.1 GCA_008933025.1 Verrucomicrobiota bacterium
CGGAACGACATCCCCATGAAGCGTCTCTACCTCGACGTTTTCTCCGGGCTCAGCGGCGACATGCTGGTGGGCGCGCTGCTGGATCTCGGCGTGGAACTCCGGGTGCTCGAACGCGAACTGCGTCGCCTGCCCGTCTCCGGCTACCACCTGCACGCCGCGCGGGCGAAGAAGTCGGACATCGAGGGCACCAAGTTCGACGTGCATCTCGAGGGTGCCGGTTGCGGTGAGGATCACGGCCATTCCCACCCGCATGACCCGGGTCACGGCCATTCCCACGAGCACGGCCACGCGCACGAACACCGGGACCATGGGGCCATCCGGCGCCTGATCTCGGAAAGTTCGCTGGGCGATTGGGTGAAGGAAAAGTCGCTCGCCGTTTTCCAGCGGTTGGCCGTGGCGGAAGGCAAGATCCACGGCGTTCCGCCGGATCGGGTCCACTTCCACGAGGTGGGCGCGGTGGATTCCATCGTGGACATCGTGGGCGCCTGCGTCGCCCTCGACCTGCTGGGGCGTCCCCGCGTGGCGAGCGGCCCGTTGGTGGACGGCACTGGATTCGTTCGTTGCGCCCATGGGCGGATGCCGCTGCCGGCACCGGCCACACTTGCGGTGCTCGGCGCGCGCGGCATCGGCATTTCGCAGTGCGAGGAGCCCCACGAATTGCTGACGCCCACGGGCGCGGCCCTGCTCGCGGAATTCGCCGAATCCTTCGGGCCGATGCGCGGCGTCGTGGGCGCGAAGGTCGGCCATGGCCTGGGCACCCGCGACAACCGGACGCGCCCGAACGTCGTGCGGGCATTGCTTTGGGAGGAGGCGGAAGTCGCGTCGGAACACGACTGGGAGACGGACACCGTGGCGGTCCTCGAGACAAACATCGACGACCTGAACCCGGAGATCCTCGGGCACGTCCTCGAGAAGGCGCTGCGTTGGGGCGCGCTGGACGCGTTCCACACCCCGGTGCAGATGAAGAAGCAGCGTCCGGGCGTGGTGCTGACGATCCTGTGCGCGGCGGACGACGCGGATCGCTTCACCGAACTGCTGCTGACCGAGACCAGCGCGTTCGGCGTGCGAAGGTCCCTCGCGGAACGGCGCAAACTGCGGCGGGAGGTGGTGGAAGTGTCGACGCCCTTCGGGAAGGTGAAGGTCAAGCTGGGCCATCTGGATGGCCGCACGGTGCAGGCGGCGCCGGAATTCGAATCCTGCCGGTCGGTGGCGGCGATGGCGGGCGTCCCACTGAGGGAAGTCTACGAGGCGGCGGTCGCGGCCCGGCGCTGACCGGGGACGGGCAACCTATTCCGGATCCGGGCGATCGGGACCCGGGAGCAGCAGGGGCGCGAGGTTCTCGTTGCACTGCGCCATGGAACGGAGGGCCGGATCGAGGGCCAGGGCGCGGTGGACGAGGCGGCGGGCTTCTTCCCGGCAACCCAGGAGGGCCTCGTAGCAGGCCAGGTGGAAATTCCAGAGCCCGTTTTCGCGGGCCTCCAGCGGCGCCTGCAGCATCGCCTTGCGGCATTCGTCCACCCGGGCGAGTTCGTACAGGCAGCATCCCCAGGCAATGAAACGGTCCACGTCCGCACCTTTGCGTTGGCAAAGGCGGGCGCAGGCTTGGGCGGCATGGTCCCAACGACCCAGATGCTGGTAGAGGACCAACCGGAACTCCAGAACCTCCTCCTCGCCCTGCTCCTGGCCTTGCAACGAGTCGAGTTCGCGGAGGGCTTCCTCCGCCATCCCCAATTCGAAGAAGCCGACCGCCGCCTCAAGCGTCCTGTGAAACTGAGATAACGGCACGGGTCATCACGCCACCGAACCGGATTCCGACAACCGAGCGAATGGCCGGGCATTCTCCCGCCCCACCCGCCGGGCCCGGTCAGTGCGCGTCCGGAGCATTGTCGATGCAGCCGAACTTGGCGAAGACGACGCCAAGGACGAGCACCGTGACCGCCAGCACGGCCACACCCTGCCCGTTGGCCGCGCGCGCGACGCCAACGACCAACGCCGCGCCTTGGACCAAGAAAAACAAAACCGCACCCAGTGCTTTCATCGCGGGCGAGCCTACCCGGATTCGCCGGCCCGACAAGGGGTAGATGCACCGCGCGGCGCGTCCCACCCGGACGGACCGACGTCCCACCGTTCCCCGGCGCGCAGGATGCGGTATCCCTGCCCGAGGCTTTGGCATCGCGACGCGAAGGCTTCCGGGGTCGCGGTGTTGAATTCGAAGAGGTCGTAGTGGCACGGCACGACGGCCCGCGCCCCGATGGCGGTCGCCAGGTCGGCGGCCTCCACCCCCCAGAGGTTTCCCGCGACGCGCCGTTCCGGCGCCCTCCCGTTGATGGGGAGCAGCGCGATATCCACGCCTTCGCGGGCCAACCGTTCCTCCATCCCCTCGTACCGCACGGTGTCGCCCGAGTGATAGATCACCCGCCGGCCCGCACGCACCACGAAGCCAAGGCAAACGAGGTGCCCCGCGGCATCCCGATCCAAACGTTCGTGCGCGGCCGGCACCGCCGTGAAGCCGAAGCCGGCCACCTCGCGAATGCGTTCCCCGTCGGATGCCATCCCCGCATCCAGTCCGACGATGCGTTCCGGCGGCAACCCGCTGCGTTGGCGGGCCGTTTCCCGGATGGACTCCGGGCACACCAACACCAACCCGGGATTCGCCGCCGCCAGAGGGCCCAGCGTGTCCGGATCGAGGTGGTCGGTATGCGCGTGGCTGGACGTGACGACATCGATGAAATCGAGCCGTGCCGGATCGACCACCCGCTCGGTCATGCGCACGTGCGGCTTGTCGGTCGCCGCGTACTTGCGCGTCAGCGAGTCGGACAGGTACGGGTCGAGGAGGAGGCATCGTCCGTCGGCATGGAGCAGAAAACCGCTTTGCCCAAGCCACCAGAGGTGCGGGCCGGGGCCTGCCCCGCCCGCACGGACGCCGGCCACGTCCGCGAGGAACGCGTCGTCCTGGAGGGCGGGCCGGATCATGCCAAGCCGAGTTCCCGCCGCACCAGGCGCGCCCCGGCCACCATGGAGTCGAGTTTGCGCCGCGCCGCCCAGCGGGCGGTTTGGCTGAGGCCGCAGTCGGGCGCCACCACCAGGCGTTCGGCGGGCACGTGTTCGAGGCAAAGCCGGATCCGGCGCGCCACCTCCTCCGGGGTCTCGATGTAGTAGCTCTTCACGTCGATCACGCCGACGGCCACGTCCATCCGGCGGGCCACTTCGGCGATCAGCGGCAATTCCGCGAACTCGCGGCTCGCCATCTCCACGTGCAGTTCGTCGCAGCGGAAACCAAGGAATGCCGGGAACATCGGCGCGATGCGGCGCGGGCCGACGGCGCGGGCCTTGTAATTGCCGAAGCAAAGGTGGGTGCACACCCGCGTCTTGCCGGCCACGGTTTCGACGGTGCGGTTGAAGATGTCGACGAAGCGCGCCGGATCCTCGCGGTGCGCGTAACAACTCATCGAGGGTTCGTCCACGCTGACCTCGGCGCATCCCGCCGCGACCAGTTCCTCGAGTTCGCGCCGGACGATCGGGAGCAACGCCTCCGTCAGCGCCCACCGGTCCGGATAGCCGAGCCCTGGATTGGGGACGAGGCGCCCCGCGAGGGTGTAGGGACCCGGCACGGACGCCTTGAGGGTGACGGTCGGCAACGACGGGCTTTCGCCGGCGACGGCCCGGAGCCGGAGGTATTCCGCGACCACCCCCAGTCCCGCCGGGGCGGACAAAGGCGCCACGACGGCGTGCCGCCCGCGTTGGTCGTGCGCGGGCGGGCCGAATCGGCGCGGCGACACCGACTCGAGGTCGATGCCGCGAAGGTGCCCGTAGAAGGAGAGGTTGAAATCAAGCCGGGTCTGCTCGCCGTCGGTGACCACGTCCAGGCCGGCCGCGACTTGGTCGTGCATGGCCGCGACCACCGCGTCGCGCTGCAATTCCGCGAGGTCGTCCGTGCCGAAACGCTCGAGCTGCGTGGACGCCAGTTCGAGCCAGCCCGGGAACGGGTAGCTGCCGATCACCGAGCTGCGGATGGGATTCGATTTCATGGAAGTGCGACCGGGCCGATGCCCGGACTTTCGGCTTTCACGGCCGTCGTTTCAAGCGCTCCAATCGTTCCCGATGCACGTGGTCCTGCTCGAGCCGGAGATTCCCCCCAACACGGGAAACATCGCGCGCCTGTGCGCCGGCACCGGGGCGACCCTCCATCTCGTCGAACCCCTGGGCTTCGATCTCGACGAGCGCCGCCTGCAGCGCGCGGGCATGGATTACTGGCAACTCGTCCGGTGGCACCGCTGGCGCGACTGGGATGCGTTCCGGGCGTCCTGCCCACCCGATGCACGCCTGTGGTTCGTCGAGCAGGGCGCCCCGCGGGGCTACCACGAGGTCCGGTATGCGCGCGGCGATTACCTGGTCTTTGGCCGCGAGTCCGCCGGGCTTCCCCGGACGCTGCTCGAGGCGAATCGGCCGGGCTGGATCGACCTGCCGATGCCCAACGCCGCGGCCCGCTCGCTCAATCTCTCGAACTGCGCGGCCATCGTGCTTTTCGAGGCGCTGCGCCAAACGGGTTTTGGCCGGGACTAGCGGTCCCGAGGACCCGTCGTCCCGGATCACTCGTAGTCGATGCGGACCCCGTCGCCCGTGCGGGTCACCGCGGCGATGCGGATGCCGGCGGCACCCCGCAACCGGAAGACCCTGGAGCCACCGCCCTCGGCACAAAGGAACGTGCGGGCCACCGGGTCGTGCGCCAGCGGGGCAATCTCCACGAACGCCGGCGGCCAGACGTCGCTGGCCTCGACGCGGGCGGGCGGCGGCGCCTCGGCCAGCACCCCTTGCAGCCACGCGTTCCTGGGGGCGATCCTCGTGCAATAGAATCCTGCCGTGGCCCCGACCGTGCGGCCGGGGATCTGCACCCACTGGCCGAGGTCGTTCCGCACATACAACCCGGCGGCATCGAAAATCGCGGCCTGGAACCCGTCGCCGTCGGCCGAAGTGTTGAACGGCCCGTCGACGAGGAAATTGATGCCGGCCAACCGCCAGCCCGCGGCGCGGCGTACAAATGCCGGCCCGCCGGAATCGCCCCCCGACAACGCGCACTCGTCGTTGCCCTTGCCCTGGTTGAATTCGGCGTGGAAGAGCAGGCCCCGGCCGCCGCTCGCGGCATTGTCCAGCAACGACGCGACGACATTCGTTCCCCAGCGCTGCACCGCGTCCGGCGTGCCCCATTTCCATCCGGCGAGCCGGAGGCCGCCCGGGCGCTGCGCCATGACCGCCTCGCCCCGCTGCGTCCCGCGACCGAACACCACGATCCCGTCGCCCACCGCCGCGTCCTCGGTGTCCGGCGTCGCGTGCCGGGCGAATTCCCCGCACACATGCCACACCCGAAGGTCCGACGCCGGGTCCGTGACGAAGCCAACGGTACGGTAAGTCCGCCCGTCGAAGTCGATGCGGTCGCCGACGGACCCGCCGATGTGCGCGGCCGTGAGGAACGAGGACGGCCCTATCGGCGTCCCGCAAAAACCATCGAACCCGCCGATCCATTGCCAACCGGAACCGTCCAGGGTCCCGCCCGGCGCCGTCGTGTTTGCGGCGGGATCGCCGGTGCCCATCAGGATGACGGCAAGGACACGGGACATCCCGGCGACCAAGGCCGCGAGAGCCGACAACGCGCGAAGCCCGGCGTTGGGTGTGGTCGTCATGTCGCGGGGTCGCGGGCGGGGCGGCGGGCCATCCGGCCTACTGCGATTCCATGACCACGTTGGTGTAGATCCTCATTTCGCCGGTCCGGATGAGCCCCGTCGAACCGGGCACGCGTTCCTTGAGACGGAGATGCGGTTCGAAATCCGGGACACGGCCACCGAGCGCCGCCCTGAACTCGGCCAGGACCGCGGCATCGTTGTGGCGTGCGAATTCCTCCGCCATCCAGATCGCGCCGGGCTTCCAGGCGGACACCACCGCGGCCAGCACCTGCGGCACCGAAGGCAGGCCCGCCACGAGCGCGAGGTCGATCTCCTCGATGTCGGGCCACGATGGGAACATCGCGTCGGCGATCACCAGGCGGTTGGTGTGGCGCACCCGGGCGAGCAGCGCGAGGACGCGGGAATTGAGGAGTTGGGTTTGCAGCATGGCGTCGGGAATTCGTGGGGGAGCAGTCGCGTCGGAAGATCCGGACGATTCAAATCAGGTTGCCTCGCGCCCGTCCAGTCCGAGGAGGAAATGGAACACAAGGTCCGGCAGATCGAGGGAATAGCCGCCCTCGAGGACGGCGAACACCGGCACGCCCAGCGCCCGGAGGCGCTTGCCCAGCCACAGGAAGTCGTCCCGCTCGAGCGTCCCGTTGGCGAGGGGATCCTTGGAATAGGCGTCGAATCCGGCCGACACGCCGACCAACTGCGGGCGGGCCGCCACGAGGCGCTCGAAGGCCGCCTCGTACACCTGCCGCCACGCCGCCCTCGGCGTCCCGGGCCCGACCGGAAAGTTGAAGCAGTTGCCCCCGACGTCCACCGCCCCGGTCCCGGGATAGGCCGGGTGCTGGTGGACCGACACGAACGTCGTGCCCGGCTGGCCCGCGAGAATGTCTTCCGTGCCGTTGCCGTGGTGGACATCGAAATCGAGCACGGCGACCCGCCCCACCCCCAGCGCCCGCGCCTCCAGCACGGCGATCGCCATCGACCCGAGATAACAGAATCCCATGGCAAGGGACCGGGTCGCATGATGCCCCGGCGGCCTCATCAGGCTGAAGGCGGTCTCGCCCGAGCGCGCGAGCGCCATCGCGCGGATCGCGCCGCCGACGGATCGCCGCGCATGTTGGTCGATCCCCGGGTGGGCGGGCGTGTCGCCGTCGAAATCGCCGGGTTGCGCCAACCGCCGGAGATGCTCCGGGGTGTGGGCCCGCAGGATTTGGGCGTCGGTGACTTCCGCCGGTTCCGCCCATTGCAGCGGCAGCGTCTTCTGCAACCGCAGGAGATCGAGGGTGCGGGCCACCCGGTTCGGGCGCTCGGGATGTCCCGGCTTGTGGTAGGCCGTGCAGCGGGGATCCGTGATGATGGTCACGCCCGGGGAACTACCTTGGAACGCGCGACGATGCCAGCATCGGTTGGCACCCATCCTTCCTCCGCCGCGGGGCCGCGGCCGGTTGGCAGCGGGCCGGTCCCGCTCCCGATGGCGACGGTGGCCCAGCACCCGGCGCAGGGGGGCCGTCGGGATGGCGGCCGATACCGCGGCAATTTCCCGACATGCCGTCCGGCGGTGGCGGTCCCCGCATGGACGATTGGGGCGCGGGATGGGGCTTGCCGGGTCCATGCCGCAGGAACACCTTGGAACCCGTCATCCCGAAAGCAACGCGCCGTACTCCCGACCTGCCATGACGTCCCCTGCCCCTTTCGCGACGCAGTCCCGATCCGTTGTCCGCGCCTTCACGCTGATCGAGCTTCTCGTGGTCATCGCGATCATCGCGATCCTTGCCGGCATGCTGCTGCCGGCGCTGGCGAAGTCCAAGACCAAGGCCCAGGGCATCGCCTGCGTGAACAACCTGCGGCAACTGACCCTGGCGTGGTCCATGTATGCCGACGACCATGCGGACAAGTTGGTGCCGAACGGCACGGGCGGGCAGGCCGGTTGGGTGCAGGGTTGGCTCCCGACCGCCCAGGACGCCACCAACGTCAACCTCCTCCGCGCTCCCAACGGACTCCTCTGGAACTACAACAAGTCGCTCGGCATCTACAAATGTCCCGCGGACAAGAGCACCGCGAGGATCGGCGGCAAGAACCAACCGCGGGTGCGGAGCATCGCCATGAACGGGAACGTGAACGGCGACAGTTGGTACACCGAGGAAATCAAGGCGACCCACATCACGTTCCGCAAGCACTCGGACATCGTGCGTCCTTCGCCCTCGGAAACCTTCGTGTTTCTCGACGAACATCCGGACAGCATCGACGACGGCTACTTCCTGGTGTTCGTGAACCGCCACCAACTGTGGGGCAACATGCCGGCGAACTACCACAACGCCGCCTGCGGATTCTCGTTCGCCGACGGTCACGCGGAGGTGCGGAAATGGGTCGATCCGGACACGCGCTCCGCGAAGATCGTGCAGAATCCGAAGGGTCCCCACGACGTGCCGTGGCTCCAGGTCCGGACGACGGCCCCGCTGAAAGCGGATGCCCCCTGGCCGCCTTGACGCGGGGACGGGCCGAAGGCACCGAATGTGATCGTTGCCGCCGCAACCGGTCCCGGACTCCGCGGCTCGGCGGCCGAGGTGCACGGCCTCCTCCCTCCGTGTCCATTGGCGGCGACAACTCCGTCGCGCCGTGCCCTTCGGGGACCGGCACCGTTTTTCCCCAATTGACGAACCCGGTTCCTCCGATAACCTCCCGGTTCAAATTTCCGGCGATTTCCGCCGTGGTTTCACTATTACAGCTACAGATTCGTATGCCTAAAGCTCCGAAGTACGTCTACGTGTTCGGCAACAAGAAAGCCGATGGGGATGGTTCCATGAAGGCCCTGCTGGGTGGCAAGGGTGCCAACCTCGCCGAGATGACCCGCATCGGGTTGCCGGTGCCCCCCGGATTCACCATCACCACCGAGGTCTGCACCCACTACTACGCCAACAAACGCACGTATCCGAAGGAACTGCAGGCCCAGATCGAGGCCGGCGTCGGCAACATGGAGAAGATCATGGGCACCAAGTTCGGTGCCAAGGGCGGCATGCCCCTTCTCGTCGCCGTCCGCTCCGGTGCCCGGGATTCCATGCCGGGCATGATGGACACGATCCTCAACCTCGGACTCAACGACGACACCGTTCTCGCGCTCGTCGGCGCGACGACGAACGAGCGTTTCGCGTGGGATTGCTACCGCCGCTTCGTCCAGATGTACGGCGACGTCGTCCTCGGGGTGCAGAAGCGCCCGGACGAGGACCACGAACCCTTCGAAGTCGTCATCGAGCACCTCAAGGAGGAGCGCTATGGCAACCACGAGATCGAGGACACCAAGCTCAGCACCGCCGATCTCAAGGAGTTGATCGCCCGCTTCAAGAAGCTGGTGAAGGACCGCACCGGGAAGGATTTCCCGAGCAATCCGTGGGACCAGCTCAAGGGCGCCGTCGGCGCCGTGTTCGGTTCGTGGATGAACGACCGCGCCAACGTTTACCGCCGCAAGTACGGCATCCCCACCGAGTGGGGAACCGCCGTCAACGTGCAGGCCATGGTGTTCGGCAACACCGGCGAACGGTCCGGTTCCGGCGTCGCCTTCACCCGCAATCCCGCCAACGGCGTGAAGGAATTCTACGGTGAATTCCTCATCAACGCCCAGGGCGAGGACGTCGTCGCCGGCGTGCGCACGCCCGAGCCCGTCCTCGAGCTCAAGAAGCAGATGCCCAAGGCGTACGCGGAACTCGACAACATCCGCAACACCCTCGAGAAGCACTTCAAGGACGTCCAGGACTTCGAGTTCACCATCCAGGAAGGCAAGGTCTTCATGCTCCAGACCCGGAACGGCAAGCGCACCGCCATGGCCGCGCTCAAGTTCTCGATCGACATGCACAAGGAAGGCCTCATCGACGCCGACACCGCCGTCCTTCGCAACCCGGCCGACCAGCTCGAGCAGTTGCTCGCCCCCGTGTTCGACCTCGCCGACGTCAAGAAGTCGAAGGTCATCGCCACCGGCCTCCCCGCCGGCCCCGGCGCCGCCTCCGGCAAGATCTACCTCAATGCCGAGCGTGCCGTCGCCGCCGCCGACAAGGGCGAGAAGGTCCTGCTCGTCCGCATCGAGACGTCCCCCGAGGATCTCCGCGGCATGATCGCCGCCGAGGGAATCCTCACCGCCCGTGGCGGCGTCAGTTCCCACGCCGCGCTCGTCGCCCGCCAGATGGGCAAGGTTTGCGTCTGCGGCGCCGCCGGCGTCGAGGTCGACTACAACCGCAAGACGGTCTCCGCCGGCGGCCAGACCTTCAAGGAAGGCGACTTCCTCTCCATCGACGGCACCATCGGCGCCGTCTACGCGGGCCAAATCAAGACGGCCCCCTCGGAAATCATCGCGGGCCTCCTGAACGGCGACAAGGCCGCGCAGAAGACCGAGAAGTTCCGGAGCTTCCAGCAGCTCATGAAGTGGTGCGGTGCCGCCGCGCGCCTCCAGGTCCGCACCAACGCCGACAACCCGGAGCAAACCCGCAACGCGATCGCGTTCGGCGCCACCGGCATCGGCCTCACCCGCACCGAGCACATGTTCTTCGAGGGCGACCGCATCGACGCGATGCGCGAGATGATCCTCGCGGACACGCTGGAGGCACGCGAGGCGGCCCTGGCGAAGTTGTTGCCGTACCAGCGGGACGACTTCCACGGGATCTTCCAGGCGCTCGACGGATTTCCGGCCACGATCCGGTTCCTCGACCCGCCCCTGCACGAGTTCCTGCCCCATGCCAAGGAGCAGCAGATGGACCTCGCCCGCAAGCTGTCCATCCCGGTCGAGAAGATCATGGCCCGCGTCCACGAACTGCATGAGTTCAACCCGATGCTCGGTTTCCGCGGCTGCCGCCTCGGCATCCGGTACCCGGAGATCACCCGCATGCAGGCGCGCGCCGTGTTCGAGGCCGCCGCCCTCGCCCAGAAGGAAGGCTACAAGGCCAAGCCCGAGGTCATGATCCCGCTCGTCGGCTTCAAGAAGGAGCTCGACCTCCAGGTCGCCATCGTCCACGAGGTCGCCGCCCTCGTGCAGAAGGAGAAGAAGATCAAGCTGACCTACTCCGTCGGCACCATGATCGAGGTCCCGCGCGGCGCGCTCACCGCCGACGAGATCGCCGAGACCGCCGAGTTCTTCAGCTTTGGCACCAACGACCTCACCCAGACGACGCTCGGGATGAGCCGCGACGATTCCGGCAGCTTCCTGCCGGCATACGCCGAATCCGAGATCATCGGCAGGAACCCGTTCGCGACGATCGATCAGACCGGCGTCGGCCAGTTGATCAAGATCGCCATCGAGAAGGGCAACAAGACCCGCCCCGGCATCAAGCTGGGCATCTGCGGCGAACACGGCGGCGACCCCGATTCCGTCAAGTTCTGCCACAAGGCCGGCCTCACCTACGTGAGTTGCTCGCCGTTCCGCGTGCCCGTCGCCCGCCTCGCCGCCGCCCAGGCCGCGATCGACGAGAAGCGCAAGGCTGCCGCCGCCAAGGCGCCCGCCAAGAAGGCCGCGAAAAAGAAGTAGTCGGCGGTCCGATCCCCAACGGGGCGGCGACCTTTCGGTCGCCGCCCCTTTTTCGTTCCCCGGGACCGCCGCCCGCCCGGTCCCGCGCAACGGCGTCCCCTTCGCCCTTCCGCCGGTCGCGGCAATGGCGTTGAATCGTCCGGTTGGAAACGGAGGACCACGGCATGGGACATTTCATCGGCATCCTCGCGCTGCTTTGGGCTGCCGGCATCGTCGGCACCGCCGCCGGACCGCTGGTCGGGGCCGGACCGAAGCCCAATGTGGTGTTCATCCTCGCGGACGATCTTGGCATCAACGATCTCCATTGCTACGGACGCCGCGAACACCACACCCCGAATCTCGATCGCCTCGCCTCGCAGGGCATGCGCTTCGTTTCCGCCTACTGCGCGCAACCCATTTGCTCCCCCTCCCGCGCCGCCATCCTTACCGGCAAGACCCCGGCGCGCCTGCACCTGACGACCTACCTCCCGGGACGCGCGGATCGCCCCTCGCAGAAGGTGCTCCACCCGGAGATCGTGTTGGACTTGCCGCTGGCCGAAAAGACCCTCGCCGATCGTTTCAAGGAGGCCGGATACGTCTCCGCCGCCATCGGCAAATGGCACGTGGGCGGCCGCGGCTTCGGCCCGCTCGAGCATGGCTTCGATTCGTATCATCCCGGACGGGCCAACACCCCGCCTTCCGCGAGCGAGGGTGGCAAGGGGGAGTACGACCTCACCGCGGCGGCCGAACGATTCGTCGAGGCGCATCGGGACCGACCATTCCTCCTCTATCTCGCCCACAACGCGCCGCACATTCCCTACGCGGCCCGCGAAGACCGGATCCGGAACAACGCCGGCGCCTTCGAACCGGTCTACGCGGCCGTCATCGAGTCGCTGGACGACAGCGTGGGGCGCTTGCTCGCCAAACTCGACGCGCTCGGGTTGTCCGCGAACACGATCGTTGTCTTCACCTCCGACAACGGCGGGTTGCACGTTCCCGAGGGACCGCATCCGAAGATCACCCACAACGCGCCGTATCGTGCCGGCAAGGGATTCGTCTACGAGGGCGGCCTTCGCATTCCCCTCTTGGTCCGATGGCCGGGCCACGTGGCCGCCGGAAGCGTGGTGGAAACGCCGGTCGTCAATACGGACTGGCTTCCCACCCTTCTGGAACTGGCCGGGCAACCCGTGCCGTCCGGACTGGACGGCGTGAGTCTGGCGTCGTTCCTGACCGGGCGCGGCCCGGCGCCGCGGCGCCCCCTCTTCTGGCACTTCCCCCATTATACCAACCAAGGCAGCCGACCCGCGGGCGCGATGCGCGACGGTCGGTGGATGTTGGTGGAGTACTACGACGATTGGAAATCCGAGTTGTACGACATCGTCGCGGATCCCGGCGAACGCCGCGATCTGGCCCCCAGGCTTCCCGCTCGGGTGACCCGCATGCACGCTTCATTGGCCGCATGGCGCCAGCGGGTGGGCGCGCAGGAGAACCGACCGAATCCCGACTTCGACCCGGACGGATACCGGGCCCTGTATCTGGACGTCGATGCCGGCCGGTTCGATCCGGAACGGGCGGATGCCGCCGCTTGGGAAAGCCTATGGCGGTGGCGCAAGGCAATGGACGCCGTCCCGACGCGGCGACCGGCAAAGCCGCCCATTCCCGGCTCCCCCTGACCCCGCGTTCCCGGGCCCGGCCCATGAAGGAAACGCATCGCGCGGACCCCGCCTCGACGGTCGGAACCAAGCCCGCGTAACTTGCCGCGCACCCAGCCCACCCGAATGGAATCAATGCGTGGCGACCCCGTTCCGAAGACGTCGGATTGCAGGGGGGCGGCGACAAGCTTTGGGCGGTGCATTCGCGGTCGCCGCCACGCTGCTCGCCCTTGGCGTCGTCGATGCCATCGCGATCTATGGCGTCGTCCAGGGCGACCGCGTTCTGTACTTCGACCGAAGCCACCTTTCGGTCGCGGGCGCCGCGGTTCTGGCCCCGCTTTTCGACCCCATCCTGAGGACCGAGCAGAGGGCCGTGGATTGAACATTGCGGCCCGGGGTGGCCCCGATAGCGTCGGCCGATGCACCCCCGCTTCCCCGGATTCTTGCCGTGGGTTTCCCCGCGGCGTTCCCCCGTGCGAACCGGTCCCTTCCAGCCGCGGGCCGTGGGCTTCACGCTGATCGAACTCCTGGTCGTCATCGCGATCATCGCCATCCTGGCCTCGATGCTCCTGCCCTCCCTCGCCAAGGCCAAGAGCAAGGCCCAGGGAATCCAGTGCATGGCCAACATGCGCCAACTCCAGTTGGGCTGGATCCTCTATGCGGACGACAACGCCGGAAACCTGGTCTTCAACGCCCTGGACCCGGCGTCCGTGGGTTGGGTGCGGGGCATCCTGAATTACGACGGTGGGAATCCGGACAACACCAACAAACTCAACCTCACCGACCCGCGTTACGCGAAGCTGGCACCTTACAGCGCGTTCTCGGCGGGCATCTACAAATGCCCGGCCGACCGCAGCACGGTCAGGATCGGGGGACGCGCGGTGCCGCGCGTGCGGAGTCTTTCCATGAGCCAGGCCATGAACTCGACGGACGACTGGCTCAATGGCGTGCATGGGAAACCCTACTATCCCTCCGGCACCCGGTTCCGGATCTTCCGCAAACAATCGGACGTCGATGCCCTGGGACATTCCCAAGCGTTCGTCTTCATCGACGAACATCCGGACGGCATCAACTACGGGGATTTCGCGGTGATTTACCGGAGCCCGGCCGAGCTGGACAAAACCCGGATCGTCGACATGCCGGGTAGCCAGCACAATGGCGCCGGCGGATTGTCCTTCGCGGATGGGCATGCCGAAATCCGCCGTTGGGTCGACAGCCGGACGCGGCCCAAGGCGGTGTATCGGGACAACGGATGGGAAACCTGGTCGGTGAATTGTCCCGGCAACCAGGACATGATCTGGCTCTCCGCGCGGACCACGATGGTGGAGCCCTGAAGGGGGCGAGCCCTGTTCCCGGCCACCGGGTTGCGGCGTGCCGGAGGATTTTCCGCAAACTTCCCGATGCGGCCCGCACGTTTGTACCGTCCGACGGGACCTACTCGATCAGTGGCGCCCAACTCAACGCCGCCCAATGGGCCGTGCGGGATCCGCTGTCGACGTCGCCGGCGGGTACCGACATGGATCTCCCCGGCAAAAGCCCCACGTTTGGATCGCTGGCGTTGACCGGTGTCACGGGCGTCGGCCTTTTCATCGAGCACGACGGTTTTCGGGATGCCTACAACTTCTCGGTCGACAGCTTCAGCGTGACCGTACAGCAGGTTCCCGAAGCCGGGACTTGGGCCGCCGGAATCTCCCTCGGCATCCTGGCCATGGGGGTCGGCATCCGTCGCCTTCGCCGGAACTGAACGGGCGGGGCGCCCTGCCCCGGCAGTGATTCGCGAAAGACGAGTGGGTTTGTCCTGCTCGTCTTTTGCTTTTCCAACGGGTGGATGCCGCGGGCCGTCGTGGCGATGCGTTGGTGTTGCCGCTGGATTTCCCCGGCGCGCCGGGATAAACCCGGTCGTCCGCGACGGCCACAACATCCGCAACCCACACGCCCATTTCCCGATGAACGACATCGTGCCCACCACGAATCCCAACGAGCGGTTGTTGATCGCTGCCTCGCACCTTTCCGTACTGCTGGGTGCCGGCCTGCTGCTGCCGCTGATTGTCTATCTCGTCCAGACAGACCGCTCCGGCCCCGTCGCCTCGAATGCCCGGGAAGCCCTGAACTTCCACATCTCGGTCTATCTCTATTCCCTCTTTTGCGTGCCCTTGGTCGTCGTCATCGTCGGGGCTCCCCTGCTGGCGGCCATCGTCATCGCCACGTTCGTGCTTGCGATCGTCGCGGCCATCCGGACGGCGGACGGCGGCACCTACCGCTATCCGCTGACGCTGCGCTTGGTGTGATGGGTCAGGCCCCGAATTCCACGATTTCCCGTGGCTGGGGAACGAACACGTCCGCCGCCGGGAGCAACTCCCGCAAGGTTCCCGCGAATGCCAGCGACTGTTCTTCCTCCCCGTGGATGACGGCCACCTTCCGGATCTTGCCCGACAACTTCCCGACATAGGCGGACAATTCCTTGCGGTCCGCATGACCCGAGAAGGCGTCGATCGCCGCGACCTGGGCCCGGACGAGATACGGTTCGCCGAAAATGTTGACCGGGCTGCGTCCCGCGCGGATCTGGCAGCCCAGCGTGTATTCGGCACAATACCCGACCATCAGGATCAGGTTGCGTGGGTCCCCGATGTTGTTGGCGAGGTGATGGCGGATGCGTCCGGCCTCGGCCATGCCGGAAGCGCTGATGATGATCGCCGGCTCCTCAATCTCGTTCAGCTTCTTCGACTGCTCGACCTCGCGGATGTAGGTGAGGTTGTCCATGCCGAAGGGGTTCCGGTGTGTCCGCATGAAGTTTGACGTTTCCTCGTCGAAACACTCCGGGTGCAACCGAAAGACCTCGGTGGCATTCACGCTCAGCGGGCTGTCGACGAAGATTGGCACTTTCGGAAGCGTTCCTGCCTCCGTCATCTGGTTCATGACGTAGACCAACTGTTGGGTGCGACCGACCGAGAAGGCCGGGATGATGACCTTGCCCCCGCGCTTGATGGCCACACCGATCAGTCGGGCAAGTTCCTCGCGCGCGTTGCCGGCCTCGGCGTGGTCGCGGCCGCCATAGGTGCTCTCGATCTGGAGGAAATCCACGTCGGCCACGGGTTCGGGATCGCGCAGGATTTCCTGATGTGGCCGCCCCACGTCCCCGCTGAACAGGAACCGGAATTTCCGGCCCGATTCCTCGACGTCGAGGATGACCTGTGCCGAGCCAAGGATGTGGCCTGCGTCCACGAACGTCAGGGTCACCCCGCCCGGCAGCAACATGGGGCGGTGATAGTTGAGCCCGACGAATTGCCCGATGGCCAACTCCGCGTCCCGTTCCGAATAGAGCGGTTCGACCGGCGGCAATCCCTTCCTCGCGCGCCGTTTGGAAACGAACACCGCGTCCGCCTTCTGCACCGCAGCGGAATCCTGGAGCATGATCGCCGCAAGATCCCGCGTGGCCATCGTCGCGTAGATGTTCCCCCGGTACCCCTTGCTGCACAGGTTGGGCAGGTTGCCGCAGTGATCGATGTGCGCATGGCTGAGCACCACGGCGTCCAACGAGCCGGGATCGAACGGGAAATTCCGGTTGCGCTCGTTGGACTCGTCCCGGTGGCCCTGGTACAGCCCGCATTCCAGCAACAACCGTTTCCCGTTTACCTCCACGAGATACATGGAGCCCGTCGTGGTACGGGTTGCCCCGAGATAGTGGATGCGCATGGCGTCACCATGGCCGGGACCCCGCCCGATTCCAAGCGCGGTGGCGGGGCCTCAGGGCAATCCCGTGCCCCGTGCCGCGGCCAGCAGCCGGTACCAATCCTCGCGACCCAGATGCAAGGACTCGGCTTTCCTGGCCTCCGCAATGCGCGTCGGGTTCACGGTGCCGACGATCGGCACGATGCC
>WBXI01000085.1 GCA_008933025.1 Verrucomicrobiota bacterium
GCCGGCGGCCACCAACGCCCCGGGGCGTTGACGGTCCGTTCAAGAACCTCCGGGTCGGGAACACTCCTGCAACCGGTCGCATTCCGAGGAGTCTTTGTCGGCCGCGCGACCCGGCGGCCCGCCCGTGACCCTGTTCGATCGACTGTTGGGACGGAAGTACCAGGAAGGACAACCACCGACACAAGAGGCGTCCCGACAGCGTGTGAATGTCCGCCCCCCCGGGCCAAACCGACCCGGATCGCCAACCAACCACGCGACCCGAGCCGGTGACGCTGCCGGGACGCCAAACTTAGCGTCCCAATACCAATCTGCGGATTCGTGGCCGAAAGTTGCGGTTGTATTCGAGCCACACACGACCCGGGAGTCCTTCGATTCCCGGCACCCGACTTGCGGGACGGGCCGGACATTCCTTATCTTGAGCGCGCCTTGAAGAAGAGTTCCCGACCGGAGATACCGCGCAAGACGATCTACCGTCTGAGCATTTACCTGCGCTGCCTCCATCGTCTCCGCCAGAACCAACTGGAGACCGTGAGCAGCGAGGCACTCGCCCGCGCCGCCGGGGTCAAGCCCACCCAACTGCGAAAGGATCTCACCTATTTCGGCCAGTTCGGCACCCGTGGTCTGGGGTATGATGTCGGCCAACTCGCGAAGATGATCGGCGACCTGCTTGGCACCAGCCGCCTCCAACCCGTCATCCTCGTCGGGGTCGGCAACCTCGGGGCCGCCCTCCTCCAGTACCGGGGCTTCGAGCAGGAAGGATTCGAGGTGGTCGCCGCCTTCGACGCCGACCCCGCGCGGCTGCGCGACCGGAATTCCAAGGTTCCCGTTTTGGCCATGGACCGCATCGCGCCAATCGTGGAGCAGCACCACGTCAAGATGGCGATCGTCGCCGTGCCGGCCGCCGTCGCCCAGGAAGTCGTCAATGGCCTCGTCGATTGCGGCATCGTCGGCATCCTGAATTTCGCCCCGATTGTCCCGCACGTGCCCGAGTCCGTGACGGTCAACAACGTCAACCTCGCCATAGAACTCGAAAACCTGTCCTATTTCATCCAGGAGTGAACGACACCATCCCGCTTTCCCCGCCGGCCCCGGCCCCGGCAACGCCGCGCCTGCCCGACCTCCGCGACCAAAGCCGCGACGACCTTGCGGCGCGCTTCGCCGAGTGGGGCGAGCCCGCCTACCGGTTGGACCAACTGCTTCGCTGGCTGCACGTGCACCGGGCGGCCTCGTGGGACGAGATGACCAACCTCCCACGGTCCCTCCGCCAACGTTTGGCCGCCGTTTATTCGCTCGGATCCCTGATCCTCGCACGGTTGCAGGGCGCCGGCGACACCACCCGCAAGTTCCTCTGGCGACTGCACGACGGTTCGTTTGTCGAGAGCGTGCTGATTCCGGCCAACCCAGCCTTGTACGGCGAGCGTGCCGACCGCCACACGCTTTGCATCTCCACGCAGGTTGGCTGTGCCTACGGGTGTCGGTTTTGCGCGAGCGGGCTCGACGGCTGGAAACGGAACCTCGAGCCCTGGGAAATCTCCGGCCAAGTGCTCGCCGTCGAACGCTGGAATGCGTCGCAACCCCGGTCGACGGAGGCTGGCACCGCCGAAGCGCCCGACCGTCTCGTCAACAACATCGTGGTGATGGGGATGGGCGAACCCCTCGCCAACTACGACGCGCTCCTCGCCGCGCTGCGCACGCTCAATGCCCCGTGGGGTGCGGCCATCGGCGCCCGCAAGATCACCGTGTCCACCAGCGGCATCGTCCCCCGCATCCGCCAACTGGCCGACGAACCCGAACAATTCCGGTTGGCCATCTCGCTCCACGGCGCCACCGACGCGGTCCGCGGCCGGATCATGCCCATCAATCGCAAATACCCCCTCGACCAACTTGCGGCCGCCTGCGAGCACTATGCCGCGCGGAAGGGCAAAATGATCACGCTCGAGTACATCCTCATCGCCGGCGTGAACGACGATTCCGCCCAGACCGCGCCCTTGGCGCGCCTCGCCCACCGCCTCCACGCCAAGGTGAACCTCATCCCGTACAACAAGGTCGAGGGACTCGAATGGGAGCGTCCCGGAGACGATCGATGCCGGGCGTTTGCCGAAGCTCTGGAGGCTGCCGGTTGCACGGCCACGCTGCGATTGGAGAAAGGGCACGACATCGACGCCGCCTGCGGCCAACTCCGCCTCAAGACGGAGCGGGAGCTTGCCGCCCAGCCTTGACGATCCGCCGGCGCGCGCCGCGAGGGGCAGCGACCCTCCTAGGTCGGCCCACCGTCCTGCGACGGCCCCCCACCGCCCGTGTCCGCCGGGTTGGCAAAGCGGACCCGATGGGTCTGGGGACCTCCCGTCGCGCAAGCCTTTCGGCGGCGACGGGCGCAAGGACTCCGGGGATGAGGGACGGCGGACGCAGGATGAAACCGTGCGCCCGCCGGTCCGGCCTACTTCTTGGGCTCTTCCTTCTTCTTCGCCTCTTCCTTCTTCGGTTCTTCCTTCTTCTTGGGCTCCTCTTTCTTCTCAGGCGGGGGAATGACCGTCAGGTCGGCGCCGGTGTTGATCTCGCAACCCGGCAAAGCGGCCTGAAGTTTCTTCACGCCCTCGGGAGTGGTCTTCGTCTGCCACAGATAGAGGTTCCGCAGGTGCTTGAGCCCCGCAAGGTGCTGCAACCCGGCATCCGTCACCGGGGTGCCGTAGAGGTTGAGGTACACCAGATTGCCAAGACCCTTGATCTTCTCGAGCCCGGCGTCCGTCACGCCGGTGGATTCCAAACTCAGCACCTGGAGTTGCGACAACCCCTGCAACGAGGCCAAACCCGCGTCGGTCACCTTGGTCGTGCCCAACCGGACCTCGACCAAGCTCGTCAATTCGCGAAGCGGTTCGAGGGTCTTGTCGGTCACCTCGGCTCCCTTGAGCCGAAGGTTCACTTCCTTCCAAGGCGAATTCTGCGCGATGGGACGCGGCTCGACGCCCGCCTTGGCCAAGGTCGCGATGGCCGCGGACTCGCCCGCGGAGGGCTTGAACTCCTTGGGCAGTTCCGGCAACGGCGGCACCGGCCGCCGCGGCATCGCGGGCATTTCGGCGACCGGCGCCGCGCCGGCCTTCGCGACCACCTTGACCACCACGCCGTCGGGCCAGTTGGCGCCTTGGGTGATCCACGCCTTGATCGTGGCAATCGCCTTCTCGGGGATCGGACCGCCTTCCGGAGGCATCAGATCGTCGTCGCCTTTGGGCAACGTCAACCGGTGGAACAACTCGCTCTTGGCGGGATCCCCCGCGGCGAGCACGGCCTTGCCGCTCTTGCCGCCCTTGGCGACGTCGGCCTTGGTGTCGAGCCGCAGCTTGCCCTTCTGCTTTTCCTCGCCGTGGCACTTCACGCAGTGCTCGGCAAGGATTGGCACGATTTCCTTTTCGAAATCCACTTTGTCCGCGGCCCGGGATAGCCCGGCGGCCAGCGTGAGTCCTACGGCGATGGCGGTGATCTTTTGCATGTGGGATTGAAGCGTTCCACGAGGCCCCGGCGCGCCGCGACTTTCGTGGGATGTTTCCCGCATCCTATTGCGCGACCCCCCGTCGGTTCCAAGGGAATGTTCGGGGTACCCGACCGAAATTCCGTGCCGCGGAACGAGCGTCCGACAACTTCCGCCTTCCCCCGCCCCCGCATTGGCCCACTCTTCCCCGGCGTGCGCAGCGACATCCAGAGCGTCCATTTCATCGGCATTTGCGGCACGGCGATGGCCAGCGCGGCCGCCGCCATGAAAGAGCGCGGTTTCCGCGTCTCCGGTTCCGACCAGAACATGTACCCGCCGATGTCCACGTTCCTCGTCGAGCGGGGCATCGACGTCACCGCGGGGTACACCGAGCAGAACCTCGCCCGGCAACCCGACCTGGTGGTGGTCGGCAACGCCGTTTCCCGGGGCAACCCGGAAGTCGAGGCCATCCTCGAGCGCCGCCTCCGGTACTGTTCCCTGCCCGAGTTGCTCAAGGAGTTCTTCATCCGCGGCAAGCGCTCGCTGGTCGTGACGGGCACGCACGGGAAAACGACGACGACCTCGCTCCTTGCCTGGACCTTCGAGAGCGCGGGTCTCAACCCTTCGTTCCTCATCGGCGGCATCCCCCGCAACCTCGACCAGGGCGCCCGATTCACCGCGAGCGACTGGTTCATCATCGAGGGCGACGAGTACGACACCGCGTTCTTCGACAAGCGTTCCAAGTTCGTCCACTACCTTCCCGAGGTCGCGATCATCAACAACCTCGAGTTCGACCACGCCGACATCTTCCGTTCCCTCGGGGACATCCAGCTCGCCTTCCAGCGGTTCGTGAATCTCATCCCGCGGAACGGGCTGCTGCTTGCGAACGGGGACGAACCCAATCTCCAGGCCCTGCTGGGCGTGCGGCATTGCCCGGTCCGGCGCTTCGGGCTCGGCGACGCGAACGAGATCCGTGCCACGGGGATCGTCCTGAAACCCGAGGCCTCGGAGTTCGTGTTGGGCGACACCCGCTTCGAGGTGCCCATGGTGGGGGAACTCAACGTCCGCAACGCCCTCGCCGTGGCCGCCTGTGCGCGCCATTGCGGTCTGGACGACGCGCGCATCCGCGCCGCGTTCGCCTCCTTCCGCGGCGTGGCGCGGCGCATGGAAATCCGCGGCGAGGCCGGCGGCGTGGCCGTCGTCGACGACTTCGGGCACCATCCCACGGCGATCCGCGAGACCGTCCGCGCCCTCCGCGTGCGGTTTCCGGGACGCCGTCTGTGGGCCGTGTTCGAACCGCGTTCCAACACCACCCGCCGAAACGTCTTCCAGACCGAACTCGTGGATGCCCTCGAACGCGCCGATCTGGTCGTGGTCGCGGAGGTGGCACGACTCGAGCAACTGAAGCCCGACGAACGGTTGAACCCGGAACGACTCATGCAGGACCTGCGGCGCACGGGCAAACCGTCGGCCTACCTGCCCACGGTGGATGCCATCGTCGACCACGTGGGACGCGAGGCGCGGCCGGGCGATGTCGTGTGCGTGTTCAGCAACGGGGGATTCGGCGGGATCCACGACCGACTTTTGCAGCGATTGGGGGCGGGACAAAAAGCCCCCTGAAAGCAAACGGTGGCCGAGAAAAGGGCGGGCGCCGGTTTGCACCGGCGCCCGGGTGGATGAGAGAAAGGAGACTGTCCACCGCAGCCCCTCTTTATTCGGCGCGTCGCCAACTAACCCCCGGGGTCACCCCGCGGCGCGCCAGCACGTTTCCCCCTTCATGCCTTATGGAGAACGGGTGCCCCGAAAGCCCCCGCACAATCTCACACCGACGCAGGGTGGCAACCCCGTAGTTCCCGCTTCGCGCAGCGCCCCGCTTGTCATCCGCGGTCCCCTTTCCCTAGACTCCCCGGACTCACGGACATTGCGCTCCCACATCAACGCATCATTCCTGCTTCGATTCCTATGGCCAAGAAACAGCTTCGCATCGGTCTCATCGGCTACGGCTTCATGGGCCGTGCCCACTCCAACGCCTACGCCAAGGTCGGCCACTTCTTCGACTCCGACCACGAGATCGTCCTCCAGGCGGTCTGCGCGCGCGATCTCGAGAAGGTCAAGGTCTTCGCCGCGCGCTGGGGCTACAAATCCGTCGAAACCGACTGGCGCAAACTCATCGCCCGCGACGACATCGACGTCGTCGACATCGCCGTTCCCAACAATCTCCACGCCGAGATCGCGATCGCGGCGGCAAAAGCCGGGAAAATGATCCTCTGCGAGAAGCCGCTGGCGATGTCGCCCAAGGAAGCCGAGAAGATGGTGGCGGCGGTCGAGAAGGCGAAGGTCGCCAACATGGTGTGGTACAACTACCGCCGCTGCCCCGCCGTGGTCCTTGGCAAGCAACTCATCGACGAAGGCCGCCTTGGACGCGTCTTCCACTACCGCGCCAACTTCCTGCAGGACTGGACCATCAACCCCGATCTGCCCCAGGGCGGCGCCGCACTCTGGCGCCTCGACGTGAAGGCCGCCGGTTCCGGCGTCACCGGGGATCTCCTCGCCCATTGCATCGACACCGCGCTCTGGCTCAACGGCGGCATCAAGGACGTCACCGCGATGACCGAGACCTTCGTGAAGGAGCGCAAACACACCCTCACCGGCAAGGTCGAGAAAGTGGGCATCGACGACGCCTGCGCGTTCCTCTGCCACTTCAACAACGGGTCCCTGGGATTGTTCGAGTCCACGCGCTACGCCCGCGGCCACAAGGCGCTCTACACCCTCGAGGTCAACGGCGAGCACGCTTCGTTCCGCTGGGATCTCCACGACCTCCACCGCCTGCAGTGGTTCGACCACGGGAACGAGGGACGACTCCGCGGGTGGAACTCGATCCATGTTTCCGACAGCGACCACCCCTACCTGAAGAACTGGTGGGTGCCCGGTCTCCAGATCGGCTACGAGCACAGCTTCGTCCACCAGGTCGCCGATTTCCTCCAGGGACTCGACACCGGCAAGGCCGCCCTCCCGAATTTCCGCGACGGCCTCGCGACGGACTACGTCGTCGACGCGGTGCTGAACTCGGCCAAGTCGGGCCGCTGGACCAAGGTGAAGCAGGTCAAGCAGGGCAAATAGACGCTCCGGACCGGCAAGGAACCACGACGGCGCCCGGCTTTGCCCGGTCGCCGTTTTTCTTTTCCGGGACCCGTTTTCCCTGGGGGATTCCCCGATGCCCACCGGGGCCGTGTCCCCTATTGGGATAAGGAGGAGTCCGGATACCATGGCAAAGGAGGGTGAGCGTATATTGCTCCCGGAACCGCAAGAAAGGACACCGCATGACCTCCAAGGACAACATGATCGAGACGCTCACGAACTCCAAACTTTACCGCGAGTACGAACGCGCCTTCGGCGATGCCACCGGGCTTCCGCTCACGCTGCGGACGCCGGATGCATGGCAGGTCGCGCAAAAGGACAATGCCCACCGGAATCCCTTCTGCGCGCTGATGGCCGCCCAAAGCCGCAGCTGCGCCGCATGCCTTCAGGTCCAGCAGGAGTTGACCCAAAAGGGCAACGGCGAGACGTCCAGTTGCACCTGCTTTGCCGGGCTCACCGACTCCGCGGTCCCCGTCAAACTCGGCGACCAGGTCGTCGGGTACCTCCAGACCGGCCAGATCGCGCTCCGCGAACCCTCGAAGGCCGGTTTCAAGAAAGTCCGGGCCAAACTCGACGAACTCAAAGTCCCCGGCGACCGCGATGCCTACGAGAAGGCTTGGCTGCAGTCGCCTTGTCTGGCCAAGAAGCAGTACGAGGGCGCGCTCCAACTGCTGAACGCGTTCGCCGAGCAACTCGGCGCCGCCTCCAACCAGATCGCCATCCGCCAGGCCAACGCCGAACCGCCCGCCATCGCCCGTGCCAAGGCCTTCATCGCCGAACACATCACCGACGATCTCTCCCTCGGCGACGTCGCGAAGGCCGTGAACATGAGCCGTTTCTACTTCTGCAAGACGTTCCGCAAGTACACCGGCCTGAACTTCACCGATTATGTCGCGCGCCTCCGCGTGGAACGCGCCAAGCAACTCCTGCTCAACCCGAATCTTCGGGTCAGCGAGATCGCCTACGAGGTCGGATTCCAATCGCTCACCCACTTCAACCGCGTCTTCCGCCGCATCGTCGGCAAGGCCCCGACCGCCTACCGCGGGAAACTCTCCGTCGGCTGAATCGGCGAACCAAGGCTTGCCATCCGGCGTGTCCGGACGGCAAGTACCGGACGCTCCCGCGCATCCCGCGCGGGAGTCGTCCGCCGATGAACCAGCCGTCCTCCAAGGAGCCCGAAAGCCTCGCGGCGCTGCGCGAGAGCGAAGCCCGCCTTCGCGCGGTCTTCGACACCGCCGTCGAGGCCATCGTCACGATCGACGAACGCGGACGGATCGACGCCGTCAATCCGGCGGCGGAAACCATGTTCGGCTGGAATTCCACCGAGTTGATCGGCCGGAATGTCAGCATGCTCATGCCCGAGCCGCATCACGGCCAACACGACGGCTACCTCGCCAATTACCGGGCCACCGGCCATCGTCGCATCATTGGCATCGGCCGCGAGACCTTCGGACAACGCCGCGACGGCACCGTCTTTCCCATCGACCTCTCCATCGGCGAATTCTCCGCCAATGGGCGGCGACTCTTCACCGGAATCATCCGCGACATCACCGAACGTCGCCAACTCCAGGCCGAAGTCCTCCGCACCGGCGAGGCCGAGCAACAGCGCATCGGCCGCGATCTTCACGACGACCTGTGCCAACAGCTTGCCGGCGTCCAGTTCCTCGCCCAGTCCCTCGCGCGGCGACTCGCCGAGGCGGGCCGGCCCGAGGCGTCCGGCGCCGAGGAGATCGCCCGCCTCATCCGCCACGCAACCGAGCACACCCGCGACCTGTCCCATGGGATGTCGCCCGTGGGACTCGAACCCGACGGCCTCATGTCGGCGCTCGAGGAACTTGCGCTCCGAACCCATCGGCACTTCGAGGTGGAGGTCCAACTTGATTGTCCTTCGCCCGTCCTGATCCACCATACGGACGTCGCCACCCATCTTTACCGGATCGCGCAGGAGGCCGTCAGCAATGCCATCCGCCACGGCAAGGCGCGCCGCATCGAGATTGGCCTGTCCGGCGTCGACCATCAGGTCCGTCTCTCCATCCGCGACGATGGGCACGGCCTTCCGACGGGCAAGCCCAAGAAGAAGGGAACCGGACTCGGGCTGCGCATCATGCAATACCGCGCCGGCATGCTGGGTGCCTCGCTGGTCGTCGCCAACCAACCGGAAGGCGGCGTCTCCGTCGCCTGTTCGGTCCATATCATGCCCGGGCAAGCCGTTTCCGCGGGCTCCAAACGCCATGAAACGTCCAGAACCAAAGTCCTCCGCCGTCCGCCGCATTCTGCTGGTCGATGACCATCCGATCACCCGGCAGGGGCTCGTCGCCATGATTGGCCTCGAGCCCGACCTGCAGGTCTGCGGCGAGGCGGAGTCCGCCGGCGCGGCCCTTGCCCTGCTCGGACGTACCAAACCCGATCTCATCCTCGTAGATCTCAGCCTGCCCGGCCGCAGCGGACTCGATCTCATCAAAGACCTCGCCGCCACCCATCCCGGCATCCCGGCCCTCGTGCTCTCGATGCACGACGAGGGATTGTACGCCGAACGCTCCATCCGGGCGGGGGCCCGCGGCTACCTCATGAAATCCGCCGGCGGCCAAGCCGTGATGGAGGCGATCCGCCACGTCCTGTCGGGCAAGATCTACGTGAGTGCCGCCGTCGGCACCCGCATCCTCGAATCGCTCGGCACCCGGCAACAGCCGGGCAATGGCACGCCCATGGCCGGCCTCAGCGACCGCGAGTTCGAGGTGTTCCAACTCATCGGCGAGGGTGTCGGCACCCGCGAGATCGCCGGCCGACTGAACCTCAGCGTCAAGACCGTCGAGGCCCACCGCGCGCACCTGAAGGAGAAGCTCCGCGTCAAGGACGCCACGGGATTGGTCCGCGAAGCGGTCCGTTGGGTCGAAAGCCAGCAGGGCGTCTGAGCGGGACTCCTCACGAAAACCGGTCGTTGGTCCAGGGATCGGCCGTGTTCGAATATCCGCGGACTTCCCAGAACCCGAGGATGTCCCGGTCCAGAAAGGTGATTTCCCGGATCCACTTGGCCCCCTTCCAGGCGTAGCGCTTGGGAAGGATCACCCGCACCGGCCCACCGTGTTCCACCGGCAGCGGCTTGCCGTTCCACGAGTGGGCCAACAGCACGTCGTCGTCGAGGCATGCCCCGATCGGGTTGTTCGTGCTGTAGCCATCGTGGCTCTTGAAAAACACATGTGTCGCCGAGGCCTTGGGGCGGACCAGATCGGCCAAGGTGAAGAACGCCACGCCTTCCCATTCCATGTCGAACTGGCTCCACGTGGTCACGCAGTGGAAATCCGACACGTCCCGGAATTGCGGCAACGCCCGGAAAGCCGCCCAGTCCAGCGTCACCGGATTTTCCACGTGCCCACCGATCTTCAACTCCCATTGGTCCGTCCCCACCTCGGGCTTCACCCCCAGATCGAGCACGGGAAAGTTGGAAACCTGCCGCTGCCCCGGGGGGAGACGGTCCACCGACCTCACGGCGGGCTTCTCCAGTCCCGACATCTTGCGCGCCCAACGCTCCTTTGCGGCAATGTACGTTTCCTTCATGGACCCGACGCTAGCCTGAAGCCGCCGAAAGCAAAGTTGGGAACCGGAACCTTCCCGCCGCGGGGCGACCCTTGATGGCATCGTCGCCCTCGATCGATCCCGGAGGACGGTGTCGATCTCCGCAAAGACTCCCAGCCAACGATCCCCGCGGACTGGTTTCGGCGGCATGCCGGACCGACCGGACCCTTCGCATCCCCGCGGACGGATGCCCGGGGACAGGCGGCATTCGTGATCCGGCGACCCGTTTGAGACGGCGTGGCAACGGGTTGGGGACGGGAGGCGGCGTCACCGCGGCCCGGCATGGCCGACTGCGTGCGGCCCGCGGAAAGCCCGGCCACGAAGGCCGCCAAACCCGCCCCCGGTGTCTCAACTCCCCGCAGGATAGGTTTCCCATGGGCGCCCGATGGGGTTACCGTATGGCGTGTCCGTCTCTCCGCGCCCACGGCGCCTTGATCATTTGCTGTCCGCTTGCGGCTATTGCAGCCGCAGCGACGCCCGCCTTTGGCTCCACGGCGGGCGCGTCACCGTCGATGGCAAACCCACCACAGATCCGGACCAGCGCGTCGATCCCAACCGCGTCCGGATCGACGGCGAACCGGTGGAGTCTCCGGACGGCATCGTCGCCCTTTTCAACAAGCCTCCGGGCCGGGTTTGCACCCACGAGGAAGGCACGACGCCCAACATCTACCAGCTTCTCCCCGAACGCTGGACCGCCCGCAACCCCGCGATCGCATCGGTGGGCCGCCTCGACAAGGACGCCACCGGACTGCTGGTGATGACCGACCAAGGCGACCTGATCCACAAGTGGACGTCGCCGCGCCACCATGTCCCGCGCGTGTACGAGGTCACCGTCGACAAACCGCTGGATCCCGCGTTGGTGCCGCAATTCGCGAGCGGCGAACTCCCCTTGCCCGGCGACCCGGATCCCTGCCGGCCGGCAAAACTCGAGATCACCGGCGACTGCACGGCCCGGGTCGAGCTCACCGAGGGCCGCTACCACCAGGTCAAGCGCATGTTCGCCGGCCAAGGCTGGCAGGTGCTCTCCCTTCACCGGGTGCGCTTCGGCGAATTCGAGATCGGCGATCTCGCGCCCGGCGCTTGGCGGATCGTCCCGTTGCCCCCCGAATAGACGCACCCTTCCGGTGACCGCGACCTATCCCGACGCCGCGCTGGTGCTGGTCGGCCACGGATCGACGTTGAACGCCGAGTCCGCGATGCCGACCCTCCGGCACGCGGACGAACTCCGCCGGCGGGGGACGTTCGGCCAGGTGATCGCGTGTTTCTGGAAGGAGGAACCCTCGATTGCCGCGGCACTGCGCGGCGTCTGGATGCCGCGGGTGTTCGTCGTCCCGGTATTTGTCGGCGACGGCTATTTCACCGAGGAGGTCATCCCCCGCGAACTCGGACTCCGCGCGCCGATCCGTGGACCCGACGATCGCGTGCAGTCGGTCGGGGCCCAACGCATTCACTACTGCGGTCCGGTCGGCACGCACGACGCGATGACCGTCGTGGTGGCGCGCCGGGCCTGCGATGCGGTGGCCCGCGATCCCGGTGGGCCCGCCCCGCCCGAACCGGCAGCCATCTCGCTGTTTGTCGCCGGCCATGGCACCGGCAGGAACGAGAACTCCCGGAAGGCCATCGAACGCCACGTCGCGCGCCTCCGCGATGCCGGAAGGTTCCACGACGTGCATGCGGTCTTCATGGAGGAGGAACCCCGCGTGGCCGATTGGCATCGTCTCGCGGGTACCGACAATGTCGTCGTGGTCCCGTTCTTCGTCAGCGACGGCCTGCACAGCCACGAGGACATCCCGGTCTTGCTGGGGGAACCCGAAGCCGTGGTCCGGGCAAAGGTGCAGGCGGGCGAACCGACCTGGCAAAACCCCCGCCTCCTCCGCGGGCATCGCGTCTGGTATACCCGGAGCATCGGCGACGAACCGCACGTTCCCGACGTCATCCTCGAGCGCGTCGCCGAACTGGCCTGAGCCGGACGACCCCGGTCGAAATGCTTTTCCCGCCGCGGCGAGCTGCCATTCTCGCGCCGTGGAACGCATCCCCTTCGCGAAAGTCGCCGTGCGCCTCGCACTCGAGGACGACGTCGTCGTCGCCAAATCAACCCTCAAGGAAGGCACCGAACTCGACTTCGACGGGATTCCCGTCGTCGTCCGGGGCGAGGTTGGCCGCGGCCACAAGCTCGCCGTCCGGGCACTCGCGGATGGCGCGCCGATCCGGAAATACGGCCAAACCATCGGCTTCGCGCGCGGCGCGATCCGGGCCGGGGAACCCGTGCACGTGCACAACGTCGACGCCCGCGATTTCGAGCGAAGTGCCGAGATCGGCACGGACGTCCACCCTTTGGCCCCGCCGCCCCCGGACGAAGCCCGGACGTTCCAGGGATTCGCGCGACCCGGCGGAAAGGCCGGCACCCGCAATTACCTTGCCGTCATCTCCAGCGTGAATTGCTCGGCCTCGGTGTCGAAATACGTGGCCGAGCGTTTTCGCGGACCCGACTTCGCCCGCGACTTTCCCGGGGTCGACGGCGTCGTCGCCTTCACCCACAAGAGTGGCTGCGCCATGCCCGACGACGCGCCGACGCGCCTGCTCCAGAGGGTTCTGGCCGGCGTGGCGCGTCACCCGAACATCTCGGGTTGGATCCTCCTGGGACTCGGGTGCGAGGTCAACCAGGTGGAACGGTTGGTCCGCGAACAGCATCTCGACGGCGGCACCACGCCCCCGGCCGTGATGAACATCCAGACCCAGGGCGGCGTGGCCAAGACCGTCGAGGCCGCCGCCGCCGCCGTCCGCAAACTGTTGCCCGCGGCCTCCGCCTTGCGCCGCCAACCCCTGCCCCTTTCCCGCATCGCCCTCGCGTTGAATTGCGGCGGGTCCGACGGCGCGAGCGGCATCACCGCGAATCCCGCGCTCGGCGTGGCCAGCGACGAGTTGGTGCGCCGCGGCGCCGCCAGCGTCCTCGCGGAAACCCCGGAGATCTACGGGGCGGAACACCTGCTGACCCGGCGCGCCGTCAACCGCGGGGTCGGCGAGAAACTGCTCGCACTCATCCAATGGTGGGAGGACTACGCGCGGCTTCATGGGGCATCGATCGACAACAACCCCAGCGTCGGGAACAAGGCCGGCGGGTTGACGACGATCTTCGAGAAGAGCCTCGGGGCGGTGGCGAAGGGCGGCCGGGCACCGTTGTCCGCCGTGTACCAATACGCCGAGCCGATCTCGGCCCCGGGTTTCGCTTTCATGGACACGCCGGGTTACGACCCGGTGAGCATGACCGGCCTGATGTGCGGCGGGTGCAACGTCGGGGTGTTCACCACCGGTCGTGGCAGCGTCTACGGCTGCAAGCCCATGCCCTGCATCAAGGTGGCCACCAACACCACGCTGTACGAGTGGATGAAGGACGACATGGACCTCAACGCGGGCACGATCCTCGACGGCACGGAGACCATCGAGGAGGTGGGCCGGCGGATCTACGAGGAGGTCATCGCCGTGGCCGGCGGGAAGAAGACCAAGAGCGAACTGCTGGGGATCGGCGACGAGGAATTCGCCCCGTGGATCCTGGGACCGCTGTTCTGAGCCTTGTTCAATCCGGATCCCGGATCCCGGTGCCCCGGCGCGACAGCGCGCTCAAGGCGCCGTTCGCCGACCCCGGTGCCGCCGGAAACCCGACCGGATGCGATTGGCTGGCCCGGGGGGGAAGAAAGCCCCGGCCGAACCCGCCGTGGCCATCGCGTCAAGACGACGGCCACGGCGGAGGCGCCGCGTACGCCTCAGTGCGCCTTGATCCGGATGGCGCGAAACGCCACGGGATCGTTGTGTCCCGCGAATCCGAACGAACCCGAAGTGCGGTCCTTGCCCGGATGCGGCGATCCGGCCATGTGCTCCTTCACCGTCGACACGTCGCCGTCGAGGATCACCGTGCCGTTGAGTTCGACGCGGATGCGGGAACCCTTGACGGTGACTTCCTCGAAGTTCCACTCGCCGATCGGGCGTTGGTAGCCGCGCGCGGCGGCGATCATCCCGTACACCGATCCGTGCGCCTGGCGCGGGTCGATCTTGGAGTTCGTCGCCTTCTCGTAGTTGTCGTCGAGCACCTGCACCTCGCACATGCCGTCGTACGCCGCGTCGCCCTTGCCGGGATACCGGATCGCGAGGCCGTTGTTGCCGCCGGACGGCAACTTGAACTCGAGCCGCGCCACGAAGTCGCCGTACTCCTGCTTCGTGAAGATCGTGCCGCCTTTGTGTTCCTTGCAGAGGATGGCCCCGTCGACGACCTGGTAGTTGTCGATCGGCCCGGCCCAACCCGCGAAATCACGGCCGTTGAAAACCGATTTGAAGCCGGAGTCCTCGCCATGGCTGGCGAGGATCGCGTTGGCCTCCTTGGAGCCGATCTCGCGGATGAACACGTTGCGCCAGCGGATCTCGCCGCCGTGGGTCTGCAGTTGGACGGGGCCCCGGACGGGGATGGGGCTCTTGCGGTCGTAGTAGTTTTCGAGCAAGGCGTGGTCGACCACCTGTTTGCCGTTCAACCAGACCGACACGCGGGCGCCGGTCATCAGGATGCGGAACTTGTTCCACTGCCCGAACGGCCGGTCCGCCATCACGGCCGGGTCCTTGCCGGGCGCGCCGGCCGAGTTGTTCCAGAGTCCGCCCGAACCTTTGGCCCGGCCAAGCTTCTGGGGATCGGCCTCGGTGTGATCCCAGATCTGGACCTGGGGAACGCCGCGCAGATAGATGCCCGAATCCGCGATGGGCACCGTCTTGTATTCGACCAGCAACTCGAAGTCGCCGTAGTCCTTCTCGGTGGACGCGTAGGCGCCGAACCCGTCGTTCACCAACTCGCCGTTCTCCACGTGCCAGTGCGGCTTGCCCGTTTTCGGGTTCACCTCGGTCATCGTGGCGGTCCACTTGGCGATCTGGGCCGCACGATCGGACTCCGACATGGCCAGCAGCTTGCGGTGGTCGAATGTCTCGCCGCCGCGGAAGCCCTGGAGATCGCGGCCATTGAACAACGCCACGAATCCCTTGGGAGGGGCCGCGGGCGCCGACAGAAGCGTGGAACAACCGGTCGCCGCCAAAAGCGACAGCCCGGCACCGGCGACCATCGCGAAAGCGCGACGGGAAAGCGTGGGATTCATAGAAGCGCGCCCGCTGTAGACGTTCCTTTGGCGCCGGTCAACTGGGGACCCGCTTTCTACCCGATCCCGGGGGCACCCGGGGCCGCCCCGTCCCGGAACGAGCCCGGAAAATTCCTAGCCCGCGTGGCATCCGATTTGCCAAGGTCATCCACCATGCGTTGGTTCGGAAAACACGCGTTCGCCTGTCTCTGGGCGGTCCTGCTGTCCCTGTCGCTCCGTGCGGCGGAGTACAAGCTCATCGATGGCAGCAGCCTCACCGGCGAGATCATCTCGGCGGACAAGGATGGTTTCCTCCTGAAACTCGAGGGGGGCGGTTACTCGCCCAAGACCGACTGGGGCAAACTCTCCGACGAGGCCCTCGTCGAGATGTCCAAGCAACCCAAGGCGCGAAAGTTCGTCGAGCCCTACGTAGTCCAACCCACCGAGGAGGAAATCCATCCGAATCCCAAGCCCCTCAAGCTCACCGAACCCACCCGGGTCGCGAGGCCCGAGGTCAAGCGATCGGTGGCCGGAGCCTTGTTCGCGCCGGGCGGCCTGTTCTTCCTCGGGCTCGTCTACATCGCCAACATCTTCTTCGCCTTCCAGGTCGCCCGTTTCCGCTGGCGCAAGCCGGTTCTCGTCTGCGGTCTCTCGGCCGTGCTCCCCGTGGTCGGCCCCCTCGTCTTCCTCGCCATGCCACGCTGGACGCCCCCGGAGGAAATCGACGCCACCGCCGAAGCCCTCCAGCACACCACGCTGACCGTCGCGGACTCGGGTCCGTCCCTGGTGCAGCAGATGGGGCTCCGCGCCGGCGGCGGCGAGGCAACCGGCGCCGCCGCCTCGGGCGCCCTGCCCCGCACCTTCGGCCGCGGGGACTTCAATTTCAACCGGCGCTTCTTCGAGACCCAGTTCGCGGATTTTCTCCCTTCCGCGAGCGACGCCGCATCCGCGGGGTTGGTCATCGAGATACAGACCCAGGCCGGCAACATCGTTGCCGACAAGATCAACCGCATGAACACCAGCGAGGTCATCGTGCGGGTCCCCGGTGCGGACGAGACCCCGGTGGATTTCGGCGCCATCGTCCAGATCACGCTCCGTCGCAAGGAC
Organism: Verrucomicrobiota bacterium; assembly: GCA_008933025.1. Taxonomy (GTDB): domain Bacteria; phylum Verrucomicrobiota; class Verrucomicrobiia; order Limisphaerales; family UBA9464; genus UBA6176. The sequence goes on from WBXI01000085.1 coordinate 16,390, forward strand.
GGCTGAGCCACCGGTACCCGTTTTTTTCCGCCCGTTTTTCCCGCCCCCAGCGCGCCGAACGACCGATGAAATACCGTGCGATCCTCTTGTTCGGCGCCCCCGGCGCCGGAAAAGGCACCCAAGGCAAAATCCTCGGGCAGATCCCCAACTTCGTCCATTTCTCGTGCGGCGACGCC
>WBXI01000086.1 GCA_008933025.1 Verrucomicrobiota bacterium
CGGCGATTCGTTTGGCTTCGTCGAGGGCCGTGCCTTCGTCGGCGTACGACAGGAAGCGGCGGGTGCCGGTCGAGTAGTCGGCGACCCGGTAGCCGACGCCGTCGCCGTTCGTGCGCCGGTAGACCGTGACCGTCGTCCGGCCCACCGTGATGTCCCGGGGCCAGCCCTTCGCACGCTTCCCGGTCGACCGCTTGGCACGTTTCGCTTCCATGCGTTTACTGTGCCTAAACTGTGCCTATTTCGGCAAGGTGGAAACGGATTTGGGTGCTCCGATTCCTTGTAAGTACTTGGTAGTGAGGTGGAGCCGGCTGTCGGGATTGAACCGACGACCCACGGTTTACAAAACCGTTGCTCTACCGCTGAGCTAAGCCGGCGACGCTTGTGGCGTGGCCGGAAGGTCTTTGCTCCCGCCATCGCTTTCAACCCAGAAAGTGCGGTCAAACCGGACCCAGCGAACCGATCATTTTGCGCAGTTCCGCCAGACGGGCGCGCGAATCGCGCTTGGTCAACCGCGGGAAGTGCCCGCCCACCGTGAGCAACTCCTGGTTGCGCGTCAGCTTCACCTTGCCATCCACCACCTCGACCGAGGTCACGCCCCGTTCCGCCGCTTCCATCCGCAGTTCGCCCAGTTGCAGCAGCAGGTCCACCGCGTCGGGCAAGGGTCCGAATCGGTCCCTCAATTCGCGTCGCAAGCCATCCAGACCCGCGCGGTCGCCGATCTGCGCCAGTTTGCGGTATACCTCGACCCGTTGCGCCGGTTCGCGGATGTAGTCAAGCGGCAGGTACGCGGGTGCCTTGCCCACGTCGGTGGGTTCGGGTTCCCGATGGGTCTTCTTGCCGCGTCCCTTGGGCTTCGCGGGCACTTCGTCGTCGTCCTCCACCCACGGGATCTCGTCGGAATCGAACTCGCGCGGGACGTTGATCTCGAGTTTGGGTTTGCCGGCGAGGAGATCGAAGGCCGTGCCGGCCGTGTCGGGCGCGGTTTCGTCGCCCGGGGTCATGGCGAGGAAATCGATGCGGGTGCGGACGTCGATGCGGCCCTTGGGTTTCTCGCCCTTGAGTGCGCCGATGCTCTGGGCCAGCAACTGGCAGTAAAGATCGAAACCGACGGCGGTGATGTGGCCGCTTTGCTGGGAGCCGAGGAGGTTGCCGGCGCCGCGGATCTCGAGGTCGCGCATGGCGATTTTGAATCCGCTTCCGAGGGCGCTGTATTGCTTGATGGCGCTCATCCGTTTGCGGGCCTCGGTGAGCAACTGCGCGTGGCGGGGCAACAGGAGATAGGCGAAGGCCTGGTGTTTGTACCGGCCCACCCGCCCGCGGAGTTGGTACAGTTCGCTGAGGCCAAACCGGTCGGCACGATCGATGATGATGGTGTTGGCGTTGGGGATATCGAGGCCGCTCTCGATGATGGTGGTGCTCACCAGGACGTCGGCCTCGCCGTTGACGAAGCGGGTCATCACGCGCTCGAGGTCGTCGGGATCCATCTGGCCGTGGCCGACGACGATGCGGGCCTGGGGAACGAGGGCGCCGAGGCGGGTGGCGACGGCGTCGATGGTGGCGACGCGGTTGTGGAGGAAATAGACTTGGCCGCCGCGGTTGATCTCGCGCTGGATCGCGTCGCGCACGAGGCGTTCGTCGTAGTTGCCGACGTGGGTTTCGACGGGGAGACGGTCCTGGGGCGGGGTTTCGAGGGTGCTGAGGTCGCGGGCGCCGGTGAGGGCCAGGTACAGGGTGCGGGGAATGGGGGTGGCGCTGAGGGTGAGCACGTCGACGGTCTTGCGGAGGAGTTTGAACTGTTCCTTGTGGCGCACGCCGAACTTCTGTTCCTCGTCGACGACGACGAGGCCGAGGTCGCGGAAAGCGACGTCGGGCGAGACCAGGCGGTGGGTGCCGATGACGATGTCGACGGTGCCGTGGGCGGCGGCCTCGAGGACGGCGCGTTGCTGTTTGGCGGAGCGGAAGCGGTTGAGGAGTTCGATCCGGACCGGGTACTCGGCCATACGGTCGCGGAAGTGGTTGTAGTGTTGTTGGGCGAGGACGGTGGTGGGGACGAGGATGGCGACCTGTTTGCCGCCCATGACGGCCTTGAACGCGGCGCGGATGGCGACCTCGGTCTTGCCGAAGCCGACGTCGCCGCAGAGGAGACGGTCCATGGGTTTGGGCGCTTCCATGTCGCGCCGGGCGGCGTCGATGGCCCGGAGTTGGTCGGGGGTTTCCTCGTATTCGAACGAGGCCTCGAACTCGCGTTGCCACGGGGAATCGGGCGCGAACGCGTGTCCGGTCTCGGCGGTGCGGGCGGCCTGGACGGCGAGCAATTCCGCGGCGAGATCGCGCACCGCGCGCTGCGCCTGTTCGCGGGCCTTGGTCCAACGCGTGCCGGTGAGGGTGTTGAGCTGGGGGCGGGCCTTGCCGGCACCGACGTACTTGCCGACGAGGTGGGCCTCGGTGACGGGCACGTAGAGGCGCGGGGGTTCGTCGGCTGGCCCGGACGGCGCGTACTCGAGGACGAGGCATTCCTGTCCACCGGCGGTGGATTCGCCGGATTTCGCGCGGGGGCGCAGCGTGGTCAGGCCGCGGTAGATCCCGATGCCGTACTGGATGTGGACGACGTGGTCGCCCTCCTCGAACTCGGTGAAATCGACCTCGAACACCGAGCGCATGGCCTGCGCGTGGGGCGATTTGAGACGGCGCGGGCGCTGGACCTTGTACCGGCCGTAGATTTCGGCGTCGGTGACGACGACGGTGCGGGCGTCGGGTTGGATGAAGCCGCGGGAGAGCACGCCGAGGTGCGTCGCCGGACGGGGTTCGCCGAGGCCGTAGTCGGTCCAGAGTTCGTGGAACCGCTGGCGTTCGCCGTCGTGCCCGCAGAAGACGTGGACCGCATGGTCCTGCCGCAGCCAGCGGTGCAACTGGGCGAAGAACGCGCGGCGTTGGTCCTCGGCCAACTGCGGGTCGGGCAACACCGCGCCGATCGGCCGGTAGGCGTCGAGGCCGGGACAGGGGAACGACGGCCCGGGCATGTCGTCGCGGGCGAGTTCGGTGGCGTCGATGCGGGTGAACCCGCGTTCGGCGACGGTTCGCAACACGGCATCCCACCCGACGAAGAACGGGTCGCCGGCGGGAACCTGCGCGAGTTGTTGCGCGGCGAGGGCGTCGGGTTCGAGGAACACCACCAGCGCGTCGGAGGGCAGGTAATCGAGCAACGTGCCGAGCGCGGGAACGGTCGGCGGGGCTTCGGCCACCGGCGCGTTGGGATCGGGATCGGGGTCGTTCGGGGAACGCGGTTTGCGGAGCAGTCCCAGCTCGCCCGCGGGCGGGACGACGATGGATTCGACGACCTCGCGCGAGGTTTGTTGGTGCGGGTCGAATTCGCGGAGGGAATCGAGTTCGTCGCCGAAGAACTCGAGTCGCACCGGCCAGGGGGCGGAGAGCGGCCAGACGTCGACGATGCCGCCGCGCCAGGCGAGTTCGCCCTTGCCGGTGACCTGGACCTCGGGTTCGTAGCCTTGGTCCTCGAGCCATTCGATGAGGTCGAGCGGGTTGAGGGTGTCGCCGTGGCGCAGCGTGCGGGTGCGGGCCCGGAGCGAGGCGGGGGCGAAGGTCCGCTGGAGGAGGGCGAGGCCGTTGGCGACGATCGGGCGCCCGGGTGCATCGCCGCGGGCGAGCATTCCGACGAGGGTTTCGAGACGTTCGGCAATGACGTCGGCGTGGGGGAGTTTGTTTTCGTGCGGCAGGGTTTCCCACGCCGGGAAAAACCACGGGGCGGGTTGGGACGGGCCGAGCCAGGTGGAGAGGTCGGCATGGACGCGTTCCTGGGACTTGAGCCCGTCGGCGACGAGCACGAGGGCCCGGTCGGGGAAGAGGCGACGCAGGAGGGCGCCGAGGAAAGGTTGGGCGCCGGTGGAAATCCCGGCCAAGGAAACGGCGTGGCCGGGGGCGGCGATGGCCGCACGGAGCGGGTCGACGACGGGCGAGGAGGCCAGCGCGACGACTGGATTCGGCGCGGGGCCGGGGGCGCCGGGATTCAGGTTTGCAGGTTCAGGTTTCAAGGGGCGGAGCGAGCTTGTGGTCCCGGCGGGGTCGCGGGACGGATCCCGCGTGGCAGTTCCCCCGCATGCGCCCCGGTACCCCGGGGACCGCAGCGCGGCGGACTCGGAACCCCGAACTTCGAACCTGGGACCGCCGTCTTCGCCCCCGACATCAGCCGAGTTTCCAGCCGGGACGATACTCGTGATGGATGAGACGGTCGGCCTCGGGGACGTTGCGGGCGCGCAGGCGGACGGGGTCCCACTCGATGCGCTTGCCGGTGCGGTACGCGATGTTGCCGAGCATCCCGAGTTCGGAGAGGAGGGCGCCGTAGGCGAACGGGGAATTGGTGCGGCCCCACTTGGCGAACTGCGGCAGGGCGAGGTTCTCGCCGCGGACGGCGCGGATCCATTCCTCGTGATGCCCGACGGAATCGGCGAGGGTTTTGGGCGGTGGCGTCGATCCCTTGAACTTCTCCTCGGGCAACAGCACGTGGCGTCCGTAGTCGGCCAACAGCATGCCCTTGTCGCCGACGAACAACGTGCCGCCGCCCCATTTCGAAAGGTCGGGCACGCCGGCGATCTGCGGGCGTTTCGCGCCGGAGTACCAATGCATGGTGGTGGCGGGCGTCGTCTTGGTGGCGGCGAATTGGTAGCGGACCTGCAGCCAGGTCGGCGCGCACTCGGCGTCGGGCGGCGGGCCTTCGGCCTCGATGACACTGGGCGTGCCGAGCCCGAGCGCCCACATGCCGAGATCGGTGTGGTGGCAAACGAAATCACCGAGCGTGCCGCCGCCGAAATGCCACCAACGGCGCCAATTGAAGGGCACCCATTCCGAACTGTAGGGACGGTGGATCACGGGCCCGATCCATTGGTCGTAGTCGAGGGTGGCGGGCACCGGTTCGGCCTTGGGCAACGGGTGGGTGTCCCACGCGCTGCCGGCCCAGTGGTGGACCTCGGCGACCTTGCCGATGGCGCCCGACTGGATGAGTTCCACGACCCGGCGGTAGTTGGAGCCCGAATGGATCTGGTTGCCCGTCTGGGTGACGAGCCCGGTTTTGCGGGCGACCTCGGTGAGGCGGCGCAATTCCGAGATCGTGTGGGTCAACGGCTTCTCGCAGTACACGTGGCGACCGCTCTGCATTCCGGCGATGGCGATGATGGCGTGGGTGTGGTCGGGGGTGCTGACCACGACGCCGTCCAGGTCTTTCCGGTCCAGCAGGCGGCGGTAATCGGTGAAGGTGGCGGCGCCGGGGAAACGGGCGGCGGCCGCGCCGAGCCTGGTGCGGTCCACGTCGCACAACGCGACGATGTTCTGTCCCTTGACGCCATCGAGGTTGTCGCCGCCGCGACCGGCCACGCCGATGACGCCGAGATTGAGTTTTTCGTTCGGGGAGATGCGGCGCGGGCCGGCGGCGCGGGCCGGGGCCCAGGGGGCAACGGCCAGGACGGCGGTGGCGGCGGACGCGTTCCGGAGGAATTGGCGGCGATTCACGTTCATGGGATGCGGGGAAAGTCTGGCACCGACCCCGGGCCGTGGAAAGCAGGCAAGTGGCCACGGATCAACCGGGGGTGTGTCGGGGCACGGACCCGGCGCGCCGGTGCTCGACGAAACCGGTGTCACGGCGGTGTCGCGGCCCCCCGACGGCCTGCCCACGCCATTGCAGGGCGCTTCGCGCGGGGGCGTGTCGGGGGGCGGACGGGCCTACCGGCCGGTCGGCACGGTGTTCGTCGTGAAGTGGACGATGGGAAAACACTCGGGGACGTGCGAATCCCAGACGCGGTGCGGGCTCAACACCCAGCCGCCGGAATCCTTCGCGGGCGGCGCTTCCTTGTATTGGTTGAAGCGCGAGAGATCGATGCGCCAGATGTCCCCGTTCTTCGGCGGCAACGCGCGTCCGTCGGTCGCCAGCCACTTCATGCCTTTCCACGGATAGGCGAGTTCGACGGTCCAACCGCGGTCGCGGTCCTTGTCGTCGTTCACCGTGCCATCGATGTGGACGGCGGTGCGCATGCCGGGGAAGTGCCAGTTGAAGTTGCCGAGGCGCGGTCCGCGCGGGTGGGTGGTGAAGCCAACCCCGTTGAATCCCTGGAGGTTTTTCCGGGCGAACTCGGGCGCGGCCGCGAACCCGGCCCGCTCGTACGCCTCCTGCCAGATGAAGAACACCTCGTAGGTGGTGTTGTAGGCGTTGATCTCGAACTCGTAGTAGCCATCCGGTCCCGCGATGAACATCTCGACGTCGTTGTCGTAGTAGATGGGCGAGTTGTTGGCGGTGAAATTGGCGTGCACGAACGGTTCCTCGACGCGGATTCCGAAGTAGAGGTTTTCGTCGTCCCACAGGATCGTGGCCCGGGTGTCGTGGATCGTCGGGAGTCCGGTGAGGATGTCGACGTAGCGCGACGACGCGGGGGCGTTGGTCCAGACCGCCTCGTCGAGACGTCCGTCGATCTTGAGCGGCGTGGCGATCCGGTGGGCGGTGACGTGGACGATCTCGTTGGTGGGACAGGGAATCGTGCCGGGCGCGGCCCGGAGCACGGAGGGGACGAGCATGGAGCAGGGGGCCAGGAGCAGGGAGAGCGCGGTCCGCAGGGCGGGCCGATGGGCGATGGGGTGGGGATTCATGGGGGTCACGGGGTAAGGGTCGGGAGGGAAAGGTGGTGGGAGGAGACCGGCCGGAACGGCCGGAACACGGGAGGACCGGGGTTCTGCGATCGGTTCATTCTTCGGCGGATCGGGATTTCCTTGGGGCGGGTTTGCCATCGAGGAAAGCGGCGAGCGCCGGGAGATCGTCGGCGTTCAGGATGTCGACGCCGCCGTCGCGGAGTTCCTTCCACATGTCGGGTCGGTCGGGCGCGTCCCAGAAGCGGACCTTGCGTCCCTGCGCGTGGGCATTGGCGGTGATGGCGCGCAGTTTCGCTCGGTCGACGTCGGACAAACGGCCGTCGCGCAGGCCGCCGAAGGTCGGGCGCCAGGAATCGCTCATCCAGGGAACCAGATGCGGCGACGGGTTCCCGTCGAGATCGGGCAACCGGCCGTCGATGCCGCACCAGCGTTCCCTTTCGGCGGCAACGCGCGCGGTCGGCCGGGCGCCGGAGAGGATCGCGGTCACCGCACCCGGGGTGGTGTCGGCATCCGTGAAGCGGGTGAGGATGTCGCGGTACTTCGCGAGCAGCGGGCCGAGCACGGCGTAGGTGCCATCGGGATCGGCCTTGATGTCGACGAGGAGGTGGAAGTCGTTTTTCCCGCCGCGATACACCTGGCCGCCGTTGGCGCGGCAGCGTTCGCGCAGCGGGGCGAGGTACATGGACTCGAGATCCTTCGCGGCCGACACTCGGGCGCGGTCATGGGCCACGAGGAGGCGTCCGTCGACGAGATGGATGTCGGCCTCGATGCTGCCGAAGCCGTTGGCGAGGGCGTCGGCGACGGGATGGACGCGGAAATAATCGTTGTGGGAATGCGCGTTGGGATGGGGCGTCTGCGCGCGGACCATGGAGGCCAGAAAGACCACGGAGGCGACAAGGAAGGCTCTCATGTGCGGGTGCGGGGAATGATGGCCACGGCATCCGCGGAGTACACGGAAACCGATGGGCCGGCGGGTGGTCGGGGTGTTGGCTTGGCGGGCGTGGTCCGGAAGATTCCTCGGATTCCGCGGTTGGAAAACGGAGGCGGTGGATGCCGCGGTTCAGGCGGCGGTGTCGACGCCCATCTCGGCGAGCGTCTCGGCGACGGCGTTGACCACGGCTTTCATGTCGCTGGGGAACAGGCGCCCGATGTTGCCGATGCGGAAGGTGTCGGCCTGGCTGATCTTGCCGGGGTAGAGGATGAATCCCTTTTCGGCGACGCGTTTGTAGAAGTCGGGCCAGTCGAAGCGCGGATGGCGGGGATAGACGAAGCTGGTGATGATGTAGCCCTGCACGGCTTCGGGAAGGTGGCCGTGGAGGCCGATGCGGCGCATGCCCTCGACGAGGACGCGGTGGTTGGTGCGGTAACGCGCGGCCCGGCCGGCAATGCCGCCCTCGAGATCGAGTTCCGCGAGGGCCTGCTCGAAGGCGAGGACCGAGTGGGTGGGCGGCGTGTAGCGGAACTGGCCGTTCTTCTCGAAGCCCTTGAGTTGGTCGAGGAGGTCGAGGCTCAGGCTGCGGGCCCATCCGGCGGTGGCGTCGAGCACCGTCCGGCGGCAGATGACGAAACTGAATCCCGGCACGCCCTCGATGCACTTGTTCGCCGACGAGACAAGGTAGTCGATCCCGCAGGCCTCGAAGTCGATCGGGTAGGCCCCGAACGAACTCATGGCGTCGACGACGTAGGTCTTGCGATGGGACCGGACGACGCGGCCGAGGTCGGCGATGGGGTTGACGATGCCGGTGGTGGTCTCGCAGTGGACGGCGGCGACGTGGGTGACGGCGGGGTCGCGGGCGAGGAGGGCGTCGAGGGCGGCGGGATCGTTGGGGACGTCCTCGGGGGTGCGGAGGACGACGTGGTCGATGCGGGCGCGCTGGAGCATGAGGACCATGCGTTCGCCATAGGCGCCGTTGGAGAGGACGGCGACCTTGCCCTGGGGAGAGACTCCGGATTGGAAGACGGCCTCGACCCCGAAGGTGCCGGAGCCCTGGAGGAGGATGGCGTCGAAACCGCCGGCGCGGGAAACGCCGGCAAGGGCGAGGAGGCGTTCGCGGATGGCCCGGACCTTCTCGTTGAACTCCCAGTGCCACGACCCGGCGTCGTGCAGCATGGCGACCTTGACCGACAACGAGGTGGTCAGCGGTCCGGGGGTGAACAGGGGCTTGTCCTTGTGGGTGGGGAGGGAGGATCCGGTGGTCATGGCCGATGGGTTCAACGGGTTGGTGCGGGATTCGGGACCGCGCGCCCCGCGGGGCGTCTGGAAACGGCTCGTTCGATCATTGGCGGTTCAATGACAGGGTGCGGAGGTCGGGTTCTCAATCCCCGATTGGGGGGCGTCGGCGTCTCGCGAAAGCCGCAGGAAATACACGGCGGCGGCGACGAGGCACAACGAGCCGACGAGGCAGAGCAGCCAGGTGAATCCCTCGAAAAAGCCGAGGCGGGTCATGGTGCCGCGGGCGAGATCCTTGAAGAGTTGGACGCCGACGGAGCCGGTATAGCCGACGGCATCGGAGACATAGATCGCGAAGACGGCGGTGCCGGCGGCGCGGGTGGCGGCCATGATGCGCTCGAAGAGCATGGCATTGAAGGGAACGTAGGCGAGATACGACCCGAGTCCGGTGAGGGTCATCCACCAGAACCCGGTGATGACATGGGCACGGAAGAGCAGGGTGGACGCGCCGAGGAGGAGGAGGCCGGCGGTCATGATGGCGAAGGCGACGCGCAGTGCGTCGCGGTTCCGGTGGAAGGCATTGAGGAATGCCATCGCGACGATGACGCCGGCGGTGACGAGGGTTTCGGCCTGGCTGATGATGACCTTGTGGTCCGCGTATTTGTAGCCGAGCTCGTCGAAAATCTCGACCTGGTAGTTGTCGCGGAAATCGCGGTAGGCGGTGAGGAAGAAGTAGGCGGTGCAGAGGAGGACCATCCCGGGGCCGAACCGGCGGAGGAACGCGAGGCGTTGGGAACCGGACATGGGGGTGCGGGGGGCGCGGACGGCGACGTCGGCGGCGGAAGGCTGGGGCAACTGGGTGAGGAGCCAGACGCCGCCGAGGAAGACGGGGAGGAAATGGAGGCCGGTGACGAAAGGCATCCAGAACTCGGGGACCTTGCCGAGGGCGCCGCCGACGAGCGGGCCGACGAGCGGCAGGTGGGTCCATTGTTCCGCGATCGATCCGGCCATGAGGGCGCGGCCGAAATCCTTGGTGACGCCGCTGGCGACGATGAACGAGCAGGCGAGGCCGGCCATGAGGATCTCCGAGGTGCGGCGGCCTTCCAGATACCAGACGACGAGGCCCCAGACCATGCCGAGGGGGAGGCCGTTGAGGAAAAGAGCGCCGACCTTGAGCGGATCGGGAAGGACGGCGAAGAGGAGCAGGGCCAGTTCGGAAGCGAGGACGAGGGCGACGAGGGTTCGGGCGCGCCGGGCCGGGGTGATCTCGGAGCAGAACTTGATGCCGACGTATTTCGAGAGCGCGTAGCCGACGATCTGGCCGATGACGAGGGCGGTCTTGAGGCCGACTTCCGTCCCGAGAAAATGGAGGCCCTCGAATTTCGCGGCGGCGAACGGTTTCCGGAACGCGTACATCGCGAAGTAGGTTGAGAACGCGGCGACGACGGCGACCAGGACGAAGTACGGTTGGGGCGCCGATTCGAGCCAGCGGGCGAAGGGACCGCGGCGGACGGCGGGATCCGGGACGTTCATGGCGGGCGTCACGCGCGGACTGTGGGGGCAAACGGGTGCGGGGACTGCAAAAAAGAGCGGGCGCCGGAGTGACACACGGTTTCACCGCCGGCGCCCGCCGCCCCGCACCCACGCGGGGGCGGGAAAAGTTTTGGGACAACCAATGGTTTACTGGCTGATGCGGTAGAATTTCCCGGGGCTCGTGTTCCCCGTGTACTGCGGATTGGATTGGTCGGAAGCAGGCGTCCACGGTCCGTTGACCGCGGGCGCTTCCTCCAGGATGCCGGCACCGGTCCAGGAAAGGACCACCGAGCCACCCGCCACGACGGGTGCGTTCATCACCGGTCTGGCCAGCACGGCGGCAGTCGGGTCCTCGTAGAAGCCAAGGTTGTCGATGCCGAAGTACCAGCTGCCGGTGCCCAATTGCGCGAAGCGGAGCCGGACGTCGGGCCGCTTGCCCGCCATCGGCAGCCGGAACGCCTCGAAGCGTTTGTCGACCGTCGGGTTGTCGTTCCAGCGGGGCGCGACGTGGGGCGCCAGCGCCTGGGTGATCGGCGCCGCGATGCCATCGCCGTATTTGCCGCCCTTGCCGACGCCATTGTCCTTCCAGACCGCGGTGTCGCCGTTGGCATCGGTGAACGTCCGGACCGCATCCACCGAACCGTCGAGATTCAGGCGGATGTCGCTTCCGCTCCCGTCCTTGGTATCGAGGAAGTACACGACCGGCAGCCAATTCGCGCCGCCGTCCACGGAATACTCGACCGCGCCGAGGCTGTCCTGGTTCTGCTCGTACAGGCTGCCGAACCCGAGCACGACGTGGTCGATGGCCGACAGGTCGAACGGTCTGGAGACGATGAATTGCGCCTGGCTGTCGTCGCGCGCGTCGGATTCCGCGTACAACAGGTTGCCGGTGCTGAGGTCGTCGACGGTCAGCGGTTGGTCGTTGAGGGTCTCGTCCGGGGCGACGTTGAAAACCCGGCTCTTGAGCACGGCCAGACGATCGCGGGCCACCACCACGAAGCCGCGGTATGAGTCGGAATTCAGGTCGTCGAGATCCGCACCCGGCGTCTGGCAAAACGAACCCGAGCAATCGGTGAAGTTCCATGCGTTCCAGCCCGCGGGAACGGTCCCTTCCGCGGTGGCATCGAAGTTCTCCGTCACCCGCGGCGCCTGGAGCACCAGTTTCTTCAGGTTGTAGAACTTCCATTCGGGCGCGTACGCGGTTCCTTCCGCGTCCGTGAAGGAGAGGCGCGCCGTGTATTGCTCGGAAGGGAGCATGAGCGTCGACGGTTGGTACACGACCTTCACGGCACTTCCCTGCCGGGTTTTGGTCACCGCGACGGACTTGCCGCCGATGGTCAGGGCGATGGATTCGTCCTTCACGGGACGGGTCCCGTCCACGACCACGGCCGTGAACGTCCGGGTGACGCCGTTGAACTGCCGCGGGGTCGACGGCGGGTCCACGAACTGCACGAAGGGCGGGACCAGCGTCGTGACGGCGCGGGAGGCGCGCAGGCCGCCGTTCGCCAGATCGTTGACCAGCACCCTGGTGCCGTCCGCCTTGAGGCTGAACCACTCGATGCCGCCGTCGGTGGCGCCGTTTTCGTAGAGGGTGCGGAAGGCGTAGGTGCCCGCTTCCTGGGCCACCACGTGGAACAACGTTTCGCCGGCCTCGCGCTTGCCGTTGAATTCACCCGCGATCTGCGGGCCAAAGGCATCCAGCGGGAATCCCACCAGCGTGCGGAACCCGTCGTCGCTGGCCACGCCGAACGTGGTCAAACCGGCCGGCAGATCGATGTAGGCAACGATCTCGGCGGCCACGCCGTCGGTGCTGCCGTCGGTCGCCGGCAGGCCCGGCATCTTTTGGTCGCCGGGAAACGAACCGGCGGATCCGCCCTCGGAAACGCCGAGATTGATGACCGTCGGGATCGCGAAAGAGAGCGAGGCCGTCTCGACGGTGGCCGCCGTGGCAGGCCCGGATGCCGCCCCGGTGGCGGTCGGATCGGCGAGGTTCGGCAACCCGTTGCCGTCGGCGTCGGCGACGATGCCGGCCAATGCCTTCTCGGCGCGGACCATGTCGTTCGCGGCATTTCCCTGGTTGGCGAAAACGCGCCAACCGAAGCCGGGCTTGGAGGTGTCGGGCGTGACCTTGACCGCCGGGGTCACCGTCACTTGGGAGGATGAAAACTTCCAGGTGTTGGTGGTCAGCACCGGGGGCGTGGCGTCGTTGGCAAACACGATCCTCGCGGTGGATACCCCGGAGGGCAGCCATGTCGCGGGCGTCGCGCTCACGACGGAGGTCGGGCCGGTCTTGACGACGGTTGCCGGCGCGTCGACGTCGTTGAGGGTGACGCGGACGCTCGCCGGGTTCAGTCGGGTCAGGCCGTCGGTGATCGTGACGGCGACCGTGGGCTTCGGGCTCACGCCCGCGGCATTCGACGCCGGCACCGTCGATTGGACGAAGGGGTTCGGGATCGCCGGGACCTGGCCGATGTTCTTGCCGGCCTTGCCGGCGTTGTAGATGGCCGCCACTTCGCCGGCACTCAGGGCGCGGCGCCAGATTCCCAGGTCGTCCACGAGCAGGTCGACGAGGTGGGCGCTGTAGCCGCCCGTTCCGTCCTGGCCGATGTTGACCGGGGCATCGGCGTCGATCGAGCCAAGGACGTTGGCCATCGTCTTCGACGCGGAGAATGCGCCGTCGACATAGACGGTGGCATCCCCGGCGCGCGCGAAGGTCGCCAGGTAATGGTGCCACTTGCCGTCGCGCACGATGGTGGACGGCCTGAAATCCGATTTGGTGGATCCATCGGACACCACCGCGCGGGAGTTGCCGCCGCCCTGCATGTAGAGTCCCCAGCCCCGATTGCCGCTGGAGTTCCAGTTCTGGGTGGCGACGAAGACGGGGTCGCTCGACTGGTCCGTATAATGTGCCCAGAAGGATATGGTGAAGTCGACCGCGGTGCCGTCCGCGACCGATCCGAACTTCAACAGGTCGGGATTTCCCAGCGTGACGTAGTTGAAGACGCCGGCGTCGCTGGTCAACGAGACGCAGCCGGTTCCTAGGAATCCGGCGGCGAACTTCGGTTCGCCCACCGGGGTGCCCGCGAGGGCATTCGCCGTGGAATCGTCGTAGTTGTTGTCGAACGCCAGGTGTGCAACCAGGCCGTCGGTGATGCCGGCGCGGGCGGCGCCGGCGATGGCCCAGGGAAGGACCAGGCATCCCAGAAGGGGGGTGATTCGAGATTTCAGGTTCATGGTTTCGTTCGCATACCGAATGCGGGTCGAAAGATCGGGGGCCCGTGTTGGCATCCGGCGTCCGTCCCGCAACGAAACGGTGAAGTGTGATCCGGCGCCGGTATAAGTACCCGATATTATATGTTGAAAACGCCGGGTGTTTCGCGCGGGTGACGGGAGTGCGTCGGCGCCGCGGACCCGGGATGGGGAACGGGCTCCGGGGACAAGGCCGACGCGGGAAGAGAAGCCGTGGGCGGGGTCGTGCGGGATCCGCGGGGCGGGGAAGGACGTTGCCGGACGCCGCGATGCCCCGGACGCGATGTGGGTACATTCCGGGGCCCGGCGGGGTCGCGGTCCGTCGGGATCCGGACGGACTCCGGGACGGCTTGCGCCGCGCCGACGCCTCGATCGGGCAGGATCCGGGGCGGGAATCGCCGCCGGGGAATGGGACGGGAGACACGCGGACGACGGGCGCGATGCTTTCGGCAGGCCGGGTTGGCGCAAAAACCGTCGTGAATCTTCGTGAATAACCGGGTTCGGTTTGCGTCACAACATACGCGTGCTGTTCCAGCGCGGCCGGGAAGGGTCCGCGCGTTGGAGGTGGCAGGTCGGGATGTCCCGGCGCTTGCGGCAACGAAACGTTCAATCATTTGGTCCACGAAAACTGCATGAGCACGGGGTTGGATTCCGCCAATCGGGGCACGGTGCCCCCGCTGGGGCTGTCGCGTCGCAAGTACTCGGTGGGTCTCCGACCGCTCGGTGCCGAAGAATTGTCGGCGTGGATCGAGCACGACGGGGAGGGTTGGCATGTCCCGTTGGGAACGCGCGACGAGGTGGCCGGCCAACGGCAGGCCGAGGAAATCCGTCGCCAGGTCCGGCAGCATGGATGGGCCCGGTTGGGGACGCGGGTCCCGCGCGAGGTGACCTTCGCCATTTTCTGGCTGGAGGCCCCGGTGGCATGCACCTATTCGACGCTCTTCACCCTTCCCGCGGGCAATCCGGTGGCCGGGACCGCCGTGGGCCGCGGACTTCGGATCCGGGCGGCCGTCGTCGAGTCCGACGTCGTGGTCCGCCGCGCCTTGTTGCACGGGATGGAATCGATCCCGGGCTGCACCTTGACGGGTTTCGGGAGCCTGCAGGAGTTGAACGACGCGCCGCGTCGGTCGGCGAACGTCGACGTGGTGTTCGTGAGTCGCACGATGGCGCCGACGGCGGCGGAGGCGATGCCGGGAAGCCGCACGGGGCGCGAGGTGCAGGGTCCCTTGGTGTTCACCTACGGGATCTATCCGTCGAGCGACCACATTTTCATGGGGTTCAGCGGCGTCGAAGCGGGCTACCTGCTGCGGCGTCGGCCCTTGGCTCAGGTGTGCGAGCCGCTGGACGGCGCGTTCGCCAGCGGGCGTTTGCTCCCGGACGAGACGCCGCGGGCGATCCGTCGTTATTGCCAGAGTCTGTTCAGCCCGGGTGCCGCGGGCGTGGATGCGTCGGTGCGGAGTTCGCTGACGGTCCGCGAGCGGCAGATCCTCGCCTGCCTGCAGCGCGGGCTGCACGACAAGGAAATCGCGATGGAACTGGGCATCAGTCCGCTGACGGTGCACACGCACCTCAAGCACATCTTCGAGAAACTCGGCGCGCACACCCGGACCGAGGCGGTGGTCAAGTATCTGGAGAAGTAGGCGGGGAGTGGGGGCCGCCCGGCATCGGCCGGCGCTGCGCCACATGGGCCGTCGGGGCTGGTTTCAAGCCGGTTTCGCGGCCGCCCGGGGTTCTTGCGACCGGGTCCCGACGGTGCCCCGCGCGGGGTGCGAGTCGGGATTCGCCCGCCCGGAACCGGGGATGGGCAACGCCGGGATCCCCGTCCCACCGTCCCCTCATGGCCCAGCCTGCTCCTTCCTCGGCCCGCGTCGTCATCGTCGGCGGTGGCATTGCCGGCACCAGCGTGGCGCACCATCTGGTCGAGGCGGGCTGGCACGACGTCTTGTTGCTCGAGCAGAACCAGATCGCCGGCGGCACCACCTTCCACGCGGCGGGAATGGTCTCCTGCCTGCGGGTGTCGTCGGCGATGATGCGGGTCAACCAGGAATCGGCACGCCTCTACGCGGGATTGGCGGCGTCGACCCAGCACGACGTCGGATGGCGCGCCGTGGGCAGCCTGATGCTGGCGCGAGGCGCCGCCCGCATGACCCAATACCGGCGCACCGTGGCCATGGCGCGCCATCTCGGGGTCGAGTGCCACGAGATCGGTCCCCGCGAATGCGGCGAGCGGTTCCCGGGGATCCGGACCGACGATCTTGCGGGGGGATTCTGGTTGCCGCACGACGGCCGCTGTCTGCCGGCGGAGGTCCCGAAGGCCCTGCGACGTTCCGCCGAGAGGGGCGGTGCGCGGGTGGCGGAAGGCGTGCGGGTGACGGGCCTGCGCGTGCGGGACGGCCGGGTGCACGGGGTGGAGACCGACGCGGGACCGGTGGAAGCGGAGCACGTGGTGCTGTGCGGCGGCATGTGGACCCGGCAACTGGCACTCGCGGCGGGCGTGAACATCCCGCTGCATCCGGTGGAGCATCACTACGCGGTGAGCCATCCGATCGAGGGATGCCACGGCGGCTTGCCCTGCGCGCGCGACATGGACGGGTCGATCTATTTCCGCGGCGAGGACGTGGAAGGCGGGGGCGCGGTGATGCTGGGCGCGTTCCAGCGGACGACGAAGATCTGGGACGTGGAGCGCGTTCCCGACGACTTTTCGTTCCGGTTGCTGGAGCCCGACTGGGAGAAATTCGCGCAACCGCTGGCGGCGGGGATCCACCGGATCCCGGCGTTGGAGCGGGCGGGATTCGCGCGGTTCGTGAACGGGCCGGAGAGTTTCACGCCGGACAACCAGTGGCTCATGGGGGAGACCCCGGAAGTCGACGGGCTCTGGGTGCTGGCCGGTTTCAACTCGGGGGGCATCGCGAGCGCGGGGGGGGCGGGCAAGGCCCTGGCGCAATGGA
>WBXI01000087.1 GCA_008933025.1 Verrucomicrobiota bacterium
CATGGAAATGGGCTTTCCGATGTCGGGTTCCGCGGCGACCAGTTGCACCTCGAAGCCTTCGGGAACCGAAAAAGCCTTCAAGGCCTCTGCCGGGCTGCGCCAGGGCGTCGAACGGACCATTTCCTCGAAGGCATCGCCGCCGCGGGCGAGCCAACACGCGGCCGCGAGCGGTAACAGCGACAAACGGGAAACATGGTCCAATGGCCTGAATGTCCTCATGGGATGCCGCGGAGGGAATCATGCGCATGTCCCGGATGTCGACCGCGGAGCCGGGGATCACGGGCGCCGACGCGAATCACCTTGCCGCGGTCGTGAACGCCGCCGGTCGCGTGCCGTGGAGACAACTTCGTCCGGTCTTCCAACCAAGCCGCCGTCCGGTGGCATGCGGTCCGGGCAGCAGGGAGAGGAGGGGATGCGCACCGGACGGCGGCCCACGGGAGTGCTGCCGAAACGAGGATTGATTCGACCGGGGAACGCCTGCTTCGCTTCGGCATCAAGATCGCCATCATCGGAGGGGGCCCCGCAGGTCTGCGCGCGGCGGAAGTCGCCTCCTTGGGCGGCGCCGGGGTCACCGTGTTCGACGCCAAGCCGTCGGTCGGCCGCAAGTTCCTCGTGGCTGGCCGTGGCGGGCTGAATCTCACCCACTCGGAACCCATCGACCGTTTTGCGGGACGTTACGGTGGTCCGGGGACCCCCGCGGAGTTTTGGACCAAGGTATTGGCGGGGTTCGATGCCGACGCTTTGCGGGCGTGGGCGGCAGGGCTGGGGACCGAGACCTTCGTCGGCACCAGCGGGCGGGTGTTTCCCCGCGAGCTCAAGGCCGCGCCGCTGTTGAGGCGCTGGGTCGAGCGGCTCCGCGCCCAGGGCGTTCGCTTCCTTCCGCGCCATCGTTGGAGCGGGCTCCGGCCCGGCGCCCTCTGGACCCTGGATTTCACGGTCGACGGCGAACCCAAGGCGTTCGAGGCCGACGCGGTGATCCTTGCCCTCGGCGGTGGTTCCTGGCCGGAGACCGGATCCGACGGCGGGTGGGTCGAGGTTCTGCGCCGGCTCGGCGTGGCGGTGGCCCCGTTGGCTCCGGCGAATTGCGGTTGGGAAGTCGTCTGGCCAGCCGGGTTCCTGGCCCGGGCCGAAGGCCTCGCCCTGAAGAACATCACGGCCCGGGCGGGTGCCCAGTCCGTCGCGGGCGAGTTGATGGTCACCCGGCACGGACTCGAGGGCGGTGCGCTTTACCAACTGGGGCCGGCGCTGCGCGCCCTGACGTCGCCGGAAATCACGGTGGATTTGAAACCGACGTTCGCCGTCGACCAACTCGTCGCGCGGTTGGGGACGTTGCGGGGCAACTTCCTCGCCGAGGCCCGGGCCCGATGGCGGATGGGCGAGGCGGCCCACGCGATGCTGGCGCATTGCTCGACGCCGGAATCGTTTCATTCGGCGAAGGCCCTGGCGATCGCGGCGAAGGAATGCCGGGTGCGGTTCACCGGTCCGCGTCCCATCGGCGAGGCGATCTCGTCCGCGGGAGGGGTGGCTTGGAGCGAACTGGACGGGGCGCTGATGCTCCGGCGATTGCCGGGGGTTTTCGTCGCCGGGGAAATGATCGATTGGGAGGCGCCAACCGGCGGGTACCTCATGCAGGGTTGCTTTGCCACCGGGACGCACGCGGCCCGCGCCGCCATCGCGTGGAACGCAACGCGGGCGGGTGCCTCTGGCACGGCGTCGTGAGCCCGGGCTGGTTCCGGGGGGGCCAATCCGGGAAGCGGCGGCTGATTCCAAGGCAATCCGAGCCTTCGGCCCCGCCGATGCCGCGTCATCGTTTCGGCCACGTTGACAATGGCGTCGCGATGCATCGGGCGCGGCTCGCCTGGCGCAATCGAGCTGGAAGTATCGCGCCGGCACGGATACCAAGTCCCGAACCGCGTTGCCCAACGACGATGTCCAGGAATCCCTCCAGCCAGCCCCGCCCCGGATCCCGGTTCCTCCACCCCGGAGGCAATGCGTCGCGTGCCGCCGGCTGGATCCTCCTCGCCTGTCTTTGGTTGGGGCTGTCGTCCGTGGCGCGGTTGCGCGCGGAGACCCTGTGGCAGATCGGCGATGTGGAAGACCCGTTGGGCCCGGACTATCGACCCACCGACGAATTCTCCGTCGAGAACTTCCGCAACGACCCGCCACCCGGATTGGTCACGCGGTTGCCGGGCGATCCCCAGTACAACGCCGCGCAGAATCCGGCGGCCGACGACGATTTCTACATCGCGGGCACGTATCCCAAGGGATTCAACGGTCTGGCGGGCGTCCTGTCCGTGCCGAACAGCGAGCCCTTTTCGGCGTGGGAGCGGGCGATGACGGAGGGGGATCGCACCAATCGCGTGCATTTCCCGATGACCGCGGCGCAGGCGGGCCCGACGTCGCGGTTGCGCCTCACCGTGTGCTTGGCCGACCTCTATTTCGCCTACAACTCGGGAAACCCCGCGGCGGAAGGTTATGGACGGCATGACATCGCGATCCGGTTCCGGAACGGCGGCGGGTTGGCCACGTTGCTCTATTCCAACCGGGTGGACCGGGCGACGACGCTCGTCCTGGATTTCGCGGCATCGAAGGTGGCGGCGACGGCGGGCCCCAACACGGTGGAGATCGCGCGGGTCGGCCCGACGATTCCCAACGCGTATTATGTCATCCAATTCGACTACCTCCGACTGGAGGTCCAACCCGACGCGCTGGCGGATGCCGACGGGGACGGGTTGCCGCGGTGGTGGGAAGACGACAACCGCCTGAGCGACGCGGATCCGCGCGACGCGGGCAGCGACCGGGATGGCGATGGGTTGACCGCCCTGCAGGAGTACAACGGCGGCGTCAATTCGACCGATCCCAACAATGCGGACACCGATGGGGACGGGTTGGACGACGGGGCGGAGCGATTGCTGGGAACGAATCCCCTGGTGGCGGACTCCGACCACGACGGGATTCCCGACGGGCTGGAAGCGAACGGCCCCATCCGGTCGAATCCCTTGTCCGTGGACAGCGACGGGGACGGGGCGCCGGATTCGCTCGAGCGGCGGGTGGGGACCGATCCGAAGAGCGCGGCAAGCGTGCCGACGGTGTTCAGGGGCGGGATCGGGATCCACTTTGTGAGCGCGAATGATCCCGACGGGACGATCGGCACCGACGAGACGGCGGGCGTGGTGCCGCAGACGCGCTGGAACGAGACGCTGGCAATGGTTCCGTGGCGGGCGCTGACGGGTGGGAACGCCGAGATCGCGACACCATTGGCGGGGCAACTGGTACGCAGCGACGGACAGGTGGTGCCGGGACTGACGGTGAGCTGGAGCGATGCCGGAACCGGGGCGAGCCGGAACCAAGGCTCGGCGGACCGCCGGTTGATGGATGGGTTCATCGCGGCGGACCCGGCGAACCCGGCGGTGGTGACCCTCGGCAACATCCCGTTTGCCCATTACGACCTCTACGTGCACGTGGCGACCCCGTACGACGAGACGCCTTGCCGCGTGCAGTTGGGCAACGATGCGTCGCGGATCCGGAAAATCCGGGTGACCAGCTCGGCGGCTTTCGGGAGTCCCATGGAGGTCAAGGGGGGCTATACCAACGCGCAGCGCGGCAACTTCACGCGCTATGCCAACCTCGCCGGGCCGACGGCGACGGTCACGCTCACGCCGGAGTATTCGACGTCGATCGGGATCTCGGCGGTGCAGATCGTCGATCGCGATCTGGATGCGGACGGTTCCGGGATTCCGGATTGGTACGAGATGCAGCATGGGCTCGAGCCGGGGACCAAGACACTGGCGGCGGCCGATCCCGACGGGGATGGGTTGAGCAACCTCGGGGAATACCAACATGGAACCGATCCGCATCTGGGGGACACCGACGGGGATGGGATCGAAGACGGTCGGGAAGTGGCCATGGGAACGGATCCGACGAATCCGGACACGGATGGCGACCATCTTTCCGACGGGGCGGAATTGGGCGCGACGGTTCCGGGCAACCCATTCCTGGCGGACACGGACGGCGACGGGGTTTCGGACCGGGAGGAGGCTTTGCTGGGGACCGACGCGAATCGCAATCCGGGCCAGCGGGTTGGTTTTTTGGAATACCTGCCGGCCTATAGCGCCAACCCCGGGCACTGGGAGTGGACGCTGGAGAACGTCCAGTTCGTCTGGGACCACGCCCCGGGCGCGCTGGCGGCCACCGTCTGGGGATCCGATGTGTTCGCCGAATTCATCGCGGTCAACAACGCCCAGAGCGCATGGCGCACGCTGTCCATGAGCCTCCGGTATTCGTTCGGGGCGCTCACCCATTCGCTGCATGTCGAATCCACCGGTGGTTTCGGCGCGCCGGGACAGCCGTTCTCCGATCTCAACGACAACGACCCGGCGAATCCCCTGGTCGACCTGACCCAGGCGCTGGGGTTCAGCGGTCACGGCCATGCCGATGTGTCCGACCGGCTCCGCTTCCTCCTGAAGGCGGACCGGGCGCCGGAAGCCAACGCGTGGCGGTTGTCGTTCGAGATCCGCAACCTGACCTCCGAGCGCGTCGTGGTTTCCCGCGCCTTCGACAATTGCAGGGCGAGCGACAGCATCGACGGCGGCACGGCGACCTGGCGCAGCGCCTCGAACGTCACCAACCAGCCGAGCCTGAACGTGCATCCGGGCGTCCGGCTTTTCATCACCCCGACGCCGCTCGAGACCCTGCCGGCATTCGCGACGACGCGGGACACCGACAAGGACGGCATGCCGGACGTCTGGGAAGACGCCAACGGTTTCGACAAACATTCGGCCGCGGACGCGACCGGGGACGCCGATGGCGACGGTTTGGACAACCGCGGGGAATATGTGGCGGGGACCGATCCGTGGAGGGAAGACACGGACGGCGACGGGATTTCGGACAAGCTGGAGCTGTCGTCTGGATCCGATCCGTTGTCGCCCGCGAGCAAGCCGGATTTCGCGGGCGCGATGCCGGTGGGTGGGAGCGATTTGAACCGCGACGGCCTGCCCGAGGCGTGGCAACTGCGTTACAACGCCCGGCGCCTGTTGCCCGACGGCGACGCGGATGGCGACGGGGCATCGAATGGCCTCGAGGCGCGGTGGGGCACGGATCCGTTCGATGCCCATTCCGTGCCCGGGGCCGGATTGGCCGTGTCCGACGACGCGGTGGTGGTGACGTGGCCGTTCGTCGCGGGCAAACGGCAGGCGCTGTGGGTGGGGACCAACCTCACGGACTGGGCGGCCCACGCGGGTCCCATCCAGACGGCTTCGGGGACCTCGAGCGCGCGGTTGGCGCGCCGCTCGGCACCGGGGGCATCCGAGTACTACCGGGTCGGGGTGACGGATCGGGATTCGGACGGCGACGGAGTGAGCGATTGGGACGAGTTGGTGCTGGGGACCGACCCCTACAAGGCGGACAGCGCGCACGCGGGAACGCTGCGGTACGACGCCGCCGGGAATGTCGCGGGCGCGGTGGCGGGGGATTATGTCGCCTACGTGGAACGGTTGAACGGCGGCACGGGCGGCAGCGCGACGCCGACGCCCACGCGGTCCCAGGCCGCGCGATTCCTCCAGCAGGCGTCTTTCGGCCCGACGCCGGGAGAGATCGACCGGGTCCGGCGCATGGGGATCGCGGGTTGGATCGAGGACCAGATCCGGAACCAACCGGCCACGCTGCACCGTCCCTACATCCGGCGGATCATGGAGGACATGGACGGTCCGCGGGTGGACCTGACCTATAGCTACAACCGGGACACGCTGGCGATCTTCGGCAACAACTATACCACGCCGTTCGCGCGGGCGGCGATCGCGGGTCCGGACCAATTGCGACAAAGGGTGGCGTTCGCCCTGTCCCAGATCCTGGTGGCGTCGCGTCGCGATCCCAATCTCGAGGGGAGACCGCTGGCCATGTCGTCGTTCTACGACGTTTTGGTCCGCCGGGCCTTCGGCAATTACCGCGACCTCCTGCGGGAGGTGACGTTCCACCCGGTCATGGGCCGCTACCTGAGCCACGTGGGCAACCAGAAGGCGCGGCCCGAGATCAACCAGTATCCGGACGAGAACTATGCCCGCGAGATCCAGCAGTTGTTCAGCATCGGGCTGTGGCAACTGCAGCCCAACGGGGAGCGCAAGCTCGACGGGGGCGGGCGGCCCATCCCGACCTATGGCAACGCGGAGGTCGCCGAATTCGCGCGCGTGTTCACCGGGCTTTGGTTCGGTGGCATGGCGTGGGCCAACGGCGGGTGGACGGACGACCAGAGCACCATTCCCATGGAAATGTGGGCGGAGAAACATGATTTCGGCGCCAAGCGCCTGCACAACGGGACGGTGATCCCGGCCCGCGCTCCCTCGGTGGCGAACGGCGTGCGCGACATCGACGACGCGGTGCAAAACCTCTTCGACCACCCCAACACCCCGCCGTTCGTCTGCAGGCAGCTCATCCAGTTCCTCGTCACCAGCAATCCGTCCTCGAATTATGTCGGCCGGGTGGCGTCGCGCTTCGTCGACGATGGATCCGGCCGGCGCGGCGAGTTGGGAGCCGTGGTGCGGGCGATCCTGTTGGACGAGGAGGCGCGGGATCTGGGTTGGGCGCTGGGCGACCCGCGATTCGGGCGGCTCAAGGAACCGGTATACCGGGCGATGGCGGTGGCGCGGTTGGGTCGGTTGGACCGGCATGCAAACCTGCTGTGGTGGACCTGGGGTGAATTCGGCCGGGCCGGACTCCAGGAGCCCGGCTATTCGCCGAGCGTGTTCAATTTCTACAGGCCCACCTACCAGCCACCCGGGTTGCTGTCGGAAAACCACCTGGTGGGTCCCGCATTCCAGATCCTCGACAGCTACTCTTGCATCGCGTTCCCCAACAAACTTTGGGAGATCGTCGAAAAGGGTTTTGTCCAATACGACGCGTATGTGTTCCCGCCCGATTACGCCGGGCTTGCCGGTCTGGCGGAATCGCCCGGGGAACTGGCGGACGAACTGAACGTGATGTTTTGCGGGGGACTGATGTCGCCGGCCACGCGGCATCATCTCGTCGATGTGATCCAGCAAGTGGGTCCCAGGGAACTCCGGATGCGGGTGCTCCTCGGGGTGTACCTGGCATCGACCTGCCCCGAAGGCGCGGTACAACGCTGAACGACCATGAACACCCCGGTTTCCAGACGGAGATTCCTGCGGCAGGCCAACTGCGCGGCCATCGGTTCGTCCGCGGTATTGAACGCGTTGGTCAACCTTGGCCTCGCCAACCGGTTGGCGGCGGCGGACGGGCCGGTCGACTCCAAGGCATTGGTCTGCATCTTCCTGAACGGCGGGTGCGACTCCTTCAACCTGCTGGTGCCCACGGATGCGGCGCGCCACGGCGTCTACGCCGCTTCCCGTGGGGCGGCCGGCACGCCCGGCGGGCTCGCGTTGGCGCGGGAATCGTTGTTGCCCCTGGGGGCACCGGCCATCGACCTCGGGTTGCATCCGGCGTGCGTCAACCTGCAGCAGATGGCCAATGGCACCGGTCATTTCGCGGGCAAACGCCGCCTGGCCTTCGTCGCGAACATCGGGACCCTGGTCCAGCCGGTGACCAAGGCACAGTTCAAGGCGTGGGAGACCGGGAAAGACGCGGCGTTGCCCGTGCCGCGGGCCCTGTTTTCCCACAGCGACCAGATCGAGCAGTGGCAGACGGCGGTGCCGCAGGGCATGCAGCAGTTGAGCGGTTGGGCGGGACGCGCGGCGGACATCCTGCACGACGCCCACGCGACGGGCTCGACGTCGATGAGCATTTCCCTCGACGGGAACAACACGCTGCAGGTCGGCAATTCCACCCAGCAATTCGTCATCACCCCGTACGGCGCGCTGTCGCTGGCCCGGAGCACCGCGGGGGGTGCGGGGGATCCCCTGCAACTCAAGAACTCGGGATTGAAAGACACGCTCGGCCAGCGCTACGCCAACCTCCTGACCGAGAGTTATTCGAGGCTGACCCGCGAAAGCGATGCCTCCCAGGAGTTCTTCCAGGCCCAGTTCGATTCGGCGGCGGGCAACCTGGGGCCGGCGGTGGATGCCCTCTTCGGCAACGATTATCTGGCCACGACGCTCCGCGCGGTGGCGAAGACCATCAAACTCCGCGGCGCGCTGGGACTCCGGCGCCAGACGTTCTTCCTGACCTATGGCGGTTGGGACAACCACGCGGAATTGCTCAACACCGAGCGCGACCTCTTGTCGGGGTTCGATGCCGCCGTCGGCGCCTTCCAGCGCGCGCTGGAATTGCTCGGCCTGCAGGACGACGTGGTGACGTTCACCGCGTCGGATTTCGGCCGGACCCTGCGCTCGAACGGGCTGGGGACCGACCACGCGTGGGGCGGCAACGCCATGGTGTTCGGCGGCAAGGTGGACGGGGGCCGGGTGCTCGGCACCTATCCGGATCTCGCGCTGGATGGTCCCGACGACGTGGGTTTGGGCGGCCGGCTGTTGCCCTCGACGTCCGTGGATGCCTACGTCGCGGAGATGTTGCGGTGGTTCGGGGTTCCCGCCGGCAGCATGGGCTACGTGCTTCCCAACATCGCCAACTTCTGGGATCCGAATTCGGCCAAGCCCCCGCTGGGCTTCATGAAGGCGTGAAGCATCGCGGACTCATGGTGGCGGCATTGGCCGCGTGCTTCCTCGCGTGGTGGCTCCCGCCGGGCTGCCGGAAGACGCCTGGATCCACGGCGGCAATCGAGTCGCATCCGACGGATTCGAATCCGGTGGCGATGGTCGCCGAGCTTCACACGGGCGCCCTCCGGGCCCCGGCGGGAAGGCAGCCGTTGGCCGGGGAATCGATACTCGCCGGATACGGGTCGGAGCATTCCACGTGCGAGAACGATTTGGTCCTGATGTCGCGGCTCGTCGAGAACACGCTGTTGGTGGTGAAAGGGGCGGCGAACCGGCCACTGGGATCCAACGAGGACTGGGCGCGGCTGTTTCTCGGGGGCAACGGAGCCGGGGAAGCGTTCCTGCCGCCCTCCCATCCCGCCCTGAACGCGCGGCAACAATTGGTGGACCGTTGGCAAAGACCATTGTTCGTCCACGCGATAGGCGGGGGTCGTTTCGAACTTCGTTCCGCGGGGCCCGATGGGAAGCTGTGGACGAAGGACGACATTTTGCGCCGGCCCGACGGAACCTTCGGTCACGGCGCGGCCGTCGACGAAGGCGGAAGCCCCCGGCATTAGGCGCCGGCTCGCAAGCCGCGAGTCACCGCGGAACCATCGTTCGCTCCCCATCCCGTCGATCCCGTCCAAGAACGTCCGGCCATTCCCGACGCGTTGCCGGCGGGGCGCTGGCGCATCCGGCCAACGTGGGTCGGCGGTCCGACGACGGGGGGTAGGGCGGCCTGTCTCCCACAACGACGCGCATCCCGTCGCATTGGCACTTGAATGCCGATCCGTGCCCTGCAAGGTCGTCCCCGAACTCCATCCATCCCATCGCATGAAACGCATTGCCGGCATCCTCGCCCTGTTCGCCTTGTCCACGTTCGCCATGCTGGCGGACGACCTTGCCCAACTGGAAGGCAAGTGGTCCGCAAAGAAGACGTCGCCCGAGGGCAAGTCCTATACCCAGGTCATCGAGATCAAGAAGGACAAGTTCAAGTTCCGCATCGTCGGCGCCAACGACGAGGTCGCCCTCTACGCCGAGGGGACCGTGAAGGTGGAGACCTCGGGGCCTTTCAACGTCGTCAAGTTCACGGACATCAAGGCCGGCGCGTCGGAGTCGGACACGCAATCCATCGGCGACGACCGCGCCTCCATCTACATGCTGGGCGAGGGCACGTGGACCGTCGCCAGCAACATGGACAAGGAGCGCCGGAACTATAAGCCCAGCCTCGATCTCTACACGAAGTCCGCGAAGTGAGTCGTCCGGTTGGCCGGCCCATCATTCCCATGGGGAGGGCCGGCCGCGCGATCGGTTCCCCCGAAAGCGACGGGGCGGTCCGCGCACGACGTCCTTGCGGCGAGGAGTCGCACCTTGCCCGGGGCCGGAGCCGTTGTCGACCGGTCCGTCGCGCCGGCGGGAAACGACGCCCTTTCCGGCGGCGATTGGCCGATGGGCAGGCGGTTGGGGAGGCGAGACCCGCGGGATGCCCATGCGGGGCCCAGTCGGGCCCAGCGCGGCAAACCCTGCCTTGACGCCTCCATCCGGCCGCGATACCGACTCTTTGGCGGGAGCGCCACGACATGACCCCCCCCCACGAATCCGCGGTCCGGCGCGCCTTCACGCTGATCGAGTTGCTGGTGGTGATCGCGATCATCGCGATCCTCGCCGGCATGTTGTTGCCCGCGCTGGCGTCCGCCAAGGCGCGCGCCGTCCGCACCGCCTGCATGGCCAACAACAAACAGATCTCCCTGGCGACCGTCATGTACGCCACCGACTACCAGGACTACATGCCGAATCCGATCTGGGGGAACGATTACACCGGTTGGCTGTACGCGCCCGTCGGCGGCCAACCCCCGGCGCTCGTCCTCACGAACCTCCAGAAATCCTACGGCGGCGGCCAACTCTGGCCGTTCACCGGGAACGCGAAGGTGTATATCTGCCCGACGGACGTCACCAACAAGGCGCAGAACAAGTACTACGCGATCCGGCAGAACAAATTGTCGACCTATGTCTGGAACGGGGCGGTGAGCGGGTACGGCGCGTTGGCGGCCAAGACCTACAAACTGTCCGCCTTCGATCCGTCGGCGTATTTCATCTGGGAACCCGACGAGGAGAACTACTACAAGTTCTTCCCCGGCCAAAGCTGCTACAACGACGCGAGCAGCTATCCGTCGCAGGGCGAGGGACTCGGCCGACGCCACGGCAAAAGGGGCGGCATCCTCTCGGGGTTCAGTGGACAGGCCGACGTGGTGACGTACGAGAAGTTCAACGCCGAACGGTTGCGCTTTCCCGGTTTGCTGCACTGCGTTCCCGGCAGTCCCACCGGCGACTGAGCCCACGGGCCCCGCCGGCGCCGGCAACACGGGCGGGAGGCACCCCGGGCTTGCGGCCGGCGGTTCGTCGCTTGCCCGCCGCGACCCGCCGACACAGGGTCCCGATATGAGAGCGGGTGCCATCCCATCGTCGTCGAATGCCGCCGGTTGGATCGCGGCGGGGATCCTTTCGGCCTCCCTGTCTGTGGCCGCGGCCGACGCCGGCCGGTCTCCCGGCGGTCCGGAATTCCCCGCGGAGTTGGTGCATTTCCGGGCAATCTCCGAACAAGCCGTCTTCGCCGGCACCGGCAGGGATACCTGGGACCGCAGCATCCGCGAGCGCAGTTATATCCTTCGGGACGGCGACCGGTGGCAGATGTGGTACAACGGCTACAACGATCGCCGCGCCACGACCCATTTCCTCGGCCATGCGACCTCGCGGGATGGTTTGCATTGGACGCGGTCCGGCGACCGCCCCATCCACGACAAGGGCTGGATCGAGGATGTCTGCGTGGTCAAACATGCGGGAACCTACCATATGTTCTCCGAGGGCCGCGACGACGTGGCCCATTGGCTGACATCGACGGACGGACTCCACTGGACCGAGCGGGGCAACCTGGACATCCGTCGCGTGGACGGCAGTCCGATCGCGTCCGGCCCCCGTGGCACGCCTTATCCGGACGTGAAGGTGTTCGCTTCCAAGCCGGCGACTCCCGCCGGGAAATGAGGGGTGACGACCGCTCTGGGTCGGCAGGCTAGATCCACATCCGTCGCAGGAGCCAGGTTTTGACGGTCTGGGTCAGGACCACGTAGCACAGGGCGGTGGCGCCGAGGATGGGCCAATAGAGCGGGGGCAGGGGAACGAATCCCAATGCGGCGGCCAGCGGCGACGCGGGCAGCCACATGGCGATCCCCATGACCAGGACGGTGGTCACGCTCACCTGCCAACTGGCGCGGCCGCGGACAAAGGGAAGCCGGTTGGTCCGGATGACGTGGATGATCAGCGTCTGCGTGACCAGCGATTCCACGAACCAACCGGTCTGGAACAGCGGGGCGTGGGCGGTGTCCGAACAGCCGAAGACACGGAACATCACGAGGAACGTCGTGTAGTCGAAGATCGAACTCACCGGCCCGATGAAGAGGACGAATTTCCGGATGTCCCCGATGTGCCAGGGGCGTGGCTTCGCCGTCTGTTCCTCGCCGACGTTGTCGGTGGGGATGGGAATCTGGGAAAAATCATAGAGCAGGTTGTTGGCGAGGACCTGGATGGGCGCCATGGGCACGAACGGCAGGAAGGCGCTTGCGCCGAGGACGCTGAACATGTTGCCGAAGTTCGAACTCGCCCCCATGCGCACGTATTTGAGGATGTTCACGAACACCTTCCGGCCCTCGATCACGCCGTCGTCGAGCACCATCAGGTCCTTCTCCAACAGGATCACCCCGGCGGCGGCCTTGGCGATGTCGACCGCGGAATCCACGGAGATCCCGACGTCGGCGACGTGGAGGGCCGGCGAGTCGTTGATGCCGTCGCCCATGAATCCCACCACGTGTCCCCGCTTCTGGAGCGCGCGGATGATGCGCTGCTTGTGGGCCGGCGAGAGTCGCGCGAAGACGTGGGTGGTCTCCACGGCACCCGCGAGGGCGTCGTCGGTCATCGTCTCGATGCTGCCGCCGAGGAGGATGGTGCCCGGGTCGAGCCCGACGTCGCGGCAGACCTTGCGGGTGACGAGATCGTTGTCGCCGGTGAGGACCTTCACCGTGACGCCGTGTCCCTGGAGGGCTCGGATGGCCCTCGCCGCGGAATCCTTCGGAGGGTCCAGGAAGGCGATGTAGCCCTTGAGGACCAGGTCGCGTTCGTCGTCCTTGGTGATGTGGGGTTGCTCGTCGAAATGGCGTTGGGCGACGGCGAGGACACGGAAGCCGTCCGCGCTGAGTTCCTGGTATTGCTGCATCAGGTCGCCGACGAGGATCGGTTCCATCGGGAAGATCTCCCCGTCCAACTCGAAGGACGTGCACCGGGGGAACACGGCCTCGGGCGCGCCCTTGGTGAGCAGTTGGTGGTCCCCGTCGGGCGTCTCCACCACCACCGACATCATGCGCCGGGTGAAGTCGAACGGGATCTCGTCGACCTTGCGGTAGTTCTCGACCGACAACTGTTCGTGGGCCTCGCGGTGGCGGAGGATGGCGCGGTCCAGGACGTTCCTCAGGCCGGTCTGGAAGTGGGAGATGAGATAGGCGTGCAGCAGGACGTCCTGGCTCTCCTTCTGCATCACGTCGCAATGCCGCTCCAGAATGACCTGGTCCATGGTCAGCGTGCCCGTCTTGTCGGTGCAGAGGACGTCCATGGCGCCAAAGTTCTGGATGGCGCCGAGTTGCTTCACGATGACCTTCTTGCGCGACATCGCGAGGGCGCCCTTCGACAGGCACACGGAGACGATCATCGGCAACATCTCCGGCGTCAGGCCCACCGCGACGGCGACCGAGAAGAAGAACGCCTCGTGCCAATTGTGCTTGGTGAGCCCGTTGATCACGAACACGAGGGGGACCATCGCGCCGATGAAGCCGATCATCAGCCAGGTGAAGTCCTTCATGCCCCTGTCGAAACTGGTCTCGACCGGGGCGCCGGTGATGCTGCCGGCCATGCCGCCGAAATAGGTGCGGGGTCCGGTGGCCAGCACCACCGCGGTGGCGGCACCGCTCTCGACGCTGGTGCCGAGGAAGGCCAGGTTGCCGGCCTCGAGGGGCGCCACGTCCGCGCGGGTTTCTGGCACCGCGAATTTCTCCACCGGCATCGATTCCCCGGTGAGGGCCGCCTGGGTCACGAAGAGATCCTTGGCGGCGACCACCCGCACGTCGGCCGGGATCATGTCGCCCGCGGCGAGGGTCACCACGTCGCCAGCCACCAGGTCTTTCAGCGGGATTTCCAGCGTCCTGCCGGCGCGGACGACGGTCGTGGTGACGGTGATCATCGCCTTGAGTTTGGCGGCGGCGGCATCGGCGCGGGATTCCTGGACGAAGCGCAGGGAGACGCCGAGGACGACCATGAGACCCATCACCGAGGCGGCCCGTGCGTCGCCGGTGGCCAGGGACACGCCCGCCAGGATGCCCAGCAGGATCACCAGCGGATTCCGCGCGGCGGTCAGGAGACGCCACGCCCAACCGCGGTGCTTGTCCCCGACGACGACATTGGGGCCGTCGGCTTCGAGACGGCGGGCGGCCTCGGCGTCCCCGAGTCCTTCCGCCGCGGTCTTCATGCGCGCGAAGACAGCGTCCGTCGGCGTCCGGGCGAGTTCGGGGAGGATCGGGGCGAAGCGGATGGACGCCGGGATGGTTTTGGCCGGACTGCTCCCGGACGATCGCTTTGGAAAGAGGCTGGGGAGCATGACGTGGAAGGGGCGACCGGGGAAATCCCGGCCCCGCCCGTGGACACGCTACCCCGCCGGGGCGCGGGGTAGCGAGGCTTGTCCGGCCCCGGACGGACCGTCAGGGATCGCGCCTCGGGGTCGAGGCCCGGAAGAAACCGGATTGGCCGGGAGCATCGATCCAATAGGTTCCGAACGCGCCGTCCAGGGTGACGGTTTCCAGCGGGATCCAGTCGCCCCGATCCACGTGGTCGCGGCGTTCGATGGTGTAGGAAACCTCGGGATGCCCGAAGACGGTGATTTCCGGCCGCGCCGGGTTTTCGAGCACGAGGACGGGTTCGTCGCCGACCACGATCACGTAGCCGTCACGGGCATCGGTCGACGAAACCGGCCCGCCGAAACTGGTGCCGGACACGTGTTCCAGCGCGAGGGGGACGATGATGGATTCGGGAAGGCTGGTAGCCGTGAAGGCGAGGTCCGCCACCCGCCGCGCCGTCGTGACGGACCCGCCCGAAGTCAGGCTGAAGGCGATGCGCGACCGATTGGCCCCGAGCGGCACCAGCGTCGCCGAGGTGACGTCCGGGGAAAGCGATCCCAGCGCGAGCGCGCCGAGGCGCGAGGCGGGCACCGCGAGGTCGAAGACCACGTTGGTGACCTCCGGCGGCGAGTTGATGGAGAGCGGCACGAGGCCGGGTTGGCCGACGAAGACGTTGGTGTGTCCCGCGACGACCAGCAGGTCGGCCCGGGTGTCGCGGACAAACACGGTGAACGTCCGGCTTGCGCTCGCCGCGGGGCTGCCGTCGTCGGTGGCCAGCACGGTGATGCGGTTGGTGCTGGGGGCCTGGAGTCCGGTGGGACGCCAGGTGAAGAGCCCGTTGGTCTTGTTGATCGAGGCGCCGGCGGGCGCGCCGGCACCCAGGCCGAAGGTCACCTTTTGTTCCGGGAGATCGGCGTCGCTCGCCGAGAACGACAGCGAAAGGAGGGTGCCCTTGTTGACGAGATGGTCCGTGGTCCCGCTCAGGGTGGGCGGGGAATTCAGTTCGCGCACGGTGAGTTGCAGCGTGGTTTCGGCGCTCAGGGCCGGGCTGCCGTTGTCGCTGGCCCGGACCCGGATGGCATAGGTTCCCGGACCGTCCGATTCCGACGTCTGCCAAAGGAAACCGCCGGTGGTGGTGTCGAACACGATGCCGGCGGGTGCGCCCGGAAGCAGGGTGAACGTCAGGACATTCCCGTCGGGGTCGTTGGATGCCGGGACAAACCGGGCGAGGTCGCCCTCGCCGACCGTGGCATCGCCCGCGAAGGCGATGGTGGGCGGGTGGTTCGAGGTGTCCACCAGGGTGGTGGCGTCCGGGCCCGCGGGAGCGGGTTCGGCGTTGCCGGCGACGTCGGTGGCGACGCTGTAGAACGCGTAGCGGCGACCGTTTTGCCCGTTGTAGACGGCGGCCTGGAGCGGGGTGCGGTCGAGCCACTTGACGAACGGTCCGTCGTCGACAGCGGCGTAGATGTCGTAGGTGGCGACGCCACTGCCGCCGGGGTTGTCGGTGCCGCCCCATTGGACGGCGAAGGACGCGCGGCTGGTCATGGCCGGCAACGCGACCACGGCGCTGGAGGGCGCGGTCGAATCGGCGACCGGCACCACCACAGGGGCGAAGACCAGCGTGTAGGCACCGGAGCCATTGTGGTCGAGCAGATGCACGAGGTTGGTGCGGATCGGGCGGAGTTCGCCGCCGCGGATGAGGCGGTCGGACAACCACACGTTGGTGCCGAAGGCGATCTCGGTGCCGTCGGCGCGCCGGACATGTTTGAGTTCGAAACCGGCGGTGGCGGGGTTGCCGAAACGCAGGTAGGTCCAGCCCGGGGGCATCGCGGCGGTGGCGGTGAGCTGGAGGTTGCCGGCGGAGAGCGTGCCGCCGATGGCCGCGCCGAGGACGGCGCCGACCGGGCGGGTGGTTCCGTCGCTGAGATACAGCGTGTCCGGCAAGAGGTCGGGATCGGGAGCGTCGTTGGCAAGGAAGTC